>QHCC01000036.1 GCA_003243915.1 Pseudonocardiales bacterium | reverse complement strand
GACCCGGAAGTCCTCCATCGCCATGTACAGCAGCTCCTCAGCGGGGCGCGCGATGCGATGGATCTCGTCGATGAACAGCACCTCGCCGGCACCCAGGCTGGTGAGAAGCGCCGCCAGGTCGCCGGCGCGTTCGATCGCCGGCCCGCTCGTCACCCGGATCGGGGCGCCCAGCTCGGCAGCGATGATCATGGCCAGGCTGGTCTTGCCCAGCCCGGGCGGCCCGGAGAGCAGGACGTGGTCGGGGGGGAGGTTGCGGCGCAGCGCGCTCTCGAGCACGAGCTGGAGCTGCTCGCGGACCTTCGGCTGACCGACGAACTCGGTAAGCCGCTTGGGGCGCAGGCTGGCCTCGACCTCGCGCTCCTCAGGAACCGGCAGCGGGTTGACGAGATCCTGTTCGGGCGCCGTCACGACGTCGCCCCGCGCGGGTGTTCAGGTTTTCCCCGCTGGTGGCCGCTTTGAGGCACCTCAAGCGGCCACCAGCGGGAAAAGGCCGAGCGGTGGACAAGACATTTCCCCGCCGGTGGCCGCTTTGAGGCACCCCAAGCGGCCACCAGCGGGAAAAGGACACGCCCCCCGTTGCTCATCGGGTGCGTCCCAGCAGCTGGATGCTGCGGCGCAGCAGGGCCGAGACGTCAGGGGGCTCGCCCTCGGGCTGGTCGGCGGCCACGACATCGATGGCGTCCAGGGCCTCCTTGCCGGAGAACCCGAGTCCGGCCAGGGCATGGGCGAGCTGGTCGCGCCAGGGTGCGACGGCGGTGAGACCGGCCATCTCGACGCGGCCGTCCGAGCCGTCGATCGAGCCGAGGCGGTCGCGCAGCTCGAGGGCGATGCGCTCGGCCCCCTTCCGCCCGATGCCAGGCACCCTGGTCAGCGCGGCGAGGTCGCTCGTGGCCACCGCCCGGCGCAGCTCCCGGGGCGGGTAGACGGCGAGCATGGTCTGCGCCAGCTTCGGGCCGACGCCGTTCGCAGTCTGCAGCAACTCGAACAGCGCCCGCTCGTCGTCGTCGGCAAAACCGTAGAGCGTCAGGGAGTCCTCGCGCACGACCAGGCTGGTAGCCAGGCGGGCTGCCTCGCCGACGCGCAGCCGGGCCAGCGTGCCCGGCGAACACGAGACCGCCAGCCCCACTCCCCCCACCTCGATCACCGCGCCGTCCGGACCCACCGCCGCGACCGTCCCACGCACACTGGCGATCACGTGGACCCCTTCACCCCTCGCTCCGCCGCGTCCAGCGCCAGCCGCGACGAAGCGATCTGGTCCTCGGGTGCCTCGAACTCGCGACGAATGGCCAGCGCGCGCGCGAAGTGTTCGATTGCCTCGGGGTAGTGCCGCTGGTCATAGGCGTTCTCACCCGCCCGCTGGTGGGTGAACGCCTCGATGACGGGTCCGAACCGATCCAGGGACGTCAGCAGGTCCGTGAACAGCAGGTTCGACTCGGCGAACTCGGCGCGCCACTGCAGCACGTGGGCCAGGCGTAACACCGCCAGATGCTGCTGCACCGGAGTGCCGACGAGTTCGGCGCGCTGCAGTGCCAGCCGTCCCTCGGCCAGCGCGTCGTCGAGGTCACCGAGGCCACGCAGCCGGGCGACGAGTTCGCCACGGGCGAGAAGCTCGGCAACCGAGTCGGACGCGGTGGGGATGCTTGCGCGCAGGTCGCTGATCCGTTCGCGGACAGCCGCCTGGTCGGCATACACCTCGCGCAGGGTGTCAGGGTCGTAGCTGACTTCCAGTTCCCTCATCAGCCCATCCTCGCCGAAGCCTCGACGGCAGCGGCCAGCCGGGTTTGCGCCGCGCCGCGCCAGACGTGGCAGATGGCCAGCGCGAGGGCGTCGGCGGCGTCTGCCGGGCGCGGGGTGTCAGCCAGCTTGAGCAGCCGGGTGACCATCGCGCCGACCTGGGCCTTGCCCGCGACGCCCGACCCCGTGACCGCGGCCTTCACCTCGCTCGGGGTGTGCAGGGCGACGGGAAGGCCGGCCCGGGTGGCGGCCACCATCGCCAGACCGGCGACCTGAGCAGTGCCCATCACGGTACGCACGTTGTGCTGGCTGAAGACGCGCTCGACGGCTACGACGTCGGGCGCGAAACGCGCGATGGCCTCGGCGAAGGCATCGGCGAGCACGAGCAGCCGGGGCCCCACCTGCGCCTGGGCCGGCGTGCGGATGACCTCGACGTGGACGAGCGTGAGCGGGCGGCCCGCGGCGCCGTCGACCACACCCACGCCGCAGCGGGTCAGCCCAGGATCGATGCCCAGCACGCGCACGCTCGCCCTCATCTCATCGAACGGTCGTTCGACACGTTACGGGCGCGGGCGCCGACCACGACGCCGACACGCCATCCCGGCGTCCCGTAGCGTCGAGACGGTGCCCGTCTATGACCTGAGCAAACGGCGCCGCCGCGGAGTGGTCCGGCCGAGCCCGATCTTCCTGGCCATCGTCGGGTTGGCTGTGCTCGCAGGCTGGCTCTGCTGGAGGGACAACACGCCCGGCTCCCGGACCGCGGATCTCGGTGTATTCGTGTTCGTGCTGGCCGGCTGGGTGGTGTCGCTGTGCCTGCACGAGTTCGGCCACGCCTACGCGGCCTACCGCGCCGGGGACCACAGCGTCGAGGCCGCGGGGTACCTGACCCTCAACCCGTTCAAGTACGCCCACCCCGTGCTCTCGATCGCCCTGCCGCTGTTCTTCATCGTCCAGGGCGGGATCGGGCTGCCGGGCGGGGCGGTCTACCTGCACCGGCACGCGTTCCGCAACAGGGTGATGCAGAGCGTTGCCGCTGCCGCCGGCCCGCTGTCGAACGTGGCATTCGCGGTCGTCCTGCTCAGCGTCGCCCACGCCCACCAGAACGACGGCGCGCACCTGCGCTTCTGGGCCGCGCTGGCCTTCCTGGGGTTCCTGCAGGTGACCGCTGCCGTGCTGAACCTGCTGCCCGTACCGGGCCTGGACGGTTACGCCATCATCGAGCCGTACCTGGATCCGGCGACCGTGCAGGGCGCCGAGAAGCTCAAGCCCTGGGGAATGCTGGCCGTGATCGTCTTGCTGCAGATCCAGCAGGTCAACATCTGGTTCTTCGACTTCGTCTACCGCCTCTACGACCTCTCGGGCACCGATCGCATCCTGTCTGTCGCCGGGAACGAGTTCTTCCGGTTCTGGCACCGGCAGCCGCTCTGAGACGGGTCCGGCTGATCAGTCGGCGTCCACCGCCTGCATGACCTCGTCGCTCACATCGAAGTTGGCGTAGACGTTCTGCACGTCGTCGAGATCCTCGAGGGCGTCGATCAGGCGGAACACCCTGCGCGCGCCCTCCTCGTCCAGGGGCACCTGCACGCTCGGCAAGAAGAACATGTCGGCCGATTCGTAGTCGATGCCGGCATCCTGCAGTGCGGCACGCACCGGGACGAGATCGGCCACCGCGCTGATCACCTCGAACGACTCACCGAGGTCGTTGACCTCCTCGGCGCCGGCGTCGAGAACCGCCATCAAGACATCGTCCTCCGCCAGATCATTGCTGGGGACGATGACGACGCCCCTTCGCTCGAACAGGTAGGACACCGAGCCGGGGTCGGCCATCGAGGCGGCGTTGCGGCTCATGGCGGTGCGCACCTCCATCGCCGCGCGGTTGCGGTTGTCGGTGAGGCACTCGATGAGCATGGCCACCCCGTTCGGGCCGTAACCCTCGTACATGATCGTCTGCCAATCGGAGCCGCCCGCCTCGGCCCCGGAGCCGCGCTTGACCGCGCGCTCGATGTTGTCCAGTGGCACGGAGGTCTTGCGAGCCTTCTGGATCGCGTCGTAGAGCGTGGGGTTGCCGTCGGTGTCCCCTCCCCCGGTGCGGGCCGCCACCTCGATGTTCTTGATCAGCTTGGCGAAGAGCTTGCCGCGCTTGGCATCGACGACAGCCTTCTTGTGCTTCGTCGTCGCCCATTTGGAGTGGCCGCTCATGCCTTCCTCACCATGTCGCAGAAGTACGCGTGGATCCGTTGCTCACCCGTCAGCTCCGGGTGGAAGGACGTGGCCAGCAGGTTGTGCTGTCGAACGGCGACGATCCTACCGGCGGCCCGTCCGGTGCTCACCCGGCCGAGTGCCGTGGCGCGCGGCCCGAGCGATTCGACCCACGGCGCCCGGATGAACACCGCGTGCACGGGACCGCCGGGCAGGCCGTCCACCGCGACGTCCTGCTCGAACGAGTCGATCTGGCGCCCGAAGGCGTTGCGGCGCACAGCCATGTCGATTCCGCCGATGGTCTCGTGCAACGGCGAGCCGCCGTCGTCGATGCGGTCGGCGAGCAGGATCATGCCCGCGCACGCCCCGTACACAGGCAGCCCTGCGGCGATGTGCTCGCGCAACGGGTCGAGCAGCTCGAACATGCGGGCCAGCTTGATTATGGTCGTGGATTCCCCACCCGGCAGCACGAGGCCGTCGACGGCGTCGAGCTCGGCGGGCCGCCGGACCGCGACAGCGTCGGCCTCGGCGCCGCCGAGTGCGCGCGCATGCTCGCGTACGTCACCTTGCAGCGCGAGCACGCCGATCCGCGGTCGGGCCATGGACAGCGGGTGCTACCAGCCGCGCTGGGCGAGGCGGTGCGGCTGCGCGATGTCCTCGACATTGATGCCGACCATCGCCTCGCCCAGGCCGCGGGAGACCTTGGCGATCACGTCCGGGTCGTCGTAGAACGTGGTGGCCTTGACGATCGCCTCGGCACGTTGGGCCGGGTTGCCGGACTTGAAGATCCCCGAGCCGACGAAGACTCCCTCGGCGCCGAGCTGCATCATCATCGCCGCGTCGGCCGGTGTGGCGATGCCACCGGCGGTGAACAGCACGACGGGCAGCTTTCCCGCCCGGGCCACCTCGAGGACCAGGTCGTGGGGGGCCTGCAGCTCCTTGGCCGCGGCGTACAGCTCGTCCTCGGACATAGTGGAGAGGCGGCGCAGCTCGGCCCGGATCTGGCGCATGTGGGTCGTGGCATGGGAGACGTCGCCGGTGCCGGCCTCGCCCTTGGAACGGATCATTGCCGCGCCCTCGGTGACACGCCGCAGCGCCTCACCGAGGTTGGTCGCGCCGCAGACGAACGGCACCGTGAACTGCCACTTGTCGATGTGGTTGGCGTAGTCGGCCGG
>QHCC01000035.1 GCA_003243915.1 Pseudonocardiales bacterium | reverse complement strand
GCGGGCAGCCGGGCAGGTAAATGTCGACCGGCACGATGTGGCCCACGCCCGGCACGATCGCGTAGTTGTTGAACATGCCGCCGGAGCTGGCGCACACCCCCATGGCCAGCACCCACCGTGGCTCGGGCATCTGGTCATAGATCTGGCGCAGCACCGGCGCCATTTTCTGGCTGACCCGGCCGGCCACGATCATCAAGTCGGCTTGCCGCGGCGAGGCCCGAAAGACCTCCATGCCGAAGCGGGCCGAGTCGAAGCGCGGCGCGCCGAAGGTCATCATCTCGATGGCGCAGCAGGCCAGCCCGAAGGTCGCCGGCCACAGTGAGGACTTGCGCGTCCAGTTGACGAGCTTCTCGACGCTGGCCAGCAGGACGCCGTCGGGGAGTTTCTCTTCGATGCCCATGGTGCCTAATCCCAGTCCAGCCCGCCGCGGCGCCAGACGTAGGCGTAGGCGACGAACACGGTGACGATGAACAGGATGATCTCGACCAGACCGAACAGGCCGAGCGCCCGGTTCGCGACGGCGTAGGGGTACAGGAAGATGATCTCGATNNATGTCGAAGACGATGAACAGCATGGCGGTCAGGAAGTACTTGATCGGGAAGCGGTTGGGGCCGAGTGGCTGCGGGGTCGGCTCGATACCGCACTCGTAGAAGTCGAGCTTGGCCTTGTTGTAGCGGCGCGGACCGGTGAACGGCGCGATGCCGACGGAGAAGGTAGCGAAGCCGAGCGCCAGCAGGAACAGCAGCACGATCGGCAGGTACGGCGCGAGCATGTGGGCCCTACTCCCCTCTGTGTCCGGTATCGGTGTTGCGCGGTGCAAAGGCTAGACGGTGCCGCTTGCCTAACGGGCTGCCGGGGTGAGCCGGGTCAAGACGTGGATGACGCGGTCGGACACGTCGCCGCTGGAAATGCTGGGCGGGTCGGAGAGGTTGGCCAACAGCTTGAGCACGAACCGCATCAGGGCGGGGTGGGGCAGACCGTGGCGGGTGCACAGCTGCATGACGCGGGGGTTGCCGATCAGCTTCACGAACGCACCGCCGAGGCGGTAGTAAGCGCCCCACTCCTGCTGCATGCGCTCGGGGTAGGCCTGCAGGGCCCGCTCCCGGCTCGGGCCGTCCGGGCGGGCAAGGGCCTGCACGACGGCCTCGGCGGCGAACTTGCCCGACTCCATCGCGTACGGGATGCCCTCGCCGTTGAACGGGTTGACCGAGCCGGCGGAGTCGCCGACGAGCAGCAGTCCCCGCAGATAGTGCGGGGTGCGGTTGAAGCCCATCGGCAGCGCGGCGCCGCGGGTCGGGCAGGTGGCGTTCTGCTCGCGCAGCCCCCACTCCTCGGGAGTGTTGTCCAGCCACGCGGTGAGCATCGCGCGGTAGTCGGTCTTGCCGAAACCGGCGCTGGTGCTCAGCACGCCCAGGCCCGCGTTGACCGTGCCGTCACCCATCCCGAAGATCCAGCCGTAGCCGGGCAGCAGATCGGACTCGTCGGGCTTGCCGTCCCAGAGCTCCAGCCACGACTCGAGGTAGTCGTCGTGGGTCTTGGGACTGGTGTAGTACCTGCGCACCGCGACGCCCAGTGGGCGCCGCTCGTTGCGATGCACGCCGAGCCGCTGCGCGAGCTTTCCGGAGACGCCCTCGCAGCTCAGCACGAGCGGAGCCCGGTACTCGACGGGCACCTTGTCTGCCGTGCGGCCCTTCACGCCGACGACGCGCCCGGTGGCGTCGAGGACGGGCTCGGTGATCGTCGTCTGCTCGTGCAGGCGGGCGCCCGCCTTCACCGCCTGGTTGGCCAGCAGGGCGTCGAGGTCGGCGCGGGGCCGGACCAGGCCGTACGCGGGGAAGGTGGTGAGTTCGGGCCAGTCGAGGTGCAATCGCTGGCCGCCGCCGATGACCCGCAGCCCCCGGTTGTGCAGCCAGCCAGCCTGCTGGCTGACGTCGATGCCCATCTCGATCAGTGCGCGGGTGCCGCGCGGGGTGAGGCCGTCGCCGCAGACCTTCTCCCGCGGGAACGTCGTCTTCTCCAGCAGGGCGACGTCCAGGCCCGCGGTGGCCAGCCAGTAGGCGGCGCTGCTGCCCGACGGCCCGGCACCCACGACGATGACGTCGGCGGAGTAGCGGGCGTCGGTACTAGCGACCGGGCCCGGATCTGTCGTGACGGCCGGAATTGCTGTGGCTGCCGGGCTTTCTGAAGCTCCTGGACCTGCTGCGGGCGCTGCGGCTGCGACGGGTGTGGGGCGCGGGACGGCGCTGCCGGGTGCAGTCATCGCACACTCCCGTCTCGCTGATGCGCTGGACGCCGCGCGACTTTGTGAACGGCTTCACGAGCTGAATGTTTCGAGTCTATTCGGTCGCTGGGCACCGTGCCTCCGGACCCCTCGGGGGCCTGGAATCCGGAGGCTCCCGGAGGGAAGGCACCGGACTGGCCGCGTGATCAACTCTCATCTGATTACGGCTGGGCGGCGCACATCGCGCCTCGTGCGAGTCGATCACCGCGGCCGACGAGAGCAGCCCTCAGCGCACGCCGAGCAGGTCGATGATGAAGACCAGCGTCTTGCCGGACAGCCGATGCCGGCCGCCGGCCGCACCATAGGCCTTCTCCGGCGGGATGGTGAGCTGGCGCCGTCCGCCGACCTTCATGCCGGGGATGCCCTCCTGCCAGCCCTGGATCAGCCCCTTGAGGGGAAACTCGATGGACTTGCCGCGGTTCCACGACGCGTCGAACTCCGCGCCGGTGTCGAACTCGACGCCCACGTAGTGCACCTCGACGGTGTCCCCGGGCTTCGCCTCGGCGCCCTCGCCCACCGCGAGGTCGTCGATCTTGAGGTCTGCCGGCGGCTCGCCGCTCTGCTGCTCGATCACTGGTTTGGTCATGCCTGCCATCCAACACGACGTGGCAGGCTCGGCTGCGTGCCCGCCCCCGAAATCGTCGTGTACGACGCGCCGGCCGCCTCCCTCGACGCCGAAACGCTGTACCGGATCCTCGCGCTGCGGGTCGACGTGTTCGTCGTGGAACAGGAGTGCGCCTACCCCGAGCTGGACGGACGGGATCTCGAAGCGTCGACCCGGCTGGTGTGGGCCGAGCGCGACGGAGCGGTGCTCGCGACGCTGCGGTTGCTGGCCGAATCCGACGGCGCCACCCGGATCGGGCGGGTAGCCACGGCCGCCCCGGTCCGCGGGCAGGGCCTGGCGGATCGGCTCGTGACCCGAGCGCTGGAACTGGGCGCTGGGCGCGAGATCGTCCTCGACGCCCAAACCCCACTGGCCGGGTGGTACGCACGGTTCGGTTTCCAGCGACGCGGCGCGGACTTCATCGAGGACGGCATCGCGCACACCCCGATGCGCCGACCGGCGCGCTGATCACCCGGCCATGATCCGGCGACGTCTGCGCGCGGACATGATCGACCGGTCGGACAGCGCCGACATGACCGAACCGAGCGATGCCGCGGAACCCACCGAGAACGCCGACAGCGCCGAGCCGATGGAACCGATCGAGAGGATCGAACCGACCGAGCCGATCGAGAGGATCGACCCCTTGCATCCGATGCACAGAATCGAGGCCTCGGACCTGATCGACCACAGCGACGAGCTGCGGGAGGGATGCTCAGTCATGCGACCAGCGTGGCCCATCGGCTCATCGATGTCCCGCCGAGGAGACTCAAGCCGTAAGGACTGCGGCTCCCGATTCCTGCGCGTCGGCGGAATCGACGCCGCTGGGGCCGCGTTACTCCTGCGCCCGGACAGACCGGGCAGCAGATCGAAGGAGACCGCTGATGGCCCGCGCCACCTGGAACGGCACCACCATCGCCGAGGGCGACACCGTGATCGTCGAGAACAACCACTACTTCCCGCGCTCAGCGGTGAACACCGAATTGCTGCGCGAGTCCGACACGCACAGCGTCTGCCCCTGGAAGGGCACCGCGTCCTATTACTCGATCGAGCTCGACGGGGCGGTGAACACCGATGCCGCGTGGACCTACCCGGAGCCCAAGGACGCCGCGGCCGAGATCAAGGATCACTTCGCCTTCTGGAACGGCGTCGAGGTCACCGCGTAGCCCGACGTCACGGGTTCGCGCACTGCACGGCCAGGGTCCCGAACGGCGTCCCGCGCGCCGGGGTGACTGCATGCCGGGGTGACTACCTGAGGTGACGATCGCTTGACATCGTCCTAACATGTGCTCGTGATCTCGGGAGGGTCGTGAAACGACTGGTGGCGCTGCTCGCGGCCGCCGTCCTCGCCGCGGGGTTGGCGGTACTACTGATGCCGGCAGCGAGTGGGGCTGCGACCACCGCGACCAACACGCTGCCGACCGGTGGCACCCTTCAGCCGGGCAGATCGCTGCGCTCGGCTGACGGGGCCTACGTCGCGACGATGTGGTCCAGCGGGAGCCTGTTCATCCTCCATCACGGCCGCCCGGTCTGGGTGGCGCGCTCGTGGCATGCCGGTGCACACCTCGGGGTTCGCCACGACGGCGACCTGGTGCTCGCCGTCGGGACCCGCACGGTGTGGGACACAGGTACGACGACCTCGAGCGCGACGAACAGTCTGGTCATGGCAAACGACGGCACCCTGATGCTGCGTAACGCGAACGGGGTCGTCTGGTCCAACCGCCTGCCCAACGGCTGCCGCACCACAACGGTGGCCAAACGGTTCATCGTCAGCGTCCTCGGTCAGGTCGCCCGGATGTGCGCGGGACAGCACCAGATCCTGACCACGGCGGTGACTACCGGGGCCAGCGCATACGGCAACGCCACGCCGCTGGGCACCTGGCGCGTTCAGGCCAGGGTGCCGAACACGGTCCTGCACCCGGCGGCGGGCGGGGCGTATCCGGTCCGCTTCTGGATGCCCTACGACGGGGACTACGGGATCCACGACTCGAGCTGGCAGAGGTTCCCCTACGGCAGTCCGCTGTACCGCACGCAGGGCTCGCACGGCTGCGTGCATCTGCCGGGGGCGACGATGGCGTGGTTCTTCAGCTGGGCGGTGGTGGGTACCACCGTCACCATCGCGGCCTGAGCAGTGCTGACGGCGATCGCGCTGGAATAGAGCCAACGCCGGTGGAGCCGCCTCGGAGAATCGAACTCCGGACAACCTCATTACGAGCGAAGTCTCTCTGTTCTTGGAGGGTGCATTTCTGCTGAACCTCCACGACGATAGCCCTTTAAAAATAAGGGCTCTGGTGTCATCCCGTGTCGTCTGGTGGCGGGAGATTTCAGCTCGTGATGCGGGGTCAAGAGAGGGTCAGGAGGCCTAGGGGCAGTCACGCAGACGCGTCCGAAGCGATGGCAAACTGCGTTACACCGCGAACTACAGGGACATCTACGGCAGGCGTCAGTCGGCCGGCACGTTTGCTCACAAGCGGGACGCCGACAAGGCGCGGCAGCGAGCCGAGACGAAGGTCTTGGAGGGACGCGTCGGGACCCTGCAACGGAGCCGTCGGAGTTTCCGGAGCTACGTCGCCGAGGAGTGGCTGCCCAATCACCTGATGGAGCTCACCACCCGGCAGACCTACACCTACCAGCGTGATCGTCACATCCTGCCCACGTTCGGTGACCTGCCGATGATCGAAATCCTGCCAGCCAGCGTCCGCGAGTGGGTGCGCAAGCTTCAGACCGACGGGGTCAAGCCTCCGACGATCAAGTTTTGCATGTCCGTCCTCAGCGCGATCTTCACCACCCGCACTCAGCGACCAGGTCACGTTCTTGCAACCCTGCATGGGAGTGAGGACTCCGCCGGTGCCCAGTCGCCCGCGACGGATCGTCAGCCCCGAACAGTTCTCCGCAATCCATGCCACGCTTCTCAGCAAAGAGATCCAACTGCTCGTCGAGACCGACGTGGAAACCGGTTTTGCGCTGGGGCGAGCTCACCGAACTACGCGCGGGCGGCCTAGACAGGAGCGCCCCGGCCGTAGTCGTGTCCCGCGTAGCCGTGGAACTCAACGCCACGTTTCAAACCCGACGGACAGCGGCTTGTCGTCAAGCCCTATCCCAAGGACCAGGAATGGCGGCGCGTCGTGCTGAGCGACCATTTTCGATCAACTTGCGGCCCACGCAACCGGAATGAGTGCGAGCGATCTGCTGTTCACCGCTCCCCAGCCCATCGGCCCGGGACGCCGCCGCCCAGATGTGCGGCCAGCCCCGCCACCCTCGGTTTGACCGAGCCAAATGGTCAAGGGCGCCAGTACCGGCAGGGCACCCTCAGCGGATATAGCCCCGGAAACTGCTGATGCCGGCATTGCCGGGACGCCTGCGCCAGCTATCGAGCGCAGCGGCGCGCTACCGGTATGGACCGTTCCCGACCACCTCGTCGGCTCACCACCGATGGCCATATCCCACGCGCCTGGTTCCGACTGAATATTTGGAAGCCGGCGGTCGCGGCAGCAGGCATAGGTTCAACGTAGGAGTCCATGACTGCGGCACGCCCACGCATCCTGGTTACTCGCCGGAGGTGCCGACCTCCAAGTCGTCAAGGAACGCATGGATCACCCCAGCATCAGCACGACAGCGAAGTACCTGCACACGCTTGCGGATGCGGGCAAGACAGTACTCAACGGCCTCGAGCGGATCCGGGCGCGTATGGGGACGACGGCCATGAGTTCCGGCGGTCTTCGAGTCGCACCGGTTCGGTTCTAGCGCGGCGAGGCCGAAACGCTCAGAACCCAAAGGGATACGAATCGTTCGTCGGATGGAGCAGGACCTGTGCTGCAGCAGCGGTTTGCAGCGCGGGCACCTGCGTCGAGGAGCTGTCATCGTGGCATAGCCAATAGCCCTTGGTGCAGATTCCGCTCGCGCGCAGACGAGCCTCCGGCAACGCATGCTTGGTAATCCAATACCCAAAGATCGTGGCGATAAGGGACGCCTTCGTCGACGGCCTCAGCGAGTACAGGGACGTCGAGTACAGCGCTAGCATCGTCCGCGCTGCCGAGGCGTGGAACGTGAGGTCTCCGGTCAGCCGTGCGCGCAGCTCGTCGGCGATCGCGACGGCCAGGTCCGCGCCTGGCCGGCTGGTGCGCGCGTCGATTGGCGATGACGGCGTTCGAGCCGGGACGGTGCCGTCACCTATGCCCCGCGGAAACGTGACGAGTCCGAGCAGCAGCTCGGCTGTCGCAGCCGCCGGGTCGGGGTTGGCGAGCGCCCTTTCGACGCCCGACCTGGAGGCCGGCGCGACGAGAGGCACATGCAGTTGACGCGACAACAGGTCCGCCGCCACTGCCACAGGTGTGCTGGGCTTGGCGGCGAGCGCCGGAGCCCATACCTGAGCGAGCTCACGTCGAAGCGTGCCGACGTAGTGCTCTGTGGTCCCCGCACCGGCGGCGACGCGCATGCCGTCCACCGACGCAGGCAGGGACGCTTCGACGGCGTTGCGGTTCGGCCAACCTGACGTTGTCCACGGAGGCACGTCCTGCTTCGTGGTGCAGCCCAGCGAGAGGGCATTCGCGGACAGTTGCGGATCCGGCACGTCCGAGTTGGACGCGGCGACGCCGGACGGCGACACGAATAGGCCGGCACACACCTGCGCAACGGACCAGCGCGGCAGGCCCACCCAGGCCAGCAGTGGCGTCAGCGTCGTCGCCACTGCGACGCGTCCCAGCGCCGGGAGCTCGGCGAGCTGGGTGCCGATCCATTGCATTTCGGTGCGCAACCGGGCGCGCGCTGATGACGCGAAGGTCTTGGTGAGCGAGGACAGCGCAGGAACGGTGACATCGAACAGGTCAGCCGGGGACCGATCGGCCAGAGCACGGTCCACTTGGGCGGACACACCGGCCATCACCGGCGTCGGCGGTGTCACTCCAATCCGGCGGTACACGGACAGCGCGAGGAAGGTGTCGCCCCAGTCCGCAGTCTTGCTGGCCCCGGACCGGTACATCGCTCCGTCGCGCAGCGTATTCAACGCGCCAACGATTGGACGGGCATCGATCGTTCCACCGAGTGCGGTCAGGATCGCTACGCCGTCGTCGATGCGTTCGAGCGGCGGCAGATCCGAGGCGTCGCCGCCGCCGCCGGCCGGTTGTCCTGCTGCGAGCGGCTGCGCCCACGCGCGCAGCGCCGCCTTGTCGAGACCGGGTGGGAATGATCGGTGCTGGTGGCTATAGACCTCCAGCCACCAGCGCGTGTCGTACAAGGACATCGCCTGGGCGATCTCCGGTGCCTCGACGAAGAAGCCGAGGCTGCCGTTCGACGCCCACGACGCCGCCAGCAGGTCCCGTGCGGTGTCCACCAGGGGCGCCACTGCCGGCGCCGCCGCGGTAACGGACGGATGTGATCGCGCGCTACCGCCGCTGGTGGTGCAGGCCGAAAGCCCCAGAACGGTGGCCGACAGGCACGCGATGATTGATCGCACGCGCCTGTCGGCCATGGGAGCTTCCGTTCAGTTCCGCGTATGTGACCTGCTAATTCCCTTTGACGTAGTACCAGGTCGTGCCGAGCAGAACGTTGGCGTCGGACCAGAAATACTCAGAATAGAACGTGAACGGAGTCCAGAAATGGACCGAGGCGGACCGGCTCAGGGTCTCGTGCCAGGTATTTCCGACCGCCGGCGGCTCCCACGTGATCGAAGTCCCCGATCGTGAGAACCCCACGCCTGCCGGGATCGAGACAGAGACGTCGAGGCCGTGCACCTCCCATTTCATCGACGCTTGTAGTTCACGCGCGTTGACTGGGCTTCCGCCCCACCAGTCGACGGTGGCGGAGGAGTTCTTGAAGTCGGCGTACTCTTCCCACCCGGAGGTGACGTCGGCGTCGGTCTTGCCGCTCACCGAGCTGTAGGAACCGTACATATTGGTGCGTCCTGAGCTGTACAACTCCTTGTTCGAAATTGTGTAGTTGGGTGTTATGGTGCCCGCCCTTGTCGAGACCGGATGGGCTGCCAGCCACGCCTGCTTGCTCGCCGCTGTGCCTCCCGAGACGCTGGTCACCGAGCCGCCGGCGTCGGTCACCGTCTGGATCGACGTGCTCGACGTGTGGGCGGACGCGGAGGGGGCCAGCAATCCCTGACCGAGGATGACTCCGCTGATCACGAGTAGTGAAAGCATCATTTTCGCGCGTGCAGAATCCATTGCGAACCTCCGCGGCTTCCGACCGGTTAGCCCATAAGATGGGCATTGTCGGGATATGTCCGACAACTAGCGGCAGTTTTACTCCGGAGCACGCCCGGAAGTCAAGAGTGCAAAGGTAATCTGGAATGTTATTGGACCGGCACCGACCACACCGAAACGGGCCGGCCCGCGGTGTCTCGCCCGGTCACGGTCTCGGTCGAACCCGATGCTGCGGCAGGAACGACGAAGTGCTGGGCGACGACCCGCGCTGTGCTGTCGTAGCCCGGCCCGCTGACCCGGACCGATGAGACTATGCGGTCGGGCACCCAGCCGATCATTGCTCCGTTGAGCAGCCTGAGGTCCGCTCGCCTCGCCGACTCGTCGCCGCAGTAGGCGATGCTGTCGATCTGCGCGCCTGCTGGCGTCAACTGTTCGACCAGGACGCAGGCGGCGCGACCGGGCAGGGTGGTGACGTAGGCGCGGATCTCGCCACCTCCGGCCAGCGCGAGGTTGCCGAGGAGCGCGTGCGGTTGCTCGCTGGTCACAGTCGCATCGGCCTTATTGGGATGCAGGTGTCGAAACGCATCCGTGCTGCCATCGTTGGTGACGGTGACCGCCACCGCGACCGATGCCCCGAGCCCGAGGACGCCGGTGGCAATCCCCGCAGGCAACGCCCAGCGGGGGCGGACTCGCCGAGTCGGCGTCGTGGCGGCGCGCTGGCGAATCAGCTGGACCGACGTCTCGTCCTGGTGATTGAGGACCATCCGCTCACGGCTTGCGCGCAGCGAATCGCGGATCTGCTCGTCAGTCACGGTCATCCGTCAACTCCGATCGGAGTGTCTGTCGGGCACGGCTGAGGGTGGATTTGACCGTGCCCATCCGGCAGCCAAGGGCATGGGCGATGTCGCGCTCGGACAAGTCCTCGACGTATCGGAGCACGACCGCGGCTCGTTGCCGCGGCGGAAGGCGGGACAACGCGCACCAGATGTCGAGCGAGGCATCGAGATCATGCCTGCTCTCGTCCAGAGCGATCATCGGTACCGACCGCGCACGCACGGTGCGACGCACCCACGATGTACAAAGGCTGAGCACCGCCCGCCTGAGCCACGCCCGCGGCTCGCCGACCTGATCCCAGCGCTGGTAGAGCTGAACGAACGCGTCCTGAACGATCTCCTCGGCCATACCCACCGATTGAGTCGTCGCTCGGGCCAAGAAGACCATCGACCGGTAGTTCTCGCGATAGAAGTCGTCGAATGCGAGCGGCGCGGGCCGAACAGCACTCATGGTCACGCATAGTAGGGCGCACGAGTCGGGCATTCGGTTCCATTCGTGCGGATGACCTGACCTGACCCGGGCGGCAGCGCCTCCGGACACGGGTATCCGCGCCGGCGTCGGCACGAGGGGCCCGAACTGCGGCTGCGTGTGGTCAGAAGTGGTGGAGGCGCCAGCGGGTGCGGGCGGCGACCGCAGCCTGGGCGAGTTCGAGCGCGGCTGACAGGTCGTCGAGGTCGGCGTCGCCGATCTGGCCGGAAGGGGCCGCGATCTGATCGGTGAGCGTGGACAGCTGGGTGATCCAGCCCGACGCGTCGGCGGGGACGGCCGCTACGTACCGATCGACCACGCGGACAGCGGCGTGCCCAGAGGAGGCAGCGCGGGTGTGTTCCCGGGCGCGTTGTGCTGAGTCCGATCTGTTGTGCCGCACCGCCCACCATCCCCGCCGGGCGCGCGAAGGCGGGGCCGGCCCGGTCGGGCACGATCCCGCCTCGTCGGTGCTCCTAGTGTCACGTGTCGGAAGTCGTTTGCCGGATGCGGTGATCCTGACGCGTGTCCGGCAAGGCGGAGGAGGAAGGCCATACCGCTGTTGTCTGGCCGACGACGACAACGCGGCCGGCGCGCGTCAGGGCGCCGCAGGCGGTGAACATACTTCCGACACGCGACACTAGTAGGTGGGGCGGTCCGCGAGAACCAGGACTTCACCGATTCGGTGTCGGACTGGCCCGACGAGTGAGGCGCGCGGAGATCTGGACCGTGTCCGGCGGGTCCGACTACGCCGGCAAACCACGCCCCGCGGGGATCCTGCTGGACAACCACTTCGACACCGATTCCGTCACTGTGTGTCCATACACGCCCGAGCCGCCCGAGGCGCTGCCTTTCCGGGTGGTCATTGAACCGACCGAGCGGAGTGGTCTCACCGGCAAGAGCCGGGCTCATGGTCGACAAGATCACCACGGCCCGGCGGACGACGGTCGGCTAGCGACTGGGGAAGTCGGCGATGGGGGTGTGCGCCGCTTCTTCGCGAGTTGGCGCACCAGCTCGACAGCGGCCGCGGGTACCAGCAGACCCGCAGGACATCGAGGTCTCTCTCGACGTCGTCCTTCAGGCGTACTCGCGCCGCGTTTCGGCGCACCGGCGGAGCCATTGGCGCGATCGCGACAGGCTTTGTTCGGCGGTGGGGGACGCCCGAATTTCCTGCGTCCCCATCCACTGTCCACCCGATCTCACGTCGTGGACCTACATGTAGGGATCAACCGCGATCCAACCGTGGCGGCGAGACGCGGCGACGATCATCTTGTCAGCTGCGCGAACGCGGCGCTGCGGATCTGATGCCGTCCGGTTCCGGCTGATGTCACATTCTGCCGGAAATGACAACCAATTCGGGTGTCAAGCCGGGGTCACGGCCGATTTCGGTAGGTGTTGAATAGCGCCACACGCCCCGTAAAACAGGTATGTGGAGCCGCCTCGGAGAATCGAACTCCGGACAACCTCATTACGAGTGAGGTGCTCTACCGACTGAGCTAAGGCGGCGCGCGGGCAGCCCGCGACCGGCCGAGTCTAACGGTTGCCCGGCCGGCCTCGAGGATCACTCGGCCGCGTAGGGCTCGCGTTCCTCGCAACGGCGCACTGAGTGCGCATCGTGTGACGGCAGCACGACTGCCGTCTCGGCGCGGGCGAACGCGTCCATCGCCCGCAGGCTCACCCGAGCCGCGTCGGCGTCTTCTGCCATCCGGTCGACCCGCCCCGCCAGCATCGCTTCCTGCGAGTAGGTCGCGTCCCCGGTGAGCAGGTAGGTCGCGTCGTCGGCGCGCACGACCAACGACATGTGGCCGGCCATGTGCCCCGGCGTCGAGACCAGCAGCAGCAGCCGGTCCGAAGTCAGCGGATAGGTCTTCTCGAAGGCGCCGCCGTCGGGCCTGAGGTCGATCAGTTCAGGATCGAACCGGCGCGGCCAGCGTTGCGGCAGCGCGCCATGGCTCAGGCCGCCCAGCCCGCTGGCCGCCCGGTAGTTCTCGCGGCTGACGAGAACCGGCGGCCCCACGACCTGGCTCAGGCCGTCGGCGTGGTCGTGGTGCAGGTGCGACAGCACCACCCCGGCCAGGTCGCGCTCGGGGTCGACGCCGAGGTTTGCCAGCTGGGCGCCGATCTCGTCGGCCGGGCGCACGTCGATGTCCAGGCCGCGGCGCAGGAACGGGTGGATGCGCCGGATGATCCGCTCGGCCATGCCGCGGCTGCCCGCGGCGGTCATCGCCGAGGACGGCGACAGTTCACCGGTGTCGAACAGGAACCGGCCCTCGGGATGCTCGATCAGAAACGTCAGGAACGGCAACGGCGCCGTCCACTCCCGGTCGCGCAGGATGGTGAGTACCCGGCCAAAGGGGGTGCGCTCCAGCCGGGAGTCGCTCCGGGCCGCCAGCTGCGCCGGGCGCATCCGCACTGTTCCGGTCTGGATCGGACGGACCCGGATACCGGATCCGTCAGGCGATGTCGGCGCCACTGAGGCCCAGCTGGTTGAGGATCGTCGCCATGTCCTGGTAGGTGCGCTCGCAGACCAGGCGGTCGCCTTCGAACAGGAAGAACGCCGCCATCTGTGCGGTGAAGGACCGGTTGCTGGGCGTCTCGCCGAACATGCTGCCCTGATGAGTGCCACGCAGCGTGAACTCGACGATCACTGCCTCGTCGGCGTGGTGCAGCGCGACCACCTCGCTGTGCCAGTCGGGAAATGCAGCGCGCGTCTGCTCGTAGTACGTCAGGACGTCGGCGGCGCCTTCGATCACCTGCCCGGTGGCGATGATCTCGTAGCGGGGATGGTCGAACGTGCGCAGGGTGGTGTCGAAGTCGAACGCGTTCTCCGAGTCCATGTGCTCGCGCACGAGTTTGTCGCGACGCGCCCGCAGGTCGTCGTCAGTGCTCGTCATTGCGTTGCCTCTCGCCCGATCGGGAGGACAAATGTAGCGGTTCGGACGGATCAGCCCGGCGAGGCCGGCTTGATGATCGAGAACATCGCTCCCTGCGGGTCCGCCACATCGGCGTGCCGGCCGAAGGGCATGTCCTGCGCCGGACGCGGTACCGAGCCACCCGAACCCGTCACCGCCGCCACCGTCGCGTCGGCGTCGTCGACCGCGAAGTACACCCGCCAATGTGGTGGCACCTGGGCCGGGACCTGCGCCGCCAGGACGCCCAGCCCGCCGACGGTGTTTCCGCCGAGTTCGATCGTGGAGTAGTCGAAGCCCTCGCCGCCGATCTCTGTGTAGGTGTAGCCGAACACCGCGCCGTAGAAGTCCTTCGCGGCCGCGTAGTCGCGGGTCATGAGCTCGTTCCAGGTCAGTGAGCCAGCATCATTCGCCAGGCCGATGCCATGGTGCTGCTTGGACTGCCAGATGCCGAACGTGCCGCCGGTCGGGTCCTGCGCCACCGCCATGACGCCGAGGCCCATGACGTCCATGGCTGGCATGACGACCTGGCCACCGGCAGCGGTGATCTGCTCTGCGGTGGCCGCGGCGTCGTCGGTCGCGAGGTAGGTCGTCCAGACCGGTGGGTGCTCCAGTCCCTCTTGTATCGCGCCCAACCCCGCAACCGGACGGCCGCCGATCTCGGCCAGCACGTACCCACCTGCCTCGGGAACGCCCTCGGTGAGGTGCCATCCGAACAGCGGGGCGTAGAACTGCTTGGCGGCCTCGAGGTCTGTCGTCATCAAGTCGACCCAGCACGGTGTGCCCGGCGGCCACGGCGTGTCGCGTTCGGTCATCGTCGTCCCCCGATCATGAGTGCTCCGGCGAGTCGGCCACGGTGGCCGAGCGCCCGACGTAGGCCTTGCGTGACGAGCACACCGAGGCCAGCGCGCAGGCGGATTTACGCCCGTCGGCGGCCATCCGAACGACGACGGCCTGGCCCGGCACGTTGTGCCCGACGACGGTGCCCTCGCCATCGGGCGTCTCGACACTCGCTCCGACGGCAGGCGCCTGATCGGCGAAGTCCTGGTACAACGGGTGTTCGTACTTCAGGCAGCACATCAACCGGCCGCAGGCGCCCGATATGCGCATCGGGTTCATCGGCAGGTCCTGGTCCTTGGCCATCCGCACCGACACCGGCTCGAAGTCGACGAGGAAGGTCGAGCAGCACAGCTCACGGCCGCACGAGCCGATGCCGCCGGTCAGCCGCGCCTCGTCACGCGCGGAGAGCTGCCGCAGCTGAACACGGCCGTTGAGCGTCGCGGAAAGGTCGCGGACCAGTGCCCGGAAATCGACGCGGTGCGGGGCGGTGAAGTAGACCGTCGTCTCGTCACCGGCATAGTCGACGCCGCTGAGCTTCATCGGCAACCCGTGCTCGCGGATCAGCCGCTTGGCAGCGACGCGGGCTGCGGCGCGCTTCTTGCGCGAGCGGGTCGCCGCGTCGAGATCATCGGCGGCGGCCATCCCGACCAGGACGGGCAGCCCGCCGATGTCGTCGCTCACCCATTGCGGCGCCCACATGACCTCGGCCACCTCGGCGCCAGCGTCCGTCGGGTACAGGACATGCTCACCCACGCTCGGGAGGAGCTCGCCCGGGTCGGCGTAGTACAGCCGCCCTTGCCGCTGGAAGACGACGGCGCACACCATGCCCACGCCGGCCACCCTAGCCCGCTCGGGCCGCCGGTAGGGGGCAGCAGCTGGGGCGGTCAGGGTAGGCGGAGGGCGGCGGTCATCGCCTCGACGGCGATCCGCGGCTTGACGTTGAGTTCCAGGGCCTCGCGGCAGGCCAGGACGGCATCCAGGCGCTGCAACACACCAGCAGGGCCGACCCGGGTGGCCACCGTACGCACGTCGTCGGCGAAGTCGGGATGGGCCGGCGCCACGTGGGAGCGGGAGTGCACGAGCAGCACGTCACGATAGAAGGCCGCGAGGTCGACGAGGGCGCGGTCCAGGGCGTCGCGCTGGGTCCGGGTGGCGCGGGACTTCTGGCGGCGCTCCAAGTCCTTGACGGCACCGGCCATGCCGCGAGCCATCGTCGCCGTGCCCTTGCCGGTGCCGCCCGCGCCCAGGGCAGTCTGCAACGCCTCGGTCTCGTCGGAGTCCAGCTCCCCGGACATCGCGACCGCCTCCGCCTCGGCGGCCCCCACCAGGTGGTCGGCCGCGGCGAGGCAGGCCCGCAGGGTGCTCAGCGACGCTGGGATCGCGAGCACCGCGGCGCGCCGATCACGCGCGGCGGCGTCGCGCACCAACCGGCGCGAGCGACCGATGTGACCCTGCCCGGCGGCGGCCGCCCAGTCGGCCGTCGCGGCGTCCAGGCCCTCGCGCTGCAGCGCCGCCGCAACGGCTGCACCGGGCGGCGTCCGCAGCGCAACGAGCCGGCACCGCGAACGGATCGTCACCGGCACGTCGTCCGGATGCGAGGACGGGGCGCACAGCAGGAACACGGTGCGCTGAGCCGGCTCCTCGACCGCTTTGAGCAGTGCATTGGCCGCGCGCTCGGTCAGCCGGTCGGCGTCCTCGATCACGACCACCTGCCAGCGGCCGAGCGCGGGCCGGCGGGCGGCAGCCGCGACGACGGCGCGCATCTCCTCGACCGAGATCGACAAACCCTCGGGCACGACCGAGCGCACGTCGGGGTGACTGCGGGCCCGTACGGTGCGGCAGGCCGAGCACTGCCCGCATCCGACGTCGGGGTCACGCTCGCACTGCAGCGCGGCGGCGAAGGCCTGCGCGGCCACCGAGCGCCCCGAGCCGGGCGGCCCGATGAACAGCCAGGCGTGGGTCATCGCGCCCGGAGCGGCCGGGCGGCCATGCGTCAGGTCCGTGGCGGCCTGTGCGGCACCTCGCAGCGCGACGACCGCATCGTCCTGCCCCACCAGGGCGTCCCAGACCGGGGCTTCTCCTGGGCTCATTGCTTCGCCGGGACGGTGGCCGACTGGTGCCGCAGCACCTGCCGGCGTGGGCTGAACATGCCTTCGAAGACACCGAGCACCTGCGCGGCGATCTCGTCGACCGGACGGCGCGCGTCGACGACAAGGTAGCGGCGCGGCGCGGACTCGGCCAGATGGCGGAACGACTCCCGCACACGTTCGTGGAAGGCGAGCGATTCACCCTCCAGCCGGTCGGCGGCAGCCCGCCCGCGAGCCCGATCCAGGCCCTGCGCGGCCGGTATGTCGAGTAGCACCGTGAGATCCGGGCTCAGGCCTCCAGTGGCCCAGCGCGACACCCTGTGCACGTCGTCGACGGTCAACTCGCGGCCGGCACCTTGATAGGCCAGCGAGGAGTCGACGAAGCGGTCGGTGAGCACGACCTCGCCGCCCTCCAGCGCGGGTCGGACGACGGTGTCGACGTGCAGCGCTCGGTCGGCTGCGAACAGCAGAGCCTCGGCCCGCGGCGTGAGCGGGTCCTCGCCATGCAGCAGCAGGTGGCGGATCTGCTCACCGACGCGGGTGGCGCCGGGCTCATGGGTCACCCTGACCGTCCGCCCGGTCTCCCGCAGTGCGGCCGCGAGCAGTTCGATCTGCGTTGACTTGCCTGAGCCCTCACCACCCTCGAAGGCCACGAACACGCCGCCACTGCGCAGCCGGCGCCGAGCGGAGGTGTCGCCGCGCAGCGTCATCTTGAGATCGGCCAACACCGACATCTTCTGCCGATCGTCCATCTTGCGGTAGGCGAACAGGCCGGCCGCGACGGCGAACAGCCCACCGGCGATCAGCACGAAACGGGTGCCGTCGACCGTGGCGTGCAGCCCACCGATCGAGATCCGTCGGCGGCCGACCTGCGCGACGACGAACGGCACCGCGGCCAGCGCGAGGATGAGGACGACGCGAATGAGGGACTGCAGCAGTGCGAAGACCCGCCCCCGCATCTCGTCGTTGATCTCGGTGCCCAGCAACGTCATGGCGGCCAGGTAGGCGACGCCGGCACCGAAACCGACCCCGAGCACGAAGACCATTGCCAGGGCCACCTGCGGCATGACGCCGACCAGGACCAGGCAGGTGCCGGCCAGCACGATCGAGAGCCCGAACAGCCTGCGTCGGGACAGTCCACGCGCGATGCGGGGCCCGAAAGCCAAGCCTGAGCCGAGTCCGACGAACACCGAACCGAACAGCACACCGTAGGCGGCGTTGCCCCCGCCGAGACTGGAGACGAAGATCTTGCCGGCACCGATGACCGCACCGCCACCGGCGAACGCGCCGACCAGGCCGATGATCAGACCGCCGATCAACCGGGAATGCCGGACGAAGGCCGCGCCCTCGCGCAGCAGGCTGAGAAGGCTGGCCGGCTCCTCGACGGCGCGAGCGCTGCGGTGGCCGCTGATCTGGGTGATGAACACCACGACGCTGGCACAGGTGAGAAACGTCGTCGCGTTGAAGTAGAGCGCGAGGTTCACCGGCTGCGCCCGGAAGAAATGCAGGTGCCGGGCGAGCACGTTGGTGACCAGCGACAGCACCGAGAACAGCGCCGCGCCCAGCACCGGGGTGAGGCCGTAGGTGGTGATCAGGCTGAGCTGGTTGGCGGATTCGATCTGGTCGCGGCGCACCAGGTTTGGAACCGAGGCATCCTTGGCCGGCAACCAGAACAGACTGACGCACTCGATCAGGAAGCTCGCAATGAGCAGCCACGCGATGGTGTGCACGATGGGGATCGTCAGGAACAGCCCGAACCGGATCACATCGCAGACGACCATGGTGCGGCGCCGGTCGAACCGGTCGGCGAACGCACCTGCGACAGGGCCCAGGACGATCGCCGGCAGCAGCTTGACCACCAGCACGCCACCGAGGGCGTAGTTCTGGGCCTGGTAGCCGTGGGCGAGCGAGGTCGCCAGCGCCGTGGTGGCGAGCAGGCCGAGCCAGTCCCCCAAGCTGGACAGCGCGGTCGCGTACCAGAGCCGCCGGAATGCCGTCACGCGAAGTACGCCGCGGATGGCTGCTACCGATGAGACCGAGGCGGCGGCGGAGACGGCGGAGGGCGGGCCCGCGGGCACTCCTGACGAGTCGGGGCTTGCCGGACTGTCGGCGCTGATGGGATCCCCCCTCAGGGATCGGGATTTCGGGCCCAGCCTAGCCGCGCACCCCGACGCAGTCCGGACTGCGACATCGCCCTCTGGGCGTGCCCTCAGCTCTAGGTGCCAGCCCGGGCGTACGCCGCGAGCAGCAGGTCACGCAACGCGGCGACGAGGGGCTCGCGTGCCGACTCGGGCAGCCGCGCGAGCAGGTCGTGCTCGGTGTCGAGCAGCGCGCAGAACGCGGCGTCGATGCGGCGGCGGCCCATCGGGGTGAGGCGCACCCGCACCAGGCGACCGTCGGTGGGGTCCGGGTGGCGCGAGACGAAGGCGCGGTCCGAGAGCTTGTCGAGCCGGCTGGTCATCGTGCCAGACGTGACGTGGGTGAGCGCGCACAGCTCCCCGGCGGTCAGTTCGAATGGCTGACCACTGCGCCGAAGGGCGGCCAGGACGTCGAACTCATGGGCCTGCAGGCCGTGCTCGACGAACGCGTCGGCCCGCCGCTCGTCCAGCACGGCCGCGAGCCGGCTGACGCGCGAGAGCACCTCGAGCGGTGCGACGTCGAGGTCGGGACGCTCGCGGCGCCAGGCCGCGACGATCTCGTCCACTTCGTCGGTCACCGCTTCATGGTGCCATATCTCTTGACTTCAAGATATATTCCTTGACGTCGAGAGGATTACTCATGCGGTGGGACCCCAACAAGTACGCGCAGTTTGCCGACGAGCGGGGACGGGCCTTCGTCGACCTGCTCGCCCGCATCGGGTGTGCCTCGCCGCGGCGCGTCGTCGACCTGGGCTGCGGCCCGGGCACCTTGACCGCGCTACTGGCCACCCGCTGGCCGGCCGCGCTCGTCGAGGGATTGGACTCCTCACCGGAGATGATCGAGCGGACGTCGGGCGTGGCAGGCGTCGCGTTCCGGGTCGAGGATGTCACCGCGTGGGCAATGCCGCAGGACGCCGATGTGGTCATCAGCAACGCCACGCTGCAGTGGGTGCCACAGCACCAGGACCTGGTACGGGGGTGGGCGTCGGCCCTGCCGCCCGGCGGATGGCTGGCGTTCCAGGTGCCGGGCAACTTCGACTCGCCTTCGCACACCCTGATGCGCTCGCTGGCGACGTCGTCGCGGTGGGCGCCCCTCGTCGGAGACGTACTGCGGCACCACGATGCCGTCCACTCGCCCGAGGACTATGCCCGCGTGCTCCTCGTCGCCGGGCTGACGGTGGACGTGTGGGCGACGACGTACCTGCACGTGCTCACCGGCGCGGACCCGGTGCTGGACTGGGTCCGGGGCACCGGGCTGCGGCCTGTCCTGGACGCCCTGGCCGGGCAGCGAGCGCCCGACGCAGGTGACCCGCGCCCGGCCGCAGACGTGTTCGAAGCCGAGTACGCCGCGGCACTGCGCGAGGCCTATCCGGCCACCGAGCGCGGCACGCTGTTCCCGTTCCACCGCATCTTCGCCGTCGCCCACAAGCCGTGATCACGGCCGTGGTGCAGATCGCCGCCGCCCGCCCGTCCGGCGGCAACACGGTTCAGGGGGTTGAGATGATCATCGGGTACGACCACGTCCAGGTCGCGATTCC
Source organism: Pseudonocardiales bacterium (assembly GCA_003243915.1). Classification (GTDB taxonomy): domain Bacteria; phylum Actinomycetota; class Actinomycetes; order Mycobacteriales; family Jatrophihabitantaceae; genus QHCC01. The sequence continues at coordinate 5,653 of QHCC01000035.1, read as the reverse complement.
GGTCGGCGCGGAGCCTGCGGCACGCGCGTTCTACGGCGCCGTGCTGGGGATGACCGAGGTGCCGAAACCTGCGGCCCTCGCCGTCCGCGGCGGCTGCTGGTTCCGGGCAGGCACCGCCGTGCTGCATCTGGGTGTCGAGGAGCCGTTCGCCGCCGCCCGCAAGGCCCATCCGGCCTTCCTCGTCGACGATCTCGACGACCTGGGCGCCGCACTGGCGACCGCAGGGCATACGTGCACGCCCGGCAACGGCGAGATCGCCGGGGTACGCCGATTCCACGCCTTCGACCCGTTCGGCAACCGCCTCGAGTTCCAGCAGGGCTGAACCCAGACCGACGATGCCGGCCGGCAGCCCGACCCGTGCCGTGTCGGGCCGTGCCGTGCCGTGTCGGGCCGTGCCGTGCCGTGCCGTGCCGTGCCGTGCCGTGCCGTGCCGTGCCGAGGATCAGCCGACCGGAAGCACCAGGCGTGGGTTGATCAACCGGTCGAGAACAGCGGCAGTGATCGCGATCTCAGCGTGCCGAGATGACTCCGCAACGGCCGCATCAGCCGCATCAGTGTCGCGCGACACTAAGTGGTGGCTTCGGTAGCCTTCGCCGCCGCGGCCTTCTTGGGTGCAGCCTTCTTCGCGCCCACCTTCTTGGCGCCGGCCTTCTTGGCCGGCGACTTGCGCGGCGGGGCCTTCTTCGCGGGCTTCTTGGCCGGCCCGCGGGCGCGACGGTCGGCCAGCAGTTCGGCGGCGCGGTCGATGGTGATCTCCTCGACCGCGTCGCCCCGGCGCAGTGACGCGTTCGTCTCTCCGTCGGTGACGTACGGGCCGAAGCGGCCATCCTTGATCACCATCGCTTTGCCCGACACGGGGTCGGCACCGACCTCGCGCAGCGGCGGCGCGGCAGCCGACTGACGCCCGCGCAGCTTCGGCTGCGCGAACAGTGCCGTGGCCTCGTCGAGGGTGACCGTGAACAGCTGCTCCTCGGTCGCCAGCGAGCGAGAATCGGTGCCCTTCTTGACGTAGGGCCCGTAGCGGCCGTTCTGCGCGGTGATGTCCTGGCCGTCGAGGCTGCCCAGCGTCCGCGGGAGCGTCAGCAACCGGGCGGCCTCGGCCAGCGCGATCGTGTCGAGCGACATCGACTTGAACAGCGACGCTGACTTCGCGCCGTCGGTGACGTAGGGCCCGTACCGCCCCGACTTCGCGGTCACGTCGCGACCGTCCTCGGTGGTGCCCAGCTCCCGGTCGCCCGAGGGCGCCGACAGCAGCTCCTCGACCTTCTCCGGCGTGAGCTCGTCCGGCGCGAGGTCGTCCGGGATGGACGCCCGGTCACTCGCCTCGGTCGACTCGCCGCGCTGCAGGTACGGGCCGTAGCGGCCGACCCGCACGATGACGCCGGTGTCGGCGAGCGGGATGGAATTCACCCCGCGCGCGTCGATCTGCTCCAGCCGGTCCGCGATCAGCCGCTTCAGCCCGCCCTGCCCGGAGATGCGGTGCGCGTCGGTCTCGCCCTCGGCGCCGAAGTAGAACCGTCGCAGCCACTCGATGCGCGAGCGCTCGCCCGAGGCGATGTCGTCGAGGTCGTTCTCGACGGAGGCGGTGAAGCCGTAGTCGACGAGCCGGGCGAAGTAGGACTCCAGCAACCCGATCACCGCGAACGCGGTCCACGACGGGACGAGTGCCGGCCCCTTCTTCCAGACGTAGCCGCGGTCCTGGATGGTCTGCATGATCGAGGCGTAGGTGGACGGGCGCCCCACGCCGAGTTCCTCGAGGGCTTTCACCAGCGACGGCTCGGTGTAGCGTGCCGGCGGTGAGGTCGAGTGCCCGTTGGGCTCGAAGGCACGCGCGGACAGGGCATCGCGCGCGACGAGCTGCGGCAGGCGCTTTTCGGCGTCGTCCTTCTCGGCGCCGCTCGCGGTGTCGCTATCAATGTCTTCGACGTAGGCGCGCAGGAAACCCGCGAACGTGATCGTCCGGCCGGAGGTGCTGAATTCGGCACGCTCGTCGGCCACCGACTCGCCGGTGATGCGCACCGTCACGGTGGTGCCGACAGCGTCGGCCATCTGCGAGGCCAGCGTGCGCTGCCAGATCAGCTCGTACAGGCGGAACTCGTCGGAGCTGAGCTGGTTGGCCACCGCCCCCGGGGTCCGGAACGTGTCACCGGCCGGCCGGATCGCCTCGTGTGCCTCCTGCGCGTTCTTCACCTTGCGGGTGTACGTACGGGCCTCAGCCGGCACGTAGGCGTCGCCGTAGAGTTCGCGCGCCTGGGATCTTGCCGCGGCCAGGGCCGTCTGCGACAGGTTCGTCGAGTCGGTTCGCATATAGGTGATGTGGCCGTTCTCGTAGAGCCGCTGCGCCACGCGCATCACCACCGCCGAGGACCAGCGCAGCTTGCGGCCGGCCTCCTGCTGCAGTGTTGAGGTCATGAACGGCGGGTAGGGCCGGCGCCGGTAGGGCTTCTCGTCGACGCGCTTGACCTCGAAGGGGCGTCCCTCGAGCCGCGCAGCGAGCCCGCGGGCCCCCGCCTCGTCCAGATGCAGCACGTCGCCGCCGGCCCGTCCGGTGGCCGAGTCGAAATCGCGGCCCGTCGCGATGCGGATGTCGTCCAACGCGACCAGTGTCGCCGAGAAGGCGTCCGGGTCGCCCGGCTTGGGCTCGACGGGGGTGAAGATGCCGTCGACGTCCCAGTACTCGGCGGTATGAAAGGCCATCCGGGCCCGCTCGCGCTCGACCACGATGCGGGTGGCCACGGACTGCACCCGCCCGGCCGACAGCTTGGGCAACACCTTCTTCCACAGCACCGGGCTGACCTCGTAGCCGTAGAGCCGGTCCAGGATGCGGCGCGTCTCCTGCGCGTCGACGAGATGCTCGTCGATCTCGCGCGGGGATGCGACGGCCGCGGCGATCGCGCCCGGCGTGATCTCGTGAAAGACCATCCGGCGCACCGGCACCTTCGGCTTGAGCGTCTGGACGAGGTGCCAGGCGATGGCCTCACCCTCGCGGTCCTCATCTGTGGCCAGGTAGAGCTCGTCAGCGTCCTTCACCAAGTGCCTTGAGCTTGCTCACCTGCGCCTTGCGGTCGGGGCTGATGACGTACAGGGGCTCGAAGTCGTTATCGGTGTTGACGCCCAGGCGGGCCCACGCCTCGCCCTTGAACTCGGCGGGCACGTCGGCAGCGTTGCGGGGCAGGTCGCGGATGTGGCCGATCGAGGCCTCGACGACGTAGCCCGTCGCCCAGATATCCGCCGATCGTCTTAGCCTTCGCCGGCGACTCGACGATCACCAGCTTGGTGCCCGTCCTCGCGCCCTTGCTCGCCAACTCAACTCCTCGTCTCGTGCTGACAGCTGTCCTTCCGGCCGGGAGGCCGCCCGCCGCGGACGGTACATCACGACACCGTGGCGAGGGTTCAGCGCGCCCGGGGCCACGTCTGCCCGGCGCCGGGCGGCGCTTCGCCGAGCAGTTCGACCAGGCGACGGATCCGCTTGACCGAGGTGACCCGCCAGCCGGGAGCGCCGCGCGAGGAGATGGACACCGCGGCCAGCCCCAGCCGCGCGAGCTGCGCGCCCCCGGCCAGATGCACGGCGTCGTCGGGATCGGCGCTGGCCAGCAGGTAGCCGACGTCGTCGGGCTGACCCGCCGCGATCACCCACAGCCGCAGCCCTCCCGGTGTGAGGACGAGACTCGCGGGCGGTCCCTCGTTGGCGCCCCGGGTCCACCGGGCCGCCGCGTCGACGAGATCGGCGTGGAACGCGGTACGGGCGGCGAACCCACCCGTCGCCGACACGACGGTGTCCGGGCAGCCGACGCCGCGGGCCGCGAAGGCGGCCGCCAACGCGTCGGCGCGCCAGCGCTCGGCCACCACGACGGACAGCCGCGCCCCCGCCGCCGAACGGGCCCAGTGCCCACCCGCGAGCAGCACGCCGTCGAGATCGTCGAGCGTGGGCTCGGCGACGGCTGCCCCGAACAGCGAGAACTGCGTCATGACGTCCTCTCTCGCACAATGCGACGGGCGGCCCCGCCCGCAGTCAGGACCGCCCGTCGAACGCTAAGCGTCAGGCTGCCGCGGCCTCCACCGACTCGAGGCCGGCTGGGGCACCCATCGACACCCTGCGCCGCTTGGACACGATCACGGCTGCCGCGATGATCGCGAACGCGACGGCACCGGCCAGGATGCGCAGACCGGTCGAGGCGTGCTCGCCGACGGTCAGCTTCACCACGGCGGGCGCGATCAGCACGGCGACCAGGTTCATCACCTTGATCAGCGGGTTGATCGATGGGCCGGCAGTGTCCTTGAACGGGTCACCGACCGTGTCGCCGATGACGGTGGCGGCGTGCGCATCGCTGCCCTTGCCGCCGTGCACGCCGTCCTCGACCATCTTCTTCGCGTTGTCCCAGGCGCCACCGGAGTTGGCGAGGAAGATCGCCATCAGCACGCCGGCGCCGATCGCCCCCGTGAGGTAGGCGGCCAGCGGGCCGATGCCGAGCAGGAAGCCGATGGAGATCGGCGCGAAGATCGCCAGCAGCCCCGGCGTCGCCAGCTCGCGCAGCGAGTCCTTGGTGCAGATGTCGACGACCTTGCTGTAGTCGGGCTTCTCGGTAAAGTCCATGATCCCTGGGTGGTCGCGGAACTGAGCGCGAACCTCGTAGACGACCCGGCCGGCTGCGCGGCCGACGGCGCTGATGGCCAGGCCGCTGAACAGGAATACGACTGCCGCGCCGACGATGAGCCCGAAGAGGTTGTTGGGCTGGGAGAGGTTGAGCTGGAAGGACAGGTTTGTCAGCTTGCCGGCGTTGTAGACCGGCTGACCGTCGACAACGTCCTTGATCGCGCCCTTGGTCGACGAGATCGCGTCCTGCCAGGCCTGGTTGAACGAGCCGAACAGCGCGGTCGCAGCCAGCACGGCCGTGGCGATCGCGATGCCCTTGGTGATGGCCTTGGTGGTGTTGCCGACGGCGTCGAGGTCGGTCAGGACGCGGGCGCCCTTCTCGTCGATGTCGCCGCTCATCTCCGCGATGCCCTGCGCGTTGTCGCTCACCGGGCCGAAGGTGTCCATGGCCACGATGACGCCGGCCGTGGTGAGCAGGCCGCAGCCGGCGAGGGCGACGGCGTACAGGGCGACGAGCGTGCTGCCGCCGCCGAGCAGGAACGCGCCGAACACCGCGCCGCCGATGAGCACGGCGGAATAGACCGCCGACTCCAGGCCCAGCGAGATGCCCGCGAGGACCACGGTCGCCGCGCCGGTGAGCGAGGTGTCGGCGACGTCCTTGACCGGGCGTCGGACGGTGTCGGTGAAGTAACCGGTGAGCTGCTGGATCAGCACCGCGAGGACGACCCCGATGACGACCGCTCCGATCGCGATCAGCCGCGGGTTGCCGGTGGCGCCCTTCTCGCTGTGGGCAAGCTCGCCGAACGTGGCGGGCAGGAACGTCCAGGAAGCAATCGCTACCAGCACCACGGAGGCCGTCGCGGTGAGGAAGAAGCCACGGTTGATCGGGACGAGGCCGTTGCGGTCGCTCTCGCGCAGCTTGGTGGTCAGGATGCCGACCACCGAACTGACGATGCCGATGGCGCCGATGATCAGAGGCAGCAGCAGGCCCTTCGCACCGAAGGCGGTCTGGCCCAGGATCAGCGCGGCGACCAGGGTGACGGCGTAGGACTCGAACAG
>QHCC01000034.1:16803-17190 GCA_003243915.1 Pseudonocardiales bacterium | reverse complement strand
GTCCTGTCCCCGCACGGGCACGTCGAGCAGCATTGGCAGCTCAGCGAGTTGGGCGGCGCCGTCTGGATCGATACCGAACCGGGAACCGCTGCGACAGTACTCGGCTACCTGCAGATGATGCGGTTCCTCAAACGCGTCGAACCCGTCGACGTATCCAGCGCATGGGCGCTCGTGTCGCTGGTCGGCCCGAGCACCGCGGACGTGCTCACCAGCGCGCGGCTGCCGGTCCCCGACACCGGGCGGGCAGTCCCGATTACCGGCGGCGGATTCGTGCGCCGCATGCCCTGGCCGGCAGCCGACGCCGCCGACCTCATCGTGCCGCGCGCCGAGACCGCAGCCACCATTGACCTGCTGCGAACTGCCGGCGCCGAGCTGGCCGGCCTGTGG
>QHCC01000034.1:297-16793 GCA_003243915.1 Pseudonocardiales bacterium | reverse complement strand
ACCGCACCATCCCGCACGAAGTCGGCTGGATCGGCCCGGCGGTACATCTGGACAAGGGCTGCTACCGCGGTCAGGAGACCGTCGCGCGGGTGCAGAACCTCGGCAAGCCGCCGCGCCGGCTGGTGCTGCTGCACCTGGGCGGCGAGTCCGATGTGCTGCCGCCCGCCGCAACGCCCGTCGAGCTGGCCGGCGGCCGAGCCATCGGTTTTCTGGGCACAGCCGTGCACCACTACGAGCTGGGGCCGATCGCCCTCGCGGTGATCAAGCGCTCGCTGCCCGACGACGTCGAGCTGACCGTGCTCGGTTCATCGGTGTCGATCGACGCCGGCTGATCCGGCCTGACCTGCCCGCTCGATTCGCTCTGATCCGCGCCGGATCCGCCTGCTTTTCCCCGCTGGTGACCGTCCGCCCGCCTCTTTTCCCCGCTGGTGACCGGTTTCCGGCACCCAAAGCGACCACCAGCGGGGAAAAGCGGCCTAGGCGATCGCCCAGCCCAGGGCAGCCAGCCCCAGTCCCAGGCCCGCGCTCGCGGCCAGATACCCGATCGCCCGGAGCGCGAGCCGGCCGTGCAGCAGTTCGACCATCTCCGCCGAGAACGCCGAAAACGTGGTCAGCCCGCCGCACAGACCCGTGCCGAGGAGAGTCTGGACGCCGGTCGGCCAACCGGCGTGCGACACCCCGCCGGCGACCAGCCCCGCGACGAAGCAGCCGGCGAGGTTCACGGCGAGGGTGCCGAACGGGAAGCGGAGCAGGTGGTGTGCCTGCACCCATCGGTCGGTGAGGTAGCGCAGGGGGGCTCCCACCGCGCCGCCGAGAAAGACCAGCGTGGCGGTGATCACGGCAGATCAGGGTCGTAGGGGTCGACGGCCTCGTGTTCAGGTGCCGGATGGAGCCGTGGCTCGATGCGCCGCACCGCGGCCATGCCGGCGGCCGCCGCCACGATGCCCCCGACGACGGTGGCCATGAGGTATCCGAGGGCGACCGCCGAGCTCAGCCCGCGTAGCTCGACGGCGAACGTCGAGAAGGTCGTGAATCCCCCCAGCAGCCCGGTGCCCAGCGCGGGGCGGACCAGGCGATGGGGGCGCCACACCTCGGTTACCGCGATGATCAGCGCGCCGAGCAGAACGGACCCGAGCAGGTTGGTCACGAGCGTCGCGACCGGGAAGCCGCCGGTGCCTGTCGGCACTGCCCGGCCCAGGCCGTAGCGCAGCACCGAGCCGATTCCGCCGCCGAGGCTGATCGCCACGACGGCAGGCAGCTGAGCCCCCAGCGTGTCTCGTGCAGTGTCTCCGGGCATGCCTGCTACCTCTGGATGAGGTAGGGACCGTTGGCGCGCCGGCGGCGGATCCCCGGCTGTCGCGGTTTCGGCGAGCCCCTCCGCCGTCGCGCGAGAGCCTAGTGTCAGAACCCGCAACCCGCGGGCGCGGGCACCGGGTGTTGTGACAAGGGTCGCTAGCTGAGCGCTTGCTTTTGCTAGCACTAGTCGTCAGAATGAACAGGTGATTGCTGACGGGCCGAAGGAGCAGGCGAAGCGGGCTGGCGCGACAATCGGAGAATTCATCCGGGAGCAGCGCGAGCAGGCCGAGGTTTCGGTGCGTCAGCTGGCCCGGCTGGCCGGGGTCTCCAATCCGTACCTCTCCCAGATCGAACGCGGGCTGCGCAAACCCAGCGCGGAGATCCTGGCGCAGATCGCCAAGGGGCTGCGCATCTCGGCCGAGCAGCTCTACCTCCGCGCCGGGATCCTCGAGTTCCGCGACGGCGATCCGGAGCTGGTCTCTGCGATTCTCGCCGACGAGGGCCTTGGCGAGAGGCAGAAGCAAGTCCTCATCGATATCTACGAGTCGTTCCACCGGGAGAACGCCCAGCTCCTCGCGGCTGCGGAATCCGAGGCGCCGGAAACACCCGCCGCGGCCGTCGACAGCTCGCCGGTCACCACTCACCGCAATCAACCCCATCCGACACCAGCAGGGAAGTGACAACCATGTCGATCACCAAAGACATCCGTTCCTACGCCGACGCCGCTCTTGATCAGGGCAAGCAGGTTCTCGGCCAAGCCCAGACACAGCTCAACGACGTGACCGGGCAGGCCATGAACAACGTCGCCGAGCTCACCGCGAAGGCCGCCGAGGCCGTCCACGACCTGGTCAGCCAGGCTGAGAAGGCCGTCAACCTCGACGCGATCAGAGCCGCGATCGAGCCCTACATCGTCCAGGCCAAGGGCTATTCCGCCACCGTCACCGATCGCGCAGAAGAGGTGTACACGACAGCCAAGAGCGACAAGCGCGTCGCGAAGATCGTGACGAGCGCCGAGTCACTCACCGGCGCGGTCGTCGAGACCGTGCAGGACCGGGTCGTCAAGCCGGTGCAGGCGCTGACGGGCCGCGGAAGCAAGCGCACCGCCAAGGCACCCGCCGCACCCAAGGCCGCACCCGCGTCCGCACCCAAGGCAGCTACGACCAAGCCTGCCCCGAAGCCGGCCGCCGCCACCTCGACCCGCAAGACCACGGCTGCGACAGCGGCCAGCAAGGCCAAGACGACCACAGCGGCGCGAAAGACCACGTCAGCGGCCGGCAAGGCCCCGGCGACGGCCCGCAAGGCCACGACCCGGACCAGCGCGAAGGCTCCGGCCAAGAAGGCTCCGGCCAAGAAGGCTCCTGCCAAGTCCTGATCGCAGTGCTGACCGGCCGCCCAACGGCCGGTCGGCACGCTGAAAGTGCCCGCAGTTGCCCCGCCCCGGTGATGCAGCGGGGCGGGCTGCGCTGTCGGGCGCATTTCATCGCGCGGCGCGAGCGCGAATGGATCGGTAGGCTGGTGCTCGTGGCGGTTCTCAATCTCATCTACATCTGGACCGACCACGTCTTGTTCTGGGGACTCACCGCGCTGCGGGTGTGGGCCGTCATCGACTGCGCGACGCGCAAGGCCGCAGCGTTTCCGGCCGTAGACAAGATGACCAAGCCGGCCTGGCTGGCGATCCTGGTGCTTTCGGGTTTGTTCGGCACCTACATCCCGCCGCCGGTCGGGATGATTTCCCTGATTTCAGTCGTGGTCGCGTGTGTCTATCTTGCGGACGTGCGTCCTGCGGTGCGCGAGGTCTCCGGGGGCAAGGGCCGCTGATCAGACCGCGGGGAACGATGCTGCCCAGACGGTGGCCAGCCCTGCCAGCAGATCCTCTCCGCTGGGCGAGTCTTCGGGATCCAGCAGCCACTGCATCGACAGGCCGTCGCAGACGGCGATGACGAACGTGGCGATCGCGCGGCACCGCGGATCGTCAGCGAGCGTGCCGTCGGCCAGTGACTCGGAGACGAGTTCGGCGACTCGAGCACGGGCCCGCCGGTAGTGCGCGGCGAGTTGGGCCCGCAGGCCGGGTTCGCGTTGGGCTTGGGCGAGTGCTTCGACGTAGGACTGCAGAATCGGTCGGCGCGCAGGCAGGCTATCGATCACCGCGACCCAGGTGGCCATCGCGCGCTGGATCGGAGTCGCGACGGGGTCGGCCATCACCAGCGCGGCGAGCTGATCGGACCAGTCCTCGAACGCCGACTCGATGGCCGCATTGAGCAGTGCCGCCTTGGACCCGAAGTGGTAGCCGATGCTGGCCAGGTTGGTGTCGGACTCGGCCACCAGGTCCCGCGCGGTGATGTGTGCGTATCCGCGCTGTTCGAGCAGCCGCCGGGCGGCCGCGAGCAACTGCTCCCGATGTCCCACGCCACGCATCGTAGTCTCCGGGTCTAGACATCCGTCATATACGAATGTATAAATCGGGGGGACCCCTGTAGCCAGAGTGGAGATCCGACGTGGCAGTCACCGAACGTTTCCTCACCCGGCGCGAGTCCCCGGCCGAGGCGGGGTTGCCGCCAGGATCGCGCCTGCCGGCAGCGGTGCAGACCGTGTTGTTCATGACCGGACGGACCTGGATCGGCCCGCGCTGGCACCGGCGCTACGGCGACGTGTTCTCGGTGCACCTGGCGCCCTCCGGCCGCGGCGTGGTGCTCGCCAAGCCCGAACACATCCGCGCGGTGTTCGCCGGCCCGGCCAGCACGTTCCACGCCGGCGAGGGCAACGCGATCCTCGGGCCCATCATGGGCGAACACTCAGTGCTGCTCCTGGACGAAGAAACCCACCTAAGCGCGCGCAAACGGGTCATGTCGGCGTTTCGCGGCGAGGCGATGCGTGGCTACGGCGACGTCGTGCAGCGCCTGGCGGCCGAGCAGGTCAAGCGGTGGCCGGTGGGCAAACCGTTCGCGGTGCACCCGTACATGAACGAGATCAGCCTCGAGGTGATCCTGCAGATCGTGTTCGGCGTCACCGACGAGGCCCGGCTCACCGAGATGCGCCCGATGCTGCGCCGGCTCGTGAAGATCGGGCCGGTGGTCTTTCTCGGCTGGCTCTACCCGCGCCTGGACGCCGTCGGTCCCTGGCGGCGCTTCCGCAGGCTCAAGGAGGCCACCGACGCGCTTCTGTACGCCGAGATCGCCGAGCGGCGCACCGTGCCCGATCTGGCCGGGCGCACTGACGTGCTGTCCAAGTTGCTCGCCGCCGACCCCAGCCAGAGCGACGCGGAACTGCGCGACCACCTCGTCACCCTGCTGCTCGCCGGGCACGAGACGACGGCGTCGACGCTGGCCTGGACCTTCCATGATCTGGCGCGCCACCCCGAGGTGTTGCACCGCGCGCAGCAGGCGGCCGACGAGGACGATGATCGCTACCTCGAAGCCGTGGTGAAGGAGTCCATGCGACTGCGCCCGGTGATCGCCCAGGTGGCGCGCCGGCTCGCGAAGCCGGTACGGGTCGGTGGCTACGACCTGCCCGCCGACGTCGTCGTGTTTCCCTCGATCTACCTCGTCCAGCACACGCCGTCGCTCTACCCGTCCCCCGACGACTTCCGCCCGGAGCGGTTCCTGGACGGCAGCCCACCGCCGGCCACCTGGATCCCGTTCGGCGGGGGCATCCGCCGTTGTCTCGGCGCCGCGTTGGCGATGGTCGAGGCACAGGCCGTGCTGAAGGCCGTGCTGGCCCGTGTCGACATCGAGCCCGTAGGACGCCCCGAGTACGCGACGACCCGCAACATCACGACCGTGCCTGGCCGTGGTGCTCGGATCCTCAGCCGCCCACGCTGATCCTGGGAGTTGCCGGCTTGGTGGGCACCGGGGACTCAGACCGCGCCGCCAGTTCGCCGTCCGTCGCACCAGCGGCCATCGCCGGTGGTGGCCCCGCGCGCCGACGCGCCCGCGCCCGCGCCGCCATGATCCCCGCTGCGATGGCCAGCGCGAGCACGCTGAGTTTCGTCGAGATCGCACCGTTGAATCCGGGCGGGATGAGAACGCAGGCGTACCCGCTGATGAACACGATCCAGTCGCGGCGCTCGGCGCGCGCGGTCGGCGCCAGGACGACGACGCCCCACAGCATGTACCACGGGTAGAGAACGGGGCCGAGAAGCCCGACAGCGAGCAGCCCGTAACCGACGGTGTGGGCCAGGGCGCGCCGGCGCGCCGTCACCGTCAGGTAGACGACGATGCACACCGCGGCGAGCATCGCGGTGATGCGACCCCCCGCGGCGAGGTCGTCGAAGGACGCGGCCCTGACAACCGGGTCGTACATGTCGCCGATCAGACTTGCCGGAGCGAGCGCGGTGTGGCCCAGCGTCGGGGTGTTCAGCGCATGCACCCAGCCCCACCCGTTGTGCACGATCGCGGTGAGCCCCACGACGCTGAGCGCCGCCACGACGACGTCGCGCGCGGCGACCCGCCACGCGGGCCAGCCCCGATAGCCGTCGCTGTGGATGACGATGATCGCGAGCACGGCGATCAACGCCGGCGCCTTCACCAATCCCGCAGCGCAGGCCAGCACGATGGCCGGCAGCCAGCGCCGTTGGTGGGCCGCGACGACGGCACCCAGCAGCAGCGCGACCATGATGCCCTCGAGGTGCGCGCCGGAGACGACGTGCAGCAGCAGCAGCGGATTGAGGATCGTCAACGTCAGGGCCTGAGCACGCCGCGGGCCGGCCAGGTCGGCCGCGAGCAACCCGATGGCGATGAAACACGCCACGCCCAGCGCCCGGAACACGATGACGGCGCCGAGCGGGCTGCCGCCGCTGATCGCGATGGCCAGATGTTGGACGGTCGTCGCGAGCGGTCCGTACGGGCTTGGCACGCTGCGCCAGGAGGGGTCGACCGCGGCCACCGCATGCACATTGCCCAGCGCGGACGGGCCGACCCGGTACGGGTCGAAGCCGCTGCGCAGCATGAGCCCCTGTGCCGCATACGTCCACACGTCGTTGCTGAGCATCGGTGGTCCGAACACGAACGGCGCCGACCACGCGCCTGCGATCCACCACACGCGGCGTTCGGGGTACTCGCCGCCATGGTGCAGCCGAACTGCGATGATCCACAGCACGACCAGGGCGACGATGCCGGTCAGCATGAGCGAGCCGGGCAGGTAGTCACCGGGACGGCGTCCCTGAACCGACAGCAGCCCCATCCAGTCGGTGAGCGGGATGACCGACTTGACGGTGCCGACCCGCCCGCCGGCGACGACGGTGAGGGTGGCTGCGGCGAAGCCGACAATCGCCAACGGCGCCGCTGGGCTCGCCCGAACCCGGTCGCGGGCGAGGAGCAAGGCCCGCCATACGGTCCGGGTCAGGTCGTTCATGACTGGGTACAGCACCCCGTTCGGGTGGATGGCTCTGGTGCGCAGCCTCCGGACGCACTCCGGCGCTCTGGCCTATTGCCGGATTGCTTCGATTATGCCGCGCCGGGCGGCAATCCCCATCTCGGTTCGGTCACCGTTGCCGGCCGGGCGCCACTCCGCTGGCTAGGCCGGCCCGCGGCGGGCACCTGGATCCACCTGCGGGCGGTACCCGGCCGACAGCGCGGCCATGCTCGACGGCGGTGTGATGACCGTGGCCGTGCCCCGTGACGGGCGGGGGAGCGGGCGCTGATAACCCGCCTGCGTCCAGGGCACGACGCTCTCGTCGAGCACCAGCGCGGGCATGCCGGCAACGATCGTGAACGTCCCTGATGGCAGCTCGGCCCAGCTGCGCGGGTGCAGGCGCCGGCGGTGGGTGCCGCGCACGATCCGCTCGCCGTGCAGGCGCCGATCCATGTCCTTCGCCGACGGGACGGCGCCGCCGATGCCCTGCGACCACGCCTGGCGGTAGGCGTTGTAGTCAGCGCGACGGCACAACGCGCACGGCCGGTGTCCGGCGGCCAGTGCGACCGCCTCGTCGTGGAAGAAGAGCACCGTGAAGTGCCGCGGTGCCCACTGCGGCAGGCGCCAGTCCTTGAACTGGAGCACGCAGGTGATCCAGAGGTCACTGCCGTGAAAGCGGACGATGTCGGTGCCCCGGTGCAGGATGCCGCGGTTACCGGTCCAGGCCCCCCGCAGCTCGGTCGCCGCGATGTCGCCGAGCGGCGTGACGCGGTTGCGCCTGGGCGTGCGGGGGGCCGGTGCCGGTTCGCTCACCCGGTCATCGTCGCGACCACGTCCGACAACGGCTCAGCTCTGGCGCTCGGAGAAGCGCAGCTGGTTGCCGGACGGGTCCCGGAACGCGCAATCGCGCACGCCGTAGGGCTGATCGATCGGCTCCTGTACGACCTCGGCGCCCGCGGCGCTCAGCTTCTCGAACGTGGCGTCGCAGTCGTCGGTCGCGAAGATGACGCCACTCAGGGAACCCTTGGCCAGCAGGGCCTTCAGCGTCTGGGCGTCGGCGGGCCGGCCCATTTCGGCTACGTCGAGCACGATCTCGACGTCCGGCTGGGACGGCGGGGACAAGGTCACCCAGCGGAACCCTTCGAAGGCCATGTCATTGCGAAGCTCGAGGCCGAGGACGTCCCGGTAGAAAGCCAGGGCCGCGTCCTGGTCGTGGACGGTGATGAAGCAGTGCGAGAGTGTGAGATTCATGGCAGTGAGGTTAGGTGGGTGCGGCAGCCGAGGCTTCTCAGATCCTGCTCGGTCGCGTCCGGGCGCGGGCCACGCACGCCGGGACGACGGCACTCGGGTCGTGACAGCGTGCACGGTAGCTGCTCGGGCTCTCGCCGACGAGCTCGGTGAAGCGTGAGCTGAACGAACCCAGCGAGCTACACCCGACAGCCATGCACACCTCCGTGACCGACATGTCACCGCGGCGAAGGAGTGCCTTGGCCCGCTCGATGCGACGGGTCATGAGGTAGCTGTACGGCGTCTCGCCGTAGGCAGCGCGAAACTGCCGGGAGAAGTGCGCCGAAGACATGAGCGCGCGACGCGCGAGCGCCGGCACGTCCAGTGGCCGGGCGTACTCGCGGTCCATGAGATCGCGGGCCCGGCGCAGGTGGGCCAGATCCTCGGTATTCACCCGGCGAGCCTCCCATGCCCCGAGGTGCGGTGCGGGTGTTGAGCGCCTTCGTTCCTGGAGACTGCTACCCACGTACGGTCGGCATCGTGACAGCCTGGAGCTGTCTAGTGGTCTGTCTGGGATATGCGGCGGTGGATGTGGTGATCCAGACGGTGGCTGGCAAGGCGGAGGAGGAGGCCATACCGGGGTTGTATGGACAACGACGACAACGCAGCGAGGCGACGTCTGGGCGCCACAGGCGCCGCCAGGTCATATCCCAGACAGACCACTAACTGGGGGTAGCCGTGGAGCAAGGGTCGATCAGCCTGAGGCAGACAGTCTTGGACTGCACTGATGCCCGCCGGCTGGCTGAGTTCTATCGGGAACTGCTCGGACTTGCGTATCGACCCGGCGACGAGGCGCCGTCGGCCGGCGAGCCCGATCCCCACGGCCAGGACTGGCTGGTGCTGCGAAACCCCGGTGCAGGCCAGCTGGCATTTCAGCAGGTGTCCACGGTGCCGCAGGCGACCTGGCCGGACGGCCCGCACCCGCAGATGATGCACCTCGATCTGTCGGTGCCCACGGTCGTCGAGCTCGACGCCCAACACGAACGCGCCGTTGCCCTCGGCGCCACGTTGCTCCGCGACCGCTCCGCCGACCCCGAGGAGCCGCTCCGGGTGTACGCCGATCCTGCGGGTCATCCCTTCTGCATCTTCGTATCCGAGGCCCCGCCGGTGTGAACCGGCCCTGCGGCTCAGGGCAGTACCCGCGTCAGCCACACCAACTCGCCCCGGTCATCGATCGAGACGTGGTCGCGTTGGAACCCGAGCTTGTCCGATACGTCACTCACCGCGGGGTTCGCCTGACAGCACGGCAACGTGCGCCGCGTCGACGGCGCCGCAGGCCACCCCGCGCTGAAGGAAGCCGGCCAGCGCGCGGGCCGTCGCCGGCTCGTCGAGGACGCCCAGCGACTGGTGCTCGCGATAGGCGCGCAGCCGGGCGGCGGCGGCCGGCATGCCGTCGCGGTAGAACGTGAACGTGGCAGCGAATCGGGTGGGCAGCTGCGCGGGATGCAGGTCCCAGCCCTGGTAGTAGCCGCGTTCGAGCGAGCGCCGTACCAGCCGCGCGTGCAGTGCCCAGGCGGCACGCACTGCCGCGGTGTCGCCCAAGGGCAGCACATTCGTCGACCCGTCGCACACCGGGACGCCTGTACCGGCCGCCGCCACCTGCATGACCGCCTTCGCGTGGTCGGCCGCCGGGTGCTCCATGCTCTGGTAGGCCGCCGCGATGCCGAGCGATGCGCTGTAGTCGTAGGTGCCGTAGTGCAGTCCCGCGCACCGCCCGGCCGCCGCGTGGATCATCCGCGCCACCAGGGCCGTGCCGTCGGGGCCGATGACCGCCTGCGGCGTCTCGATCTGCAGCTCGAAACGCAGGGGGTCCAGCTCGTAGGCTCGTTCAAGCGCGCTGCAGAGCGCGACCATCGAGGTGACCTGTCGAACCGAGGTGACCTTGGGCAGCGTGATCCGGAAGCCGGCCGGGAGCGGACCAGCCGCCAGCAGGGTGTCGAGGAACAGGTCGATGCTGCGCAGCGCACGACGTCGCGTCGGCGCTTCCAGGGACTTGATCCGCACGCCCGAGTAGGTCGGCGCCGCGTCGGCGGCCAGCATCCGGGTAAGCGCCTGGGCCGCGGTGCGGGCGTCGGCATCCTCGGCCTCGTCGGGCCGGATGCCGTAACCGTCCTCGAGATCGATGCGCAGGTCCTCGATGGGCTGGCCGGCCAGTCTGGCGCGCGCCAGAAGGGTGATCGACTCGTCGCACTCGGGCAGCGGGCCGTGGGCGTCCAGCGCCGCCAGCGCGGCACTGCCCCACTCGGCCGGAGTGCTCGCGGTGACCCGGTCGGCCGGCACGTAGACGGTGTGCACCGGCTGTCGCTCGGCTTCGGTGCCGGGGTACCGGCGGGCGCGCTCGGCATCGTCGTCGGCCAGCGCCGCGTCGAGCCGGTCGGCAAACCCCGGGTCGAGCATCAGTCGATCAACTCGTATGCAGGCAGGGTCAGGAACGTCGCGAAATCGTCGTCGAGGGCGACCCGCTCGAACAACGTGCGGGCCGTGTCTTCGTCGGAGCTGTCGAGCTCCACCTCGGCCAGCATGGTGCGCACGAGTTCAGCCGTCACGGTCTCGCCGGTGTCGGTGAGCCTGACACCCTCGTGCACCCATTGCCAGATCTGCGAGCGGGAGATCTCGGCGGTCGCNNTCCTCCATGAGGTTGTCGATGGCTGCGGCGCCATTGCCGCCCAGCCAGGCCGCAAGGTAACGCAGGCCGACGCTGACGTTCGCGCGCAGGCCTTCGCTGGTGATCGCGCCGTCGACACCGTGCAGGTCGATCAGGGCGGCACCGTCTGGCACGACGTCCTCGCGCAGCCGGTCGAGCTGGTTGGGCCGCTCGCCGAGCGTGGCGTCGAACACCTCCGCGCACAGGTCGACCATGCCCGGATGCGCCACCCACGAGCCGTCGTAACCGTCACCGGCTTCGCGCTGCTTGTCCTCGCGCACCTTCGCGAACGCGCGCTCGTTCACGTCGGCGTCGCGCCGGGACGGGATGAACGCGGCCATCCCGCCGATCGCGAACGCACCGTGGGCGTGGCACGTGCGCACGAGCAATTCGCTGTAGGCGCGCATGAACGGCGCGGTCATCGTCACCGACGATCGGTCCGGCAGGACGAAATCAGGGCCGGCGTCGCGGAAGTACTTGATGATGCTGAACAGGTAGTCCCAGCGCCCGGCGTTCAGGCCGGACGCGTGCTCGCGCAGTTCGTAGAGGATCTCGGCCATCTCGAACGCGGCGGGGATCGTCTCGATCAGGGCCGTCGCGCGCACCTTGCCATGCGGCACGCCCAGCTCGGCCTGCGCGGCGGTGAAGACGTCGTTCCACAGCCGCGCCTCGAGGTGGCTCTCCATCTTCGGCAGGTAGAAATACGGGCCGGATCCCTTTCCCAGCAAGGGTTTCGCGTTGTGAAAGAAGTACAGCCCGAAGTCCACCAGCGCCGCTACGGCCGGCTCGCCGTCGACGGTGATGTGTCGTTCGTCGAGGTGCCACCCGCGGGGACGCACCACGATCGTGGCCAGCGGCGCGTCGGCGTTCAGCGCGTACTCCCGCCCGTCGGACCCGGTGAGCGAGGCGGTGCCGCGCACCGCATCGCGCAGGTTCACCTGGCCGGCCACGACGTTGCGCCAGTGCGGGGTGTTGGCGTCCTCCAGGTCAGCCAGCCACACCTTGGCACCGGAGTTCATCGCGTTGATCATCATCTTGCGCTCGGTAGGGCCGGTGATCTCGACGCGCCTGTCGGTCAGGTCGGCCGGCGCCGGAGCGACCGTCCAGTCACCGTCGCGGATGTGGGCAGTCTCGGGCAGGAAGTCGAGGCTTGCGGTGCGGGCGACCTCGGCCCGGCGCAGTTGGCGTCGCTGTAGCAGTTCGGTGCGGGTGGCGGCGAACTGTCGTTGCAGTAGCGCGACGAAGGCCAGCGCCTCGTCGGTGAGTACCTCGGCCGAGCGCTGTACCTCGGGGCCGGCGACGGTGATGCCGCTCAGGTCAGCGGACATGGCTTACCTCTCGCTTCCGGTGGACGAATTCCTGGCACGTAGATCGGTCTCGGGTTCACGCATTCCGTCCTCATCTCCTCGGGCGGACGAGGCGCCCTCGCCGCTGGCGGTCCTGGATCGGCACACCATGCAACCACGTGTGCTTGACGACGCCACGCAGCTCCCGGCCGGCGTACGCGCTCACCGGATGGCGGTGACGCAGCCGCGCCGGGTCGACGACGAAGCGCTCGTCCGGGGCGAACACGCACAGGTTGGCCTGCTGCCCCGGTGCGATAGTGCCTCGGTCGGTCAGTCCGGTCAGCCTGGCCGGCGCTGCGGCCATCCAGCGCACGACGTCGGTGAGCGGGATGTGGCGCCGCGATGCCTCCGTCCAGACCGCCGGCAGCCCGAGCTGTACCGACGCGATCCCGCCCCAGGCATCCCCGAAGTCACCGGTATCGAGCCGTTTCGCCTCGACGGGGCACGGCGAATGGTCGGAGACGATCATGTCGATGGTGCCGTCGAGCAGCCCGGCCCAGAGCTGTTCGCGATTGGCGTCCGCCCGGATCGGTGGGCAGCACTTGAACTCGGTCGCGCCGTCGGGCACGTCCTCGGCCCGCAGGGTCAGGTAGTGCGGGCAGGTCTCGACGGTGACCGGCAGGGCCGCTGCCTTGGCCGCCCTGATCAGCGGCAGCGACGCGGCACTGGACAGGTGCACGATGTGGGTGCGGCAGTCCGAGCGGCGCGTCTGTTCGAGCAGCCCCGCTATCGCGCTCACCTCGGCCGCCCCGGGCCGGGATGCGACGAAGTCGGAGTAGCGCCGCCCGTGCGCCGGCGGCGCGGCGTCGATGACGGCGCCGTCCTCGGCATGGGCGATGAGCAGGCCGTCGAAGGCCACGATGCGCGCCATCGCCTCGCGCACCCCGGTCCCGTCGAGGGGGGCGAACTCCGGCACGCCGGACGGCAGCAGGAAGCACTTGAAGCCAACGACGCCGGCCTCGTGCAGCGCGCGCAGGTGCCCCGCGTTGCCGGGCACCGCGCCGCCCCAGAACGCGACGTCGACGGCCAGCTGGCCCGCCGCGGCGTCGCGTTTGAGCTTCAGCGCGGCCACGTCGACTGTTGCCGGGACGCTGTTGAGCGGCATGTCGACGATCGTGGTGACGCCGCCCGCCGCAGCGGCCGCGGTGGCGGTCGCGAAGCCCTCCCACTCGGTACGGCCCGGCTCGTTGACGTGGACGTGGCTGTCGACGAGGCCCGGCAGGACCACGCGGTCGTCCGGGACGAGGACGTAGGGAACGCCCCTGGGCACCGCGTCGCGCACGTCGACGATCATGCCGTCGCGGATGAGGATCGCGCCGGGACGCTCCCCGGCAGGCGTGATGAGGCGGGCCGCCCTGATCGCCAGGTCGGCCGCCATTCCCTTGACCGGCATCGGCAGGGCTCCTCGGTTGGGCGCGCACGACGATGTTGACAGCACCGCACACCGGCCCGCCGTCCGGGCCCCACCGCACCCTGCAGTCGCGCTGCTGGCTGGCTCATGATCACGTCGACCAACCGCATTGACTTATCTTGTGTGACATAGCATCATGCGTGACATGACCACCGGGATGCGCGATCTCAGCGAGCTGCGCCGCGGCGTGCTGGAGCCGTGCGTGCTGGCCTTGCTGGACGAGCGGCCGAGGTTTGGTCTGGAACTGGTCCGCGATCTTGACCAGACCAACGGATTGCTGACGAGCCAGGGCACGATCTACCCGCTGCTGACCCGGCTGCACGGCAACGGGCAGGTCACCAGTCGCTGGCAAGAGACCCAGGGGGAGCGGCCCCGCCGGTACTACACGATCACCGACGCAGGCCGTCGGGCGTTGGCCGAGTTCCGGACAGCGTGGGCGCCGTTCCGCGACACGGTCGATCAGATCCTGCAACCGAAACACCACCAGCGCGGGCCGCAGGCTCGCCGACCTCAGGAGAACACAGCATGATCACGCATACGACCCGGCATCCGTTGGTCACCGACTACCTGCACCGGCTCGACAGTGCCCTGGCCGACGCGCCGCGCCCGGCAGCCAGGGAGCTGCACGACCAGATCGCGATGCACCTCGACGATGCGATCGGCCCGGACGCCTCAGAGCTCGAGGTGCGCGCCGCACTCGACCAATTCGGGGGAGCAGAGGAGCTCGCCGCTGAGATCACGCCGCCGCGCCAACCAGTGCGGCGAGCCCGTTGGGTGGACGTCACGGCGTTGCTGCTGATCTCCCTCGGCTCGCTCGTATTGCCGGTCATCGGATGGCTGGCCGGTGCGGTGTTGCTGGCCTCCAGCCCACGATTCACCCGCCGGCAGAAGACAGTCGGCGTGCTCGTGTGGCCACTCGGACTGCTGCTGCCCGCCGCGGCGCTCGAGGTGGCGTCCGGATTTTCCCTGCCGCCCACACTCGGCCTGCCACTGGCCGTTCTGGCCATTGCGCTTCCGCTCGGCGTAATCATCTGGCTCGCGGGCAGTCTCAAGGCCTGACCTGATTCGAGGTAGCCAGGCTCATGCCCGACATCTCCTGTGGCGACACCCGGGTCGACATGGGCGACTTCGACCGCGCCGGTCCTGCCGAGGCGGCTTCGATGATCGCGCCGTGCTGCGCCAGCCTTCGCTGGATCGACCAGCTCGTGCAGGGCCGCCCGCACGCCGCCCTCGACGCGATTGCCACCGCGTCCGATGCCGCGATCGAGCAGCTGAGCTGGCCGGACGTCGAGCAGGCCCTCGCCGCGCACCCGCGCATCGGCGACCGGGTGCCGGGCGCGGAACGCGAGTCGGTCTGGTCGCGGCAGGAGCAGTCGGCGGCCGCGGCGACTGCGGTGAGCACGGAGCAAGCCCTACTCGCCGGCAATGTCGAATACGAGCAGCGCTTCGCACACGTCTTCCTGATCTGCGCCACCGGGAAGTCGGCCGAGGAGGTCCTCGACGCGTTGACGGGCCGACTCGGCAACGAACCCGAGGCCGAACGTGCAGTGGTGCGTGACGAGTTGGCGCAGATCGTGCGGCTGCGGTTGGCGAAGACGTTTCGCTGAGCCGAGTCACGACGCCGGCCGTCCCCCCCGCGCGGGAGCGTCGCGGACCGGAGCGAACGTCTGCCACCGGGTGACCCGCGTCGCCCGCCACGACCGGGCCGCGCCCGCACTCTTGATGATCGAGGCATCCGTCGCGCCAGCGGCTGTGCGAGGCTTGCCGGCATGAGCATCTCGACCCATGTGCTCGACGCGGTGACGGGCCAGCCCGCGGTGGGCGTCGAGGTCATCCTGAGCCGGCGCGACGGCCGAGCCGACACCGGGTGGCTCGAGCTGACCCGGCGCGGCACCGACGCCGACGGCCGGGTGCCCGACCTCGCCGCGGACCCAGCGGCGGGCGTCTACCGCCTCAGCTTCGACACCGATGCCTATCTGGGCGGTGACACGTTCTACCCGGAGGTGGTCGTGGTCTTCCGGGTCGCCGACGCGAGCGCCCACCTCCACGTCCCGCTGCTGCTGAGCCCGTTCGCCTACTCCACCTACCGCGGCAGCTGAGCCCGACCGAAGCGCGCGGCGGCCGGGTGACAAACTCTGCGACGGAAGGAGCCGTTTTGACGACGAGCACAGCCGTCGCGATCGACGGCTGCTATGTGGCGACGCTCGCCGCGGAGCCAACCGAGTTCCCGAGCGGACACATCGTCCTCGACGGCGGACGCATCGTCGCGGTCGGTCCGGGCCCGGTGCCGGAGGTCTATGCAGTCGCCCGGCGGATCGACGGCGCCGGCTGCCTGGTGACACCGGGCTTGGTCAACACCCACCAACACCTCTACCAGTGGATCACCCGCGGCTACGCCACCGATGACACGTTGTTCGGCTGGCTCAGAACCCTGTACCCGATCTGGTCCCGGGTCACCCCCGAGCTGGTGCACGCGTCCGCCTCGGCGAACCTGGCCTGGCTGGCGCTCACCGGGTGCACGACCAGCACCGATCACCACTACGTCTTTCCCGCCGGCGCGGGCGACCTGCTCGAGGCCGAGATCATCGCGGCGCGCGAGATCGGCGTGCGCTTTCACCCCGCGCGCGGCTCGATGAACCTCGGGCAGTCCGACGGGGGCCTGCCGCCGGACTCGGTCGTCGAGGAACACGACGCGATTCTCGCCGCGACGGAGGCCGCAATCGCCCGCTGGCACGACCCGTCCTTCGATGCGATGACGCGCATCGCCGTGGCACCGTGCTCGCCGTTCTCCGTCACTGCGCAGCTGATGCGCGACTCGGCCGAGCTGGCCCGGGCGCGCGGCGTGCGCTTGCACACCCACCTGGCCGAGACGCAGGACGAGGAGCGGTTCTGCCTGGCGAAGTACGGCCGCACGTCGGCCCAGTACGCCGAGGACCTGGGCTGGCTGGGGCCGGACGTGTGGATGGCGCACTGCGTGCACCTGTCCGAGGACGCCGTCGCGCGCTTTGCCGCCACCGAGACCGGCGTCGCGCACTGCCCGACGTCCAACGGCCGGCTCGGTTCGGGCATCGCACCGGTGCGGGCACTGCTCGATGCGGGGGTGGCGGTCGGCCTCGGCGTAGACGGCGCAGCGTCCAACGAGTCCGGCCGGATGGTCGACGAG
>QHCC01000034.1:0-225 GCA_003243915.1 Pseudonocardiales bacterium | reverse complement strand
CGACGTCGGCAAGCTCGCCGACGTGTCCGTGTGGCGGGTCGACGATCTGGCCGGTGCGGGGATCGAGGACCCGATCTGCACCCTGGTGTTCGGCGCGCCGAAGGTGGAGCACGTCTTCGTCGGCGGCCGGCAGGTGGTGGCCGGCGGCGAGCTCACCACCGCCGATGCTGCCGTGCTGGCAGCCGGGGCCGCCCGCGCGAGCGCGCTGATCGCCGCTGATCGCCG
>QHCC01000033.1 GCA_003243915.1 Pseudonocardiales bacterium | reverse complement strand
GACAAGATGACGATGGCCAACTCACTGGAACTGCGCGTGCCGTTCCTCGACGTCGAGGTGTTCGCCGTCGCGTCGTCCATCCCGACCGCTCAGAAGATCACCAAGGAGACGACGAAGTACGCGCTGCGCCGCGCCCTGGCCGACATCGTGCCGCCCCATGTGCTCGAACGGGCGAAATTGGGATTCCCGGTGCCGATCCGGCACTGGCTTAAGGACGTTATGTACGACTGGGCCCGAGCCATCATCACCGAGTCACAGGCCGACCATCTGATCGACCGCGACGCAGCGCTGCGCCTGCTCGACGACCATCGCACCGGCCCGCACGACTACTCCCGCAAGATCTGGACACTGCTCGTCTTCATGCTCTGGCACGGCATCTTCGTCGAGGAACGCATCCATCCCAAGGTGCCTGAACCGGTCTACCCGGTCCGCCTCTGACCCAGCTGCTCCTCGCTTTGCACCTTTCAGCGCCCCAAATCGGCACGATTTGGGGCGCTGAAAGGTGCAAAGCGAGTGTGTCAGGCGAGGTGCGGTAGCACCTCGGCCGCGCAGTCGTCGCCGAAGGACTCGGCCAACCGGTCGGCGAAGTTCGGTGATTTGACGTCGTACTCCTGGGTGCCCACGGTCTCGAGAACCAGCGTGGCCAGCAGACCGCCGACCTGCGCCGCACGCTCCCAGGACAGCCCCCACTCACGGGCAGTGAGGAAGCCGGCGCGGAAGCCGTCGCCAACGCCGGTCGGGTCGGCCTTCGAGTACTCCTGGGCCGCGGGAACGTGGATCCGCTCGAGACCGCGGCCGACGATCTCGACCCCCTTCGAGCCCAGCGTCGTCACGCGGACGCCCACCCGCGCCATGATCTCGGACTCGGACAGCCCGGTCTTGGATTCGAGCAGGCTCTTCTCGTAGTCATTGGTGAAGAGCAGGTCGGCGCCGTCGATCAGCGCGATCAACTCCTCGCCGCTCATCCGGGCGATCTGCTGCGACGGGTCGGCGGCGAAGCGAAAGCCGCGCTCGCGGCACTCGACGCCGTGCCGGACCATCGCGGCCGGATCGTCCGCGGAGATGATGACCAGGTCGGCTCCGGTCTGCGTCCAGGCCGGCTCGAGCTCGATGTTGCGGGCCTCACTCATGGCCCCCGCGTAGAAGGACGCGATCTGGCACATCTCCTCGTCGGTGGTGCAGACGAAGCGAGCGGTGTGGTGGATCGGCGAGACGTGGACGAAGCCGCAGTTGACGCCGTTGCGCTCGAGCCAGGCTCGGTACTCGTCGAAGTCCGACCCGACAGCGCCCACCAGCACCGGTGCCTCGCCCAGCTGTCCCATGCCGAACGCGATGTTCGCGGCCACGCCGCCCCTGCGCACCACCAGGTCGTCGACGAGAAAGGAGAGCGACACCTTGTGCAGATGCTCGGCCAACAGCTGGTCGGCAAACTTGCCGGGGAAATGCATCAAGTGATCAGTGGCGATCGATCCAGCGACGAGTACGGGCATAGAGCCAGACGCTACTTTATTCGACCCAGTCGCCCCATCGGGGCGCAAATCAGCGCTGGTCCTGTCGACACGGTGAAGTCGATCCCCGATCCAGAATGATCAGCCGCAGAAGGAGTTGCCGCAGGCGCAGCCGTTCGAGGCGTTGGGGTTGTCGATGGTGAAGCCCTGCTGCTCGATGGTGTCGGTGAAGTCCACTGTGGCACCGCCGAGGTACGGGGCACTCATCCGGTCGACGACGAGCGGCACGCCCTGCACGTCGAGCTCGAGGTCGCCGTCGAGGCTGCGCTCGTCGAAGAAGAGCTGATACTGCAACCCAGAACACCCGCCGGGCTGCACGGCGATGCGCAGCCGCAGGTCGTCGCGGCCTTCCTGGTCGAGCAGGGCACGCACCTTGACCGCGGCGGTGTCGGTCAGCGCCACCGAGGCGGCAGGCGCCTCGACCGGCGCCGCGGTGAGCTCGATAGACGAGGTTTCGATGGCAGTCATATAGGGCTCCCAGGGAGTTGTCTGAAGCGTGTGCGTATGTCCGGACAACCGGCTCTCGCCGGTCGGCTATTCCCATCGTACGCAGCCCGCCCGGCAAGTACAGCCGTCTCGAGCGGCGCGCCGTGCGTGGCAGGGGCCTGGCCAGGGCGCTGGCACCGTCACCTGGCGCGGCTGAGGAGGGCCAGGGACCGCGATGCTGGGCGTTTGGCTGGTGCGGGATGCGGAGCAGCTACGCTCTCTCCGGTCAGCAGATCGCTACATTTCGGGGCGGAGGCGGTCCCCGGACACGTTCCCGGTCAGGTACACGTGTCGCGGATTCGGTGCCTGGCCGACACTCTGCGGGGGCCCCCGCCGATCATCGTGGAGATACAGACAACACGATGAGCAAGGAGTCCGATATGACGAGGTCGACGTGCGACGGGAGCGGGTCGAGCGCATCCGCGACATTGGGCGCGTGCTGCGCGGTCATCGCGGTGACGCTCGTGGCGGCGTGCAGCGCCACGCTGAGCACCCCTAGGACGCATCCGTCGGGCACCGTTTCCGGCTCGGGCGGCTCCCTGTCGAGCACCCCCAAGCCGGCGTCCACCGCGGCCCGCCCGAGCGCCCCATCGATCCCAGTCCCCCCGCGGCGATCACCCAGCACGACCGCTCCCGTCCCGCACCCGTCGGTGACAGCGCGGCCCGTCAGAACCCAGGTGGTCAACGGTTACTTCTCACACCAGACGTACACGCTCACGATCTGGGCCGCGGACAAGGGAACCGACTGCGCCGCGCACGCCACCGGCGCAGTGCGCACCTTCCTGCTGAGCCAACCGGACTGCGAGCTGTCGCGCCAGCTCGGCACCACCACGTTCGGCGGTCACCGGATCGGGTAATGCTCCGAACGCCTCCGACTTGGTCATGACAACGGGGGTACGGCTGCCACGTTCGCGAACCTGGAGAACCGCGACGGCACGGGCGACGTGAGCACCCTGCTGGGCGAAGGCGCCCGCTTCCCGGGCGGGCCCAGCGGCGTACCGGAGCCGAACACGTTCCTGGTCTTCGGCCAAGACCAGACCACGGTGGTCACCCAGTCCTGGTACCTCGACGCAGCGACCGGACGTAACGACCCCAGCCTCCTGCAGTTCGCCCGCGATCGCCTTTTCACTCCGCAGTAGCTCGTGGTGTGACCGTCCGGGCGGCTCGAATGACCATCGTCACCGCTCGAGTCCTCGCCGACACGCAGAACGTCGGCGACGGGTACTGGGTTTCTGCCGCGGTGCGGCTAGCGGGTGCGGATGTCCGCCCCGTCGACGACGACGGGGACCGCGGTGAGGCCCCGTGGGGCCGGGCCGTTGACGACTTGACCCTGCGCATCGAAGCGCGCGCCGTGGCAGGGGCAGGCGAAGCCGTCGCCCGGCGAGACGAAGTCGACGGTGCAACCCTGGTGTGAGCAGGTCGCGTCGTAGGCGGTGAATTGGCCGCGCTGCAGCTGCAGCACCCAGACGGTGGCATCCGTTGCGCTGTCGGTGACCATGTGCCCGCCCCCGACCGGTACGTCCGCGACGGCGGTGAGCCGGATGGCCCCGGCCGGTGCCGATGACCCGGACGGGGGGACGGAGCCGGACGAGGCGGCCGAACCGGGCGCGGTGGCAGAGCCAGCCGGGCCCCCGGCACCGGCCGCTGCGCTGTGGCCGGTGCGGCGGAACAGGGTGGACCCGGCCATCAGCATCGCGGCGCCGACCGCGACCCCGCCGGCCAGCAGCGCGCGGCGAGTGCGGTCCTCGCCGACCCCGGGACGAGCCCTTCGGGCCCGCTCCAGCCAGGCGTCCGCGCTGAGCACGCCACCCGAGCCGGCGAGCACCAGGGGGGTGAGCGCGAAGAGGTAGACGAGATCGGCGCTGGTGTACCACGGCTGGGCGCGCCAGCTCACGGTCAGCCACAGCGAGAGCGCGAGCGCCATCCCGCCGACGGCGGCCACCCTGGTGAGCAGGCCCAGCAGCACACCGAGGCCAACGGCCAGTTCGGCCGCGGCGATCACCACGCCGACGCCGAAGCTGTGCGCCTGCACCGGGCCCAGCAGGTCGCTGATCGGGCTGCCGATGCGGACCGCGGCCACCGACGCACGAATCGACAGCGGGGACGACGCGTCCAGGAACCGTCGATCGGCGATCTTCGACAGGCCGCCGTAGATGAACACCAGAGCCAGGAACGCGCGCAGCGGCAGGAGCACCCAGCCAACCTGGTGAGTGCGCTCGCGCCACGAGTCGGTCACCGCACTCCTTCCCTTCGCCACGTGCGAACTGTCACATTTCAGCACGCCGGCCTGTGTAACTGGATTACGCACGCTGTGAACGGGGCGTTCACCGAACGCGCTGCGACGCCGCGCACGATGCTGGCGCCCCCGCGCGAGCGCAGCCCGTAGCGCCGGCCGGGCGCGGCTTCGCTTACTCTCGTCGGTGTGAAACTCCTGCCCCGCCGCAACGCCGAGACCACGGCCGACGTCGTCACCGACGTGGTCGAGCCCGCCACCGTCGTGGGAAAGGGCCGTGCCACCCCCAAACGCCGCGATTCGGCGGTGCAGCGGGGGCCCGTGAGCGCTCCGAAGACCCGCAAGGAAGCCTACGCGCGGCAGAAGCAGGTCAAAGCCGCCAAGGGCGCACGCCAGACAGCGACGAAGATGACCGCCCAGCAACGGCGCGAGGCTCTGCGCGCGGGCGATCCCGCATTCCTGCCGCGCCGCGATCAGGGCCCCACCCGCAAGCTGGCCAGGGACTACGTCGACTCGCACCGGATGTTCAGCAACTACCTGCTGGTGCTCTTCCCGCTGATGGTCGTCAGCTACCTGGTGCCCGCGGTTCAATTCCTCGTGCTCTTCGTGTTCTTTGCGCTGCTGGTCGAGTGGTACCTCACCGGCCGCCGGGTGCACCGGCTGGCCGTCGAGCGCAACGGCTCGGCGCAGGGCAGCGCATTGTCGATCGGGTTCTATGCCGGCAGCCGTGCCTACCTGCTGCGCCGATGGCGTCTGCCGGCACCGCAGAAGGCGCTCGGCGACACGATCTAGTGTCGCGCCACCTCGCCTCGGCGCGCGACCCAGTGCCCGTCCGGTGGTCCGTGCTGGGCGCCCGGATGAGCGCTCAGTCCTCGCCCAGCGACATCGGGCCGTACACCGCGACGTCGGAGTCGAACAGCGTCACCTGCGCCACTCCCGCGTCAGCCAGCTCGCGCCAATGCTCGCCCAGCCAGCTCTCGGCGTCGGACTGATTGGCGTGCGACGGCGACACCGGGCCGATGAACACGCTGCCGTCCACCGATTCCAGCCGCCACATCCAGGTCATCGACGCCTCCTCGCACACCTCGATCCGCTGCGGCCCCGACCATACCTATCCGCTGGGCACCGATCGGCATACTGGCCGACATGTTCGCCGTGCGCAGTCTCGAGCCCTCGTGAGTGACCTGGTAGCGCTGGGCGCCGACGTGGAGTGGCCAGACAACGATGCGGCCTCTGCTGTGCGCAATACGGTGACTGCGGCGAGCGTGGACCCGGGCCGCCTGGGCGAGCTGGCCGAGTGGATCGCCGGCGTGCAGGGCCGCTGGCCGGCGCAGGATTTCGCGCGCGTCCGCACCGTCGTCTTCGGAGCACATCCGGGCGCGCCCGGCGTGTCCCCGGCGCTCGAGACCATCGCCGAACTGACCGGTTCGACCGTGCGCGCGGTAGCCCGACAAGAGCACGAGGCGTCGCAGGCCCTGGCCGCCGGCGTCGCCCTGGCCGACGAGGAGATCGACGGCGGGGCCGACCTGCTGATCGTCGCACTGCTAGGCCCCGACGCCGACACCCCGGCCCTCGCGCTCGTGTCCATCCTCACCAACACCGAGCCGGTGAAAGTGCTGCCACGGGGTGCGCGGACATCTCCAGAGGCCTGGATGCTGCGCGCGATCGCCGTGCGCGACGCCCGACGCCGCGGCATGACCTACCGGGCCCAGCCGGCCGAACTGCTCGAGGCGCTCGGCTGCGCCGACGCCGCCGCCTGCGCGGGCTTCCTGCTCCGGGCCGCCGCGCGTCGAACGCCCGTCCTGCTCGACGGGCTGCCCGCAGCGGCTGCTGCACTGGTCGCCTACGAAGCGCAGCCGCGCGCCGTGCGCTGGTGGGAATCGGCCGACCTTTCGGCAGAGCCCGCCCACGAGCTGGCCCTCACCAAGCTCGGCAAGCGCTCGGTGCTCGACCTCGGTATCGGGCTCGCCGACGGGACTGCCGGGCTGCTGGCCGTGCCGGTGCTGCGCGCGGCCGTCCGCACGGTCGTCGCGCTCGGCGAGGCTGCTGACGCGGACATCACCGCCGGGGAATAGGACGTGCGCCGGTCCCGAGATCCCGACCCAGAGGGATATCGTTTTCGCCAGCCCCCCTCGACCGACTGGACGCACCTGTGAGTTCGCCCGAAGTCCCGCCAGAGCCGACCACACCACCGCTGTCAGACACTCGCCATGACGCCGTCGAGGCGGTCACCTGGCAGGTGCGCGTCGCCGCCGCGTGGAGCTGGCGGCTGATCGTGATCGCGGTCGGGCTCTACCTGTTCGGAAAGATCTTCGTCAAGATCGAGTTGGTCGCGTTCTCCTTCATCCTCGCCCTTTTCCTCACTGCGGTGCTGCACCCGCTCGAGCGGCGGCTGCGCAAGGTGCTGCCCGGCCCGAAGTCGCTGCCCGCGGCGCTCGCGCTGTTGCTCGGCGTCGCCGCGCTCGGCGCCATCGGCTGGTTCGTCACCTGGCAGATCTCCACGCACTCGGCCCAGTTGGGCGACCAGGTAAGCAACTTCGTCGACAGCACCAAGAACTGGCTCAGGACCGGCCCGCTGCACCTGAAGTCCGCCGATCTCGACAAGCTCACCAAGAACATCACCGACACGATCAAGTCGCACCAGGGACAGCTGATAAGCGGTGCCATCGCGACATTGCGCACGGCTCTGGAAGGCCTCGCCGCCGTCCTGCTGATCCTGCTTTCCACGTTCTTCCTGCTGCGCGACGGCGAGGGGATCTGGAGTTGGGTGCTCCACCTCTTCCCGAGCCGAGCCCAACCCCGGATGGACCACGCCGGCCGGGTCGGCTGGGGCACCTTCGGTGGCTACATGCGCGGTCAGCTGCTCATCGCCCTGTTCCACGGCATCTCGGTGTTCCTGCTGCTGCTCGTGCTCCGGGTGCCGCTGGCCGCCGCCCTCGCCGTGCTGATCTTCCTCGGCTCCTTCGTCCCGCTCGTCGGCCTGACCGTCACGGGCACGCTGTGCGTGGCGGTGACGCTGCTCGAGCACGGCCCCACAGCCGCGATAGCTGTCGCGGTGTCGATCATCGTCCTCGTCCAGCTCGAGGCCCACCTACTGCAGCCGGTGATCATGAGCCGCAGCGTCGAGGTCCATCCGCTGGCTATCGCCCTGGCGGTGATCACCGGCACGATCCTCGGCGGCATCCCGGGCGCGTTGATGGCGGTTCCCCTCGTCGCGTTCCTGAACACCACGGTGCGGGCGTTGCGCGCCGCCCCGGTCGCGGCCGACGGGCTCGACGGGCCCGACCCCCCGGGTGGCGCGCTCGTGACGGAGCCTCCGGAGGAATCTTCTGGTGAGAGTGACAAGGCCGCCCCGCCGGCGGCGGTATCGTCGCCCACCGCCCGGGCGGCGGGCGGATCGTCGCGGAAGCGCACCGGGCAGGCGTAGCGACGGGTGGGCTCGTCTCCGGATGCCGCCCGTGCACTGATCAACACCCGTCTAGTGGGCGGAGCCGGCTGGCATCGCACGGAAACGCGAATTGATCAAGATCGACGCGACGTCAAATCGGCGAGACCCAAGCATCAGGCAGGTGCTTCGGGCCGGGGACCCGCCGCCGAACGGACGTGGGACTCCACAAACGGCGGCTTGAGCACCCGTACCGCCGAACGCCGGCCACGCACGTCGATCGCGACCTCGTCCCCCTCGCCGACGCCCGCCGCGGACGAGATGAGCGCCAGCCCGATACCGAGCTTGCAGGTCGGTGAGAACGTCCCGCTGGTCACCTCGCCGATCGGCGCGCCGTCGGGTGCGAGCACGGTCATGTGCGGGCGCGGGATGCCGCGCTCGAGAGCCTGGATCCCCCACAGCAGCCGATCCGGACCCGCGGCCCGCTCCGCGCTCAACGCCTCCCGGCCCCAGAACGCGTCCTTCTTCCACCCGACGGCCCACCCGGCGCGTGCCTGCAATGGCGAGATCTGCATCGTCAGGTCCTGCCCGTGCAGCGGATAGCCCATCTCGGTGCGCAGTGTGTCGCGCGCGCCGAGCCCGGCCGGCATCCCGCCGAGCTCGCGGACCACGTCGACGATCCCGTCCCACAGCGCCACCGTGTCCTCCCACGCGGGGATGAGCTCGTAACCGTGCTCACCGGTGTAACCGGTGCGGCAGATGCGCACGGCGCGACCGTCGAACGAGGCGTCGGCATAGGCCATGTAGTCCTGCTCTGTCGGCAACCCGAGGCGGGCGAGCACGTCGGGCGAGCTCGGGCCCTGCACGGCCAGCACCCCGAAGCGGTCGTGCTCAGCGGTGACCTCGACGCTCGCCGGAGCGGCCGCGGCCAGCCGGCGCACCACCTCGGAGGTGTTCGCGGCGTTCGGTACGAGGAACACCTCGTCATCACCCACCAGGTAGGCGATCAGGTCGTCGACCACGCCGCCGGACTCGTCGCAGCACAGCGTGTACTGCGCCTGGCCCGCCTCGATGCGGCCCAGGTCGTTGGACAGGCAGGCGTTGACGAAGGCCCGGGCCCCGGGTCCCCGCACGCTCGCCTTGCCGAGGTGCGACACGTCGAAGACGCCCACCGACTCACGCACCGCCGCGTGCTCCTTCAGAACGCCGCCGCCGCTCGCCGCGTACTCGATGGGCATCTCCCATCCGCCGAAGTCGGCGAGCTTCGCGCCCAGGTCGACGTGGCGTTCATACAGCGGCGATCGCAGCAGGTTCATGCCGGCACCGTATCGAGCCGGGTTGGCGCACCGCGTTTCGACCGAGTGCCGCACCCCAGGCACGACGTCGGAATACGATCGCGGGCATGACTTCCGTCTCCCTCGTCGACCCGTCCGCTTCGATCACGGCCGACGCCGTCGTCGTGGGAATCCTCAGTGGTTCGAACGGTCCCCGGCTGGCGCCGGGCGCGAAAGTGGTCGACGCGGCGCTCGGCAAGCGCTTGGCCGTCGCGCTCAAGGCTGCCGGGGCGACGGGCAAGCCCGACGACGTGGTGAAGATCCCGACGCTCGGGCTGGCTCCCTTCGCCCTCGTCGTGGCATGCGGACTCGGCCCTGATGCGCGGCAGGCCGAGCAGGTCCGACGGGGCGTGGGCGCGGCGCTGCGCGTGCTGAACGATCACAGGCACGTCCACGTTGCCATCGATGCGCCGGTCGGCGCGATCACCGAAGGTGCGCTGCTCGGCAGCTACACGTTCGACACGTACAAGTCCTCGGCCACCAAGCCGGCACTGCGCAGGATCACCGTTGCGGCCAAGGCCAGTGCGGGCGCGACTGCGCAGCTGCGGCGTGCCCGTGTCGTTGCCGACGCGGTCATCGCCGCGCGCGACCTGGTCAACACTCCCCCGAACGACCTCTATCCAGAGACGTTCGCGGCGCGGGCCGGCGACCTGGCGGCGGCACAGCAGTTGGCCGTCGAGGTGCTAGATCCACGGGCCCTCGCCCGGGGCAAGTTCGGCGGCATCCTGGCCGTCGGGTCCGGCTCGACACGCCTGCCGCGCCTGGTCCGCATCACCTATCGCCCGCCGCGGCCCGAGGCGCGGATCGCACTGGTGGGCAAGGGCATCACGTTCGATTCAGGCGGTCTGAACATCAAGACCGCGAACATGGCGCCAATGAAGTCCGACATGGGCGGCGCGGCGGCAGTGATCGCCAGCACGGTCGCGGCGGCGGCCCTGAAGCTGCCCGTCGAGATCATCGCCACCGTGCCGATGGCCGAGAACATGCCCTCAGGATCGGCGTACCGGCCTTCGGACGTGCTCAGGATGCGCAGCGGGCAGACCGTGGAGGTCTCCGACACCGACGCCGAGGGACGCCTGGTACTGGCCGACGCGATCGCCCGCGCTTTGGAAGACGAACCCGACTACCTGATCGAGACGTCGACCCTCACCGGCGCCCAGCTGATCGCACTCGGCCCTCGGGTGATCGGCGCCATGGGCGAACCCGGGTTGCGCGACCGCGTCGCCGCCGCAGGCAACGCCGTCGGAGAAGCCGTCTGGGCGATGCCGCTGCCCGAGGATCTGCGCGCCGCACTGGACTCTCCCGTCGCCGACATCGCGAGCCTGACCGGCGAGCGATGGAGCGGGATGCTCGTTGGCGGGATCTTCCTCGCCGACTTCATGCCCGAGGGGCTGCCATGGGTTCATCTCGACATCGCCGGACCGGCATGGAACATGGCCGGCGCGCGGGACTACACGCCGAAGGGGGGCACCGGCGCGGCGGTGCGCACGATCATTGCGGCGGCCGAGGATCTCGCGGGCCGCTGAACCGCGGGGCCTGGGCGACTGCCCGGCTGCGCGCGGTTGCCTGCCGGCCGGCGCCGCCCGAGCGTCACACAGTCGGACCGGCCAGCCCGGGCGGGCCGGTCTCGCCGGTCTCCTTGCGGTGTGCGGTCCACTCCCGCATTCGCTTGGGATAGCCGACCACGCCGACGTCGTACAGGGGGATCGCGTGCTTCCTGGTGAAGGAGCGCGCCGCCGCAGGGCCGTCGATCCGGCGACGCGTCCACTCGCCGTTGCTCGCAACGAGTACGACGGTCGTCTCGGTGACCGCCGTCCGCGGTTCGATGTAGGCCTCGACCCCGGTGCGGGACTTGACGAAGCCGGTCAGGTGATCGACGTCAACCGATGATGACCCACGCAGCGTGCCGGCGCGGTTCTTCTTCCTGCGCGGTATCCAACCCACCGATTCTCCACTGCTCGTTCGACGGCGCGAATGGGCATCGCGTCTGCTCACATGATCCCACCCGCGGGGCGGCGCCCCGCCGTCCTCCGGCGCATCTACCGCTGTCACGGCTGATGTCCTTTGGTGCCAAGATGGACAGCGCGCGTCCCTCCAACGAAGCAGGAGCAGCAGTGGCCGACAACCAGTCCGATCTCGTCATCCTGGGTGGCGGAAGTGGCGGGTACGCCGCGGCCCTGCGGGCGGCCGAACTCGGCAAGTCAGTGGTCCTGATCGAGAGGGACAAGATCGGCGGCACCTGCCTGCATCGCGGCTGCATCCCCACCAAGGCGCTCCTGCACGCGGGCGAGATCGCCGACCAGGCCCGCGAGAGCGCCCAGTTCGGCGTCAACGCGACGTTCGAGGGCATCGATATGGCCGGCGTGCACAAGTACAAGGACGGCGTGGTCAACAAGAATCACAAGGGGCTCGTGGGGCTGATCAAGAGCCGCGGCATCCAGATCGTCGAAGGCGAGGGGCGGCTGTCCAGTCCGAAGACGGTCGCGGTGAACGACGACACGTACACCGGCGCGAACCTCATCCTGGCCACCGGCTCGTACTCGCGCACCCTGCCCGGCCTCGAACTCGACGGACAACGGGTGATCGCCAGCGAACACGCGCTGCAACTCGACCACGTGCCTGTATCGGCCATCGTGCTCGGCGGCGGCGTCATCGGTGTCGAGTTCGCCAGTGCCTGGAAATCGTTCGGCGCCGACGTGACCATCGTCGAGGCACTGCCCCATCTGGTGCCGCTCGAGGACGAGGCCAGCTCCAAGCTGCTCGAACGCGCCTTCCGGCGACGCGGCATCGCGCACAAGTTGGGCGCGCGTTTCGAGCGCGTCGAGCACACCGACACCGGCGTGCGCGTGCACCTCGAGGGTGGTGACACCCTGGAGGCCGAACTTCTGCTGGTCGCCGTGGGGCGCGGCCCCACCTCGGCTGACCTCGGCTACGAGGAGCAGGGCATCACCCTCGACCGCGGCTTCGTCGTCGTTGACGAGTACTGCCGAACCAGCGTCGACGGCGTGTACGCGGTCGGCGACCTCATCCCGACCCTGCAACTGGCCCACGTGGGCTTCGCCGAGGGGATCCTGGTGGCCGAACACATCGCGGGGCTGCCCGTCGTCCCGATCGACTACGCCGGCGTCCCGCGCATCACCTACTCTGCTCCCGAGGTCGCGTCGGTCGGGCTGACCGAGGCGCAGGCCGCCGAGAAGATCGGCGCCGAGAAGATCAAGACAGTCACCTACGACCTGTCCGGCAACGGGCGCAGCGCGATCCTCAATGCCAAGGGCGCGGTCAAGCTCATCGCCGAGGTCGACGGCCCGGTGCTCGGCGTGCACATCGTCGGCGAGCGCGTCGGAGAGCTGATCGCCGAGGCCCAGCTCATCTACAACTGGGAGGCGCTGCCCAGCGAGGTCGCCCAGCTCATCCACCCGCATCCGACCCAGTCCGAGGCGATCGGCGAGGCGCACCTGCTGATGGCCGGAAAGCCACTGCACGTACACGACTGACGTCCGTCTGCCCAGCTAAGGAGTCGTTGAATCATGCCGGTCTCCGTGACCATGCCCCGCCTCGGTGAGAGCGTCACCGAAGGCACCGTGACCCGCTGGCTGAAGAACGAGGGCGAGCACGTCGATGCCGACGAGCCGCTGCTCGAAGTCTCTACGGACAAGGTCGACACCGAGGTTCCGTCGCCGGCCACCGGCACTGTCCTATCCATCAAGGTTCAGGAGGACGAGACCGTCGAAATCGGCGTCGAGCTCGCGGTGATCGGCGACGCCGACGAGAGCGGCGGGGGCAGTGACGCCACCCCGGCCGACGACTCAGCGGCCGCCGAGCAGCCCGATCAGGGCCAGCCCGGCGACGTGCAGGGTGCCGACGTCCCGGCCGAGGCGCAGCAGCCCGCGGACGGCGCGGCCGAGGCCCAGCCGACTGACGAGG
>QHCC01000032.1 GCA_003243915.1 Pseudonocardiales bacterium | reverse complement strand
ATGCCCAGTCGGGATTGTCGTCATCAACGGACCAGTTGACCGCATGAACTTCGACCTCGTCGCGGCTGGTGAGGACGGCGCCGACGGCATCCAGCAGGGCGAAGTCGCGGACGTTGATCAGCACACTGGCCGAGGCGCGATGTCGCCCGGTCGGACGTTGTCCGCCCGTGCGCTGGTCGATGTCGTACTCCTCCCGAGTCTGGAACGATTGCGTCGACCACGTGACCGGGCCGCGGGTGGTCCGCACGGTCAGCGCCTGCCCACCCACGTCGGCCAGCTCAGCCAGCATCGCCGTCAAGGTCGCTGCGGCCGCCGAACTCGCCGCGCTGTTGGAATCCGCAACTTCGTTCACCGCCGAAAACAGCGAGACCTGGTCTGGAGCAACGGTGCGGCGCGCCTCACCGCGTACCGAGAGCGCCGTCTGCCCCTCACCAGACATCATCGGCACATCCTAGAACCGTCACACCCGTCGAGAGGGTAGGTCCGGCACACGCTGCGCGGCAGATCCGCGCACCACGCCGGGCCTTGCGGATGCCTGTTGCGGTCATTCCACGTCGAGGTGTCATGCGGGGATCATCGGAGATTGACCCAACGCCAACGTCAAGCCCTGGTTACCCGACCTGCTGGACTTCGGCCCACAGGTGCCGGCGTGAGTCCGGCGCAACGTCTTGGGAGACTGCTCGCGGAGGTGGCCGTCGTTTCAGACAGGGACTTAACGGGAAAGGATGGCTGGGTGAGCCGTCCGTCAGCGCCAGTGCGAGCCATCGACGCGCTGCCCCCGGAGCGTCGCGACGTTCTCTGGTGGCAGGTGCTCGGTGAGGTGCGGTGGTCGTTCACCCCGCCGATGACGTGGTTGGTCGGCGTCGGGGTGAACCTGGTGCTGTCCGGGGCGTGGTGGCTGGTGCTGCCGCTGACCGGGCGGCAGAGATCCGACTGGGTGATCGTCGTCGGAACCTACTTCGCGACTTTCATCCTGGCCGATGTGACCACCACGAACGTGTTAGGCCTCGATGCGCTGCGGGTCCGGGTCAGTCTGGTGCGTGGCGTCGCCCTGCGTCGGATACTCGCGGTCAAGAACCTGGCGTTGCTCGTGATCGTCGGCCTGCCCACCCTGCTTGTCGCCGCGGTGCTCACGGTCACCAGCGAGGACCCCTATCGCCTGGTGCTGACCCTGCCCGGCGTGGCGTTCCCGATACTGACGTGGTTGGGGGTGGGCAACATCGTCTCGGTGCTCCTTCCCGTCGCGGTGACGCCGCTGCGGGAAAGGTGGGAGCGGCGCCGGGAACTGGTCGCGACGAGCCGCTGGCTTTCTTGCCTCGGGCTGCCATATGTCCTGCTCTATGCGGTGAATCCGGTCAGTCACATCCCAGGTGCGGTCTTCCGGAATTGGCCGACGCTGCCGCGGACCGCCGAGTACCGGGGGCTGGTCGTCGGGCTCACCGGCGTGCTGCTGTGGGTCCTGGGGACCGCCGTAGCGCTGTCCATCGTGCGCCTGCGCGGACTGCGCATCCGGTGACGCTCAGCGGGCCGGCGGGCCCGCCCGACGCGGGCGGGCTCTGGTCCTGCTGGCGATGAACAGCGCCCACGCGACGAGCAGAATCTGAAGCGGCAGGCGCCCCCAGGCGACGACAGGGTTGTGGAACAGGTCGGGATCGGCACCGCCGGAGTCCAGGGCCATCTGGATGTTCGCCGGGAAAACGACCACGAACAGGACGGCGGCGGCGAGCGCCGCGGTCCGGCGGACCGCCCGGACCGTCAGCGCCAACCCGCAGGCGAGTTCGGCCACCCCGCTGGCATCGACCCAGAATGCCGGTGCGCCGAGAAAGTGCGGCACGATCGACTCGAACCCGCTCGGCGAGACGAAGTGCAGGGTGCCGGTGTAGAGCAGCAGCAGCGCCATCAGCCAGCCCGCCACCGCACCCTGCGTTTCGGCGCGGGTGTCGACCGGAGCGGCGCCGGGACGAGGAGTCACCCGTCGATCGTGCCGCACGCCGGCGCCTGCACCGTGACCAGCACGATTGCCGCGGCCGACAGAGCGGGGCTGACGCGCCTGCCGCCTGCTGGTGTGCCCGTGCACAGCCCGACGGCGAGTATGGGCCGCATATCCCAGACAGACCGCTAGCGAATCGCCTTGGTCAGCGTGAACTGCGCGACGTCGAGGTAGCCGGTGCGAAATCCCGCCTCCGAATAGGCGAGGTACAGCGACCACATGCGGCGAAACGTCTCGTCGAAGCCCAGGTGCGCGACATCGGCCGCGCGTGCCTCGAAACGCTCCCGCCAGCGGCGCAGCGTCTCGGCATAATGCCGGCCGAAGTAGTAGCGGTCGGCGACCCGAAGCGTCGTCGCGCCGGTGATCGTGCGCTCGATCGACTCGGCCGAGGGCAATTGTCCGCCAGGAAAGACGTACTTGCGGATCCAGGTGTAGGTGTCGCGGGTGGCCAGCACGGTGTAGTCGTCCTGCAGGATCGCCTGCAGGCCGACCCGGCCGCCCGGAACCAGTAGCCGGTCGATGGTGGCGAAGTACTCGTCCCAGTGGTTCGCGCCGACAGCCTCGATCATCTCGACGCTGACGATCGCATCGAACTCGCCCTGCGTCTCGCGGTAGTCCTGCAGCAGGACACTTGCGCGCTCGGTCATGCCGGCCGCGCTGATGCGCTGACGAGCCAGCTCGGCCTGCTCGATGGAGATCGTGATCGAAGTGACCTGGGCCCCCCGCCGCGCCGCGCGGATAGCCAGCTCGCCCCAGCCGGTGCCGATCTCGAGGAGCCGGGTTCCCGCGCCGACGTCGGCGGCGTCGAGCAGGCGGTCGATCTTGCGGTGCTGGGCGTCGGCCAGGTCGAGGCCGGCGCCGGAAGGATCGCCGTCGAACATCGCCGACGAGTACGACATCGTGTCGTCGAGGAACGTCTTGAACAGGTCGTTGGACAGGTCGTAGTGACGGTGGATGTTGTCGCGGGCGCCCTCGACGGTGTTGTCCTCGTGCGTGGGCTGGCGGTGCAGCACCGCGTGGCGCAGCCGGTGGAACACGGCCGGCACCAGCTGGCGCATGTTCGCGGCGAAGACCGAAAGCACGGCGGCCAGGTCGTCGGCCGTCCAGTCGCCGGCCATGTATGCCTCGCCGAAGCCGATCGTGCCAGTGGCTCCGACCCGGTGGAAGAACGACGTCGGCCGGACGAGGCGGAAGACCGGAGCCGATGCGCCGCCGCCGCCGTAGCTGCGCCCGCTCGCCTCGACGACCCGCAGCGGGATGCGCCCGACCGCGTGATGGAAGATCCGCCTGGCCACCGCCGCCCGGACCGGGGTGTGCGGCACTGCGGCGATATCGGGCCAAAGTTGGGCGTCCAGGCCGGTGACCTCGGGCGTCTGCCGGCTCTGGTCGATGACGGTCATGTGCATTCCCTCCGGCCGCCCCGAGGATTCGCTGCGGCTCAATCAGACGACGAGCGAAGGCTCTCCTGCAAGCGCCTTCGTCAACACGTTCGTCGTCTCGGCCTCCGCGGTTCCGTCGGGTTGCCTGGCACACAGCACGCCGAGGACGAAGCCGGTCGTGAGCTCGTACCAGACGCGGGCCCTGCGCAGCATGGCGTGCCGGTCGTCCTGCACGGTGACATAGGTGACCGACTCAGCCACCCGGGCCGCGGCGCGAGCGTAGGCGGCCGAGGCGGCAGGGCTGGTCATCCGGTCGAGGTTTCCGTGCGCGATGAGCACGCGGCGCCCGGCGAGGGGGAACACCGGGTCGGAGGCCTCGATCCACGGCGCGAGCGCGACGACTGCCTGCACGTTGGGCTGGTCGGCGACGTGCAGCGCGGCGCGCCCGCCCATCGAGTGTCCGACGAGCCCGACCGCGACGCCGGGGAAGCGGCGCTCGAGCTCGGCCAGGGCCCAGCGGGCATCGGCGACGGGCGCCTGCGCGGCGCCGTTCCAGCCCCGCTGCACGAAGCGAAGCCGAGCGACCGCCAGCCCGTCGGCGGCCCCCGTCCGGCGCAGGGCCCGCGCGAACGGCAGCATGCGCAGCACCGCGAGTTGGGACGCCCGGACGCGGCCGGTGCCCTGCGAGCGTCCACCGTGCAGCACCAGCGCGATGGCCCGCACGGCTCCGTCGGGAAGGTCGACCCGCAAGGTCGGTTCGGGGCTCACCGCGGGCAGGTCTTGCCTGGCGGTGGGACGGTCCCTGCGATCAGGTACTCCTCGACGTAGTTGTCGACGCAGGAGCTTCCCTGCAGGTAGGACGTGTGTCCCTCCCCGTCCCAGGTCAGCAACCTGGCATTGCCCATCGCCTTGGTGAGGTCCTTGGCTCCCTGGTACGGCGTCGCCGGGTCGTGCAGGTTGCCGATGACCAGCACCTGCTTGGGCGTGGGTGCGCTCGGCAGCGGCACCGGGGTACGCCGGGGCTGCCAGACCTGGCAGGAGAACAGCGACGGCGCCGCCCACAGGCCGAACATCGGGTACGCCTTGGCCCACGTCACAGCAGTGGTCTTGATCGTGGCGTCGCTCGGGCCGGGCTTGGCGTCGTTGCAGTTGATGGTCGTGTTCGCATCAGAGATGTTGGAGTAGTGGCCGCCCGGGCCGCGCTGGTTGTAACGGTCTGCGAGGCGGAACAGTCCCTTGGCGTCCGCGCCCTTGGCATCGATGAGCGCCTGGCCGAGGGCGGGCCACTCCGCCTGCGAGTAGAGCGCGGACAGCACGCCGGTGAGCACGATCGACCCGGTCGCGGTGCGGCTCTCACCGGATTCGCTGCTCTTGATCGGGCTCTGGTTGGCCCGCTTGACGAGGTCGTAGACGACCTGGCGAGGATCGCCCAGGGAATTGCACGGCGAGCGTTTGAGACAGTCGTCGCGGAATTGGTCGAAGGCTCCCTCGAAACCCTTCAGCTGATTGGCGAAGGAGGTGATGTCATCACTGAGCGGATCGACGGCGCCGTCCAGGACCGCCACCTTCACACGGTTCGGGAACAGGTGCGCGTACACGGAGCCGAGTTCGGTGCCGTAGGAGAAGCCGAGGTAGTTCAGCTGGTCGTTGCCCACCGCTTCCCGGATGCGGTCGATGTCCTTCGCGGTCTGCACGGTGTTGAAGTCGGCCAGCGACGAGCCGTACTTCGCATTGCATTTTGCCGCTACGTCCAGCGCCAGCCGTTTGGCCTCGGCCAGGCCAGGGGCCGTCAACACGTCGGGATTGGCCGAGTTGAGCTTGTCCTTCTCGCCGTCGCTGATGCACGAGACAGGGCTGGACAGGCCGACGCCGCGCGGGTCGAAGCCAAGCAGGTCGAAGTGTG
This sequence comes from Pseudonocardiales bacterium, assembly GCA_003243915.1. GTDB lineage: Bacteria > Actinomycetota > Actinomycetes > Mycobacteriales > Jatrophihabitantaceae > QHCC01. The sequence continues at coordinate 5,814 of QHCC01000032.1, read as the reverse complement.
CGAGGAGCCGGTCCGAGACCTGGGCGGCCAGCCCCACGGCCAGCTCCACGCCGGACCCGCCCGGCCCACCGGGATTGACCACGAGCGCGTTGCTCGTCGTGTTCTTGCTGTCGTGCACCTTGACCAGTTCGAGTGCGATCGGCTTGCCCGACGCGTTCTGGTAGTCACTCGGCACGTTGATCCGCGCACAGGACACCGAGAGCCGTTCTGCGCGCCCGGGCGGAAACGGCAGCGAGCTCAGGTCGAACAGGCTGCTGCAGTCGGTGAACCTGGCCTGCTGCGGCGGGGATGGCACGTGTGATGGCGTCCCTGCGGGGCGCGGTGGGCTCGATCCTCCCGGTGCCACCCGCGCCCCTTGGCCGGACACCGTGGTGGTGCAGCTGGCGAGCAGTGTCGCCGCCAACGCGGATGCGGCGAGGGTGCTGCAGCGCACTGACCTGGGACGGATTCGGTGGGCGGGCACGTGATGCACGGTACCTGCGCCGCGCCATCGGCTACGTGCTCGGTGGCAGCCGCGCCGTCCGCGACCGGCATCGACTACCCCGACGCGTGGTTATCGTCGTGTTGCCGAAGTCGATGCAGCGCGCAGGCCACGGCTTGTTCGGTGCTCGTCATGTCGATGACGTGCCGAGAACCGTCGCGGCTCTCGTCCCACGGCTCGTACTCGCTCGCAGCCACCTGGCGCCAGGTCGGGACACTCTGGTCGGCGAGATCCGGCCGTCGCTGCTCCACCCGTCGCCGGTGCTCCGCCCCGTCCGGCAGCGTTGTTTCGAACACGACCAGGCGCCCCACGACCTCGAGACGGCGCCAGCCTGCTCGTGCTTCGGGCACCGGGTTGACGGCATCGATCACGACCGGGGTGCCGAGCGCCAAAGTCGCCGCAGCAATGTCGTGGGCCACCACGTAGCCGACCGGTCCCACCGGCGGTCGGGCGAGTTCGCACCGGATGATCGCCGTCTCGATCGCGTCGACGCGCAGGTATGCCGCGCGCAACTCGGACGCAAGCCGCTGCGCCAGCGTCGTCTTGCCCGTGCCCGGCCGTCCGGAGAGCACGACGAGCGGCGGGCGATTCACTGCAGTATGCCGAGACCCGGGACGATGTCGCCCAAGGAGAAGGCGATCGGCACTTCGAGCTGCTCGTAGGTGCACGACTCGGGGGTGCGGTCAGGACGCCACCGGTTGAACTGGGCGGTGTGGCGGAAACGCTCGCCCTCCATGTGCTCGTAGCGGACCTCGACCACCAGCTCCGGACGTAGCGGGACGAACGAGAGGTCCTTGCCGGCGTTCCACCGGGACCCCTCGCCCTTACGGGGTGTCCGCTCCCCGGCCTCGTGTGCTGCCCAGTTCCAGGGGTGCTCATCGAATCCCGTGACGAGCGGCTGGAGTTCGGCGAACAACTCACGGCGGCGGGCCATCGGAAAGGCGCCGATCACGCCGATCGAGTTGAGCACGCCCGCATCGGTGTACAGGCCGAGCATGAGCGAGCCGATCGCGTCCGGCCCGCTCTTGTGGACGCGGTAGCCGGCGACGACGCAGTCGGCCGTGCGCTCGTGCTTGATCTTGAACATCACGCGCTTGTCGGGCTGATAGGTGCCCTGCAGCGGTTTGGCGACGATGCCGTCCAGACCGGCGCCCTCGAATTCGCTGAACCAGCGCTGGGCCAGGTCCTGATCCTTGGTTGCAGGCGTGAGGTGGATCGGCGCGGCGACGTCGGCCAGGGCAGCGCGGAGCGCTGCGCGGCGCTCGGTGAACGGCCGACCCGTGTAGTCCTCGTCGCCGAGGGCGAGCAGATCGAAGGCGATGAAAGAGGCCGGCGTCTTCTCGCTCAGCATCGTCACCCGTGAGACGGCGGGATGGATGCGCTGCTGCAGGGCGTCGAAGTCGAGGCCGGCGTCGGTGGCGATGACGATCTCACCGTCGATGACGCACTGGTCGGGCAGTTCGGCCTTGACTGCCTGGACTAGTTCCGGGAAGTAGCGCGTCATCGGTTTCTCGTTACGGCTGCCGAACTCGACCTCGTCCGCGTCTCGGAAGAATATGCTCCGAAAGCCGTCCCACTTCGGCTCGTAGGACGCACCCGGCGGTATCGCGGACACGGACTTGGCCAGCATCGGGGCGACGGGCGGCATGACAGGAAGCTTCATGGACTCATTCTGACTGCTATGCGCGCAGCAGTCCGTCAGGCCGCTGCCCTCAATGGCTGACCCGGTAGCGGCAGAACAGCGCGCCGTCCTCCTCGAGCAGGCCGGCGAGGGTGAGTGCCCGGGGCGCGTCGTGCCACGGCTGGCCCGCGACGGCGCGGCGCGCGCCGGGGCCGGACAGCAGGGGCGAGATGCTCAGGCACAGTTCGTCGACGACGCCGGCCTGGGCCAGGTCGGCGAACAGCGTCGGGCCGCCCTCGCACAGGACTCGGGTGAGCCCACGCTCGGCCAGCGCTGCGCGCGCGGCAGGAAGGTCGACCGTGTCGCCACCACAGACGACGACCTCGGCGACCTGCTCGAGCTCGGCCCGGACGATCGAATCGCCGGCCGCGCAGGTGATGACGATGGTCCGGGCGGTGCCCGAAGCCGCCGTGAACAGCGTGGCCGCCGGATCCAGGCGCAGTGATCGGCTGACCACCGCCGTGGGCAGCTGCGCGGGCAGGCCGTACTCCGCCCGGATGGCGCGCCGCCGGGCGCTGAGCTCGATCGCCGAGTAGCCCTCGGTGCGCACCGTGCCCGCCCCGGCCACGACCACGTCGGCCAGGTCACGCAGCGCGGCGAAGATCCGGTTGTCGCCCCGGGTCTGCAGGCCGCGTGACGCGCCGCCCTGGGTGGCCGCGCCGTCGACGCTGACCACGAAGTTCACCCGCAGGCCGCCGCCGTCCAACCAGTCGGCGCCGTAGAACGCGTGCAGGTCGACGTCATCGACGGGGCTGGGCACCAGTGCACGCATGGGACCAATATCTCAGCACGGAACGCACCCGCGGCGCCGCACGGAATCGCTGACCTCGTGCTGTCGACGTTCGCCATGATGCAGCATGCTGGTAAGTGGGTAGGGCAGCAGATGTCGGCGACCAGCCGTCGAAAGCAGGAAACGACTGGGAGCGACGATGGGCAAGAAGCTGATACGGGTCCCCGCGCCGGTGGAGCGCGCTCTGGACGCCGCGTTGGACAAGGCACTGGCCATTCAGCGGCCGGTCGTGCTGGGTTACCTGGACCGGGTGCGAGCGAAGCGACCCGACGCGACACCGGACCGCGTGATCGCACAACTCGAGCGGCGCTACCTGACGGCCGTCGTGGGCATCGGCGGCGCTTCCGGGGCAGCCGCCGCGATTCCCGGCGTCGGCACCGGCGCGGCGGTGGCGACCGGAGCGGCCGAGATCGCCGGGTTCGTGTCGGCGACGGCGATGTATGTGCTCGCGGTCGCCGAAGTTCACGGCGTGCCCGTCAGCGATCCCGAAGTGCGGCGCGCGCTCGTCCTTGCCGTGCTGCTCGGCGAGGGGGCGACGGCCGCCCTCGAGGGCGCCGCCGGCCACGTGCCGCACTGGGCACAGGTCATCGGGCGCACCACGTCGCGGGAAAAGATCGCGGGTGTCAACAGCCGCCTGGCACACCTGCTACTAACCCGCTTCGGTGCACGGCAGGGGGCGTTGCTCGTCGGCAGGGCATTGCCGCTCGGCATCGGGGCCGGCATAGGTGCGGCGGGCAACGCCGCACTGGCCCGGGCCGCGATCGCCTCGGCTCGCCGCGCTTTCGGCCCGGCGCCGGACCGGCTGGCGCCGCGGGTGATCGACGTCGGGCCCGAGGAAACCCGGCGACACCGGGCGAAGTGACGCGCCGTTCGTGACGTTTCGCGTTATATGAGGTAGGACTGAGGCAACCAATGATGGGGGAGATACCCGGTGTTCGTGGTCGTACTGAGCGATGAAGGGCAGCTCTTGAACGCGCCGCGCGCGGTAGGGCCGTTCGAGGAATTCGACGTCGCGCAGGCGTTCTCGAACACGCTCGTGCAGACCTGGAAGACGCAGGACGGGCAGGCGCCGCAGGCGACCGTCGTGCGGGTCGAGGAGCCGATGCCGGGAGTCGTGGTCGGCGAGCTCTGAGGCGCGGGGCGCGCCAGAGGAGCCATTCTGCTGCGCGCCGCGGCGGCAGCGCTTGCATACGGTACCTGGGTACAGGTTTACCGTAGCGACATGACTACCGAAGCGGTCTGGGTTCCCCAGGCGTGCACGCTGCCCGCCGACCAGCAGTCACAGCGCGTCGCGGAGTTCGACGACCTGTTCGCGGTCGCATTGTGCGACCCGCACCGGGTCACCGCGAGGCGGCTGCGCTTGGTTCTGGACCCCTGCGTCGAGCAGAGCGCCCGGGATCTCATTGCGCGGGAGGCCGCGTGCTGCTCGTTCTTCACCTTCACGGTGCGAACGGACGGTGGCGAACTCACCATCGACATCGAGGTGCCTGCGGCCCAGGTGGCCGTACTCGACGATGTCGCGCTTCGCGCGTCGGCGCGGCGCACAGCGACATGACGGCGGGTCTGCGCACGGGCGCGGTGGCCGCTGCGGCCGGCGTCAATCTGCAGACCCTGCGCTACTACGAGCGCCGCGGCCTGCTTGCTGAGCCCGAGCGGACGCTCGGCGGCCATCGGCTCTACCCCACGGACACCGTCACGGTGCTACGGGTGATCAAGGCGGCGCAACGGCTGGGATTCACGCTGGACGAGGTCGGCGAACTGCTCGAGGCCGGCCGGCACCGACCCGGGAGGCGGCCGGACAGGGGACTGCAGGCGCGGGCGGCCACCAAACTGGCCGAGGTCGAGGCCAAGCTCACCGACCTGGGTGTCATCGCCGACACCCTGCGCGCGGCGCTGGCCGCCGGCTGTGCCGACCTGATCACCTGCGCCGACAGCCCGCACTGTCCGCTGCCCTTCGCGGAGCTGGCACAACCGGCCTCATCTCGGCCCTGACCGGACGATCGCCGCGGACTGCGCACCGAGCAACATCGCGCCCTCGCCGAGTTCGGCCGCTCCAGTGGCGAGGATGACCTCGGACGCGGCCACCGGAACTGGCTGCGCCGCGTCGGCCAGATTGACCACGATGCGAAAGGCGCCGCGGTGGACGACCAACCAGCGGGCGTCCTCGTCGAAGTCGAGCGCGACGCGCAGCAGATCCGGGTCGGCCAGGTCGGGTTCGGCCGCGCGCAGGGTGATCAGGCGGCGGTACAGGGCCAGCATCTCGGCGTGGTCGCGCGCCGCCAGTTCCGACCAGTCCAGGATCGCGGTGCGGTAGGCCGCAGGGTCCTGCGGGTCGATCATCTGGGTGACGTCCCAGCCGTGGGTCGCGAACTCCTCCAGGCGCCCCTTCCCGGTTGCCTCGGCGAGTTCGGGCTCCGGGTGCGAGGTGAAGAACGGCCAGCGGGTCGAGGCCGCCCATTCCTCACCCATCCAGAGCATGGGCGTGAACGGCGAGGTCAGCAGCAGTACCGCGCCGACCCGCAGGAGCCCCGGGGTCGTGATCTCGGGTAGCCGGTCGCCGACGGCCCTGTTTCCGACCTGGTCGTGATTCTGCAGGCAGACGACAAAGCGGTAGCCGGGGGTTGTCGCCCGATCGACAGGCTTGCCGTGCCGGCGGCCGCGAAACGTGGAATACGTGCCGTCGTGGAGGAACGCAGAAGTGAACACCTTCGCAAGCGTCGGCAGCGAACCGAAGTCGCAGTAGTAACCCTGCCTCTCACCGGTGAGCAGCGCGTGCAGCGCATGGTGCACGTCGTCGTCCCATTGCGCGGTCAGTCCGTAACCGCCCGCGCAACGTGGGGTGATCATCACCGGGTCGTTGAG
>QHCC01000031.1:8876-13016 GCA_003243915.1 Pseudonocardiales bacterium | reverse complement strand
TTGCCGGTTATCTTGCTGCTGCTCTTCGTCTATGTCTTCGGCGGTACGCTGGGCGCTGGGCTTGGCGGGTCAGGTGGCCGCGGCGCGTACCTCGCGTACGTTGTTCCGGGAATCCTGCTGATAGCCGTGACCGGTGGGGCCCAGGGGACAGCGATCTCGGTCGCCATGGACATGACCGAAGGGATCATCGCCCGGTTCCGCACGATGGCCATCGCGCGCGCGGCGGTCCTGACCGGGCACGTCGTCGGCAGCGTGATCCAGACGATGCTCGGCATGGCGGTCGTCATCGGTGTCGCGCTATTCATCGGGTTCCGGCCCACCGCCGGTCCCGTCCAGTGGATCGCGGCGATCGGCGTCCTCGCGATGATCACCTTCGCGATCACCTGGCTGTCGGTCGCACTCGGCCTGGTCACCGATAGTGTCGCGACCGCGAGCAACCTCCCGATGCCCCTGACGCTCCTGCCGTTCCTCGGCAGCGGATTCGTCCCCACGAACTCGATGCCGACCGGGTTGCGCTGGTTCGCCGCATACCAGCCCTTCACCCCCGTCATCGAGACACTCCGGGGGCTGCTGATGGGCACCCCAATCGGCCACAGCGCCGTCATCGCTGTCGCCTGGTCCGTCGGCATCACACTGGTTGGCTACCTCTGGGCGCAAAAACTGTACAACCGCGATCCCGCACATTAGCGTGCGTTTCAGTGTTATTGAGCCAGTATGTTATTGGTAGTGGCGAGTTTTAGCCTGCCGCAGCAAGGAATGGCAGGCTAAAACTCGCCACCACTGGAAAAGCAGAGACTCAGCCACTACGAGAACTACTCTCATTCATGGAGAGTGCGTCCAACTGCTCGCGCAGCCCTGCCGCAGTCCATTGCTCCCATGCGGCGATGAGATCGCTGTGCCGTTGCCGCCGCTCGCGCATCGTGCGGGCAATGGCAGCAGCGATGGCGGTCTGCTCCGCGATCCAGGCATCGTCGGTCACGACGGCGCGGCATTGCTCCTTGAACGGTTCGATCTCCGCGTCTGCCCGCATCGCGCGGTCAGCAAGGACATGGGCATGGGCGGCGGCGAGTGTTTCCAGATGGGCGCGCAGGATGTCCGCATGGACATCGTGGTCGTGGATGTCGCCGACGATCTCCTCGACCAGGTCCTCCAAGCTGACGATGCCGTCGGTGCCGCCGTACTCGTCGACCACGATGGCCAGGTGGTGCCCCTCGCGCCGCATCTCCGACAGCGCGGACAGCACGTGCTTGGAACCGGGCAATGCCTTGACCTCGCGTGCCACGCTGCCCACGGTGCGATCGCGGTCGGCGCGCACGTCGGCGAGCAGCAGGTCGCGGATGTGCACGAAACCCAGGACGTCGTCGTGACCGGTGCCGACGACCGGGTAGCGCGAGTGGGGCGAGTCGCCGGCGATCTTGGCCGCGCGGCTCACCGTCATCCCGGCCTCCAGGAACGTCACCTCGGTGCGCGGCACCATGATCTCGGTGATCGCCCGCTCACCGGCCGCGAACACGTCGTCGATCAGGCGTCGCTCGTCGGAGGACAGCGCCTCGTGGGCCGCCACCAGACCACGCAGTTCGTTCTGGCTTATCGGCGCCCGCGCCGCACCCGGATCACCGCCCAGCAGCCGGACCAGCAGGTTCGTCGCCTTCGAGAGCAGCCAGATGATCGGGCGGAAGAACCCGGCGATGCGGTTGAGCGGCGGGGCGAAGAACGTCGCCGCGGCCTCGGCCCGCTGCAGCCCCAGCCGCTTGGGCGCGAGCTCGCCGACGACGAGGGTGACGAACGAGATGATCAGCGTGACGCCGATGATGCCGGTGGCCCCGGCCAGCCCGTCGCTCCACCCGTGCCTGACGAGGAACTGCTTCGCCTCGTCGGACAGGGTCACGGCACCGAATGCACTCGAGAGCAGGGCCGTGGACGTCACCCCGATCTGCACGGCCGCCAGGAAGCGGTTGGGGTCGCTGACCAGTCTGGCCACCGCCGCACCGCGGCGCCCCGACTCGGCCAGCGCCCGCACCTGCCCCTCGCGCAGGGAGACCAGGGCGATCTCGGCGGCGACGAACACGCCCTCGACGGCGATCAGCAGCAGCACGATGGCGATATAGAGCAACGTCTGGCCGGCCACAGGCTGAGTCTACGAACTTCCGGGACCCGCGAATGCCACCGCGGACCTCAGGCGGTTGCCGACGTGGCCGCGGTGCGGGCGCCCTGGTGGCCGGCAACGGCAACCGGGGCGCTGCCGCGCAGCAACACCTCGGCGACGAGCGCGGGATCGTCGAACATGGGCACGTGGCCTACGCCGCGCATGGTGACATGGACGGCGTGCGGCAGGACCTCCCTGGCGACCCCGGCCTGCCACAGCGGGAGCACGAGATCGCGGGCGGCCCAAGCGATCGTGACCGGCACATCGCAGGGTATGTCGTCCGCGAACGGGGTGGCCGCGTCGAGCAGCAGCCGCAGGGCGGGGCGGGCGTACTGGAAGGCGCGAAAGTCACCGAGCGCGTGGTCGGGCGAGATACGGGCCGGATGTGAGGTCAACACGCCGTACATCAGCGTCCGGCCGGCGCGGCTGCGGACCAGCACGGCGGCCCTCGGCCCGATCCGCTCGCTCACCGCCGCGGCCGAGGTGAACAGCCTGCGGGTGTAGGCGAAGGAGGCACCGGTGCGCCAGAAGCCCGCCGGGGACAGCGCGGTGACGCTGCGGGCATCCCCAGCGGCGCCGGCCTCCAGGGCCACCCGGCCGCCGAGGGAGTTGCCGGCAATGTGCGGACGGTCCAGCAGCTGCTCGATCAGGAACTGGCTGAACTGCGCGCGCAGCAACTCGACCACCGGGCGCCCGTCGGCGACGAATGGCGGGGACTGGCCATGCCCCGGCAGGTCGACCAGGATGACCTCACGCTGCTCGGCGAGCTGGTCGAGCACGGGGTACCACACCTGGCGGCGGTGGGTGATGCCGTGCACCAGGACCAGCGGCTCGCCCGAACCGTGGCGCTCGAACGCCAGCACAGCGCCTCCTCGGACCGCTTGGTCCGGGCCATCGATCGACCCGGCCACCGGACGCTACCGCTCGACCATCGCTTTCTGCAGGTTGGCCTCGATGGCGTCCAGGAACGCCTCGGTCGTCAGCCACGGCGCGTCCGGGCTGATCAGCAGGGCGAGGTCCTTGGTCATCTGCCCGGACTCCACGGTCTCGACACACACCCGCTCGAGCGTCTCGGCGAATTGGGTGACCTCGGGGGTGGCGTCCATCTTGCCGCGGTAGGACAACCCCTGCGTCCACGCGAAGATCGACGCGATCGGATTCGTCGACGTGGGTTTGCCCTGCTGGTGCTGGCGAAAGTGCCTGGTCACAGTGCCGTGCGCGGCCTCGGCCTCGACCGTCTTGCCGTCCGGCGTCATCAGCACCGAGGTCATCAGTCCCAGCGAGCCGAACCCCTGGGCAACGGTGTCGGACTGCACGTCGCCGTCGTAGTTCTTGCAGGCCCAGACGTAGCCGCCCTCCCACTTCATGGCCGCGGCGACCATGTCGTCGATGAGGCGGTGCTCGTAGGTGATGCCGGCGGCCTGAAACTCTGCCGCAAATTCTGACTCGAAGACCTCGGCGAACAGGTCCTTGAAACGCCCGTCATAGGCCTTGAGGATGGTGTTCTTCGTCGACAGGTACACCGGCAGACCCCGGTCCAGGCCGTAGCGCATCGAGGCCCGCGCGAAGTCGCGGATCGAGTCGTCGAGGTTGTACATCCCGACGGCGACGCCGCCGCCCGGGAAGTCGAAGACGTTGAACTCCATGGGTTGGCCGCCGTCCTTGGGCGTGAACGTCATGGTCAGCGTGCCCGCGCCGGGGACGACGAAGTCGGTGGCCCGGTACTGGTCACCGAACGCGTGGCGGCCGATCACGATCGGCTTGGTCCAGCCGGGGACCAGGCGCGGCACGTTGCTCATGACGATCGGCTCGCGGAAGATCACCCCGCCGAGGATGTTGCGGATCGTGCCGTTGGGCGATTTCCACATCTTCTTCAGCCCGAACTCCTCGACGCGCGCCTCGTCGGGGGTGATCGTCGCGCACTTGACGCCGACGCCGTGCCGCTTGATGGCGTTGGCCGCGTCGATCGTCACCTGGTCGTCGGTGGCGTCGCG
>QHCC01000031.1:5901-8849 GCA_003243915.1 Pseudonocardiales bacterium | reverse complement strand
CGGGTCATCTCGTCGCCGTCGAGTTCGACGACGGTCCCCTGCACCTTGATCTTGGCCATGCCTTGCGACCTCCACTGCCCGCGACGTTCTCTTGGCATCAAGATATCTTGTCGCCGAAATTGGTGGCCGGCCGGCCCGGCGCACGCCATAGTCTGCAGAGCGTGACCGAGACCCGTATCCCCACCGCCGTGGACGGCGTCGCCGACTCCTATCTCGATGAGCTCGTCGCGCTGAACCCGGTCATGGCGACGTTCCTGGGCATCCCGGGACACGACGCGCAGCTGCCCGACCTGAGCCCCGAGTGGCTCGAGTCGGTGTCCGAGCTGCGCCGGCGCACCCTGGCCGCCCTGTCCGGCACGCCGGCCGCCCACCCGAACGACCGGGTCACGGCCGCCGCCCTGGGCGAGCTGCTCAGCGTCGAGGAGGACCTGCGTGCCGCCGGTACCGAAGAGGCCGACCTGAACAACATCGCCTCGCCCGTGCAGGAATTGCGTGACGTCTTCGACCTGATGCCGACCGCGAGCGCCGACGACTGGGCCACCGTCGCCACCAGGCTCGGTGCCGTCCCGAAGGCGATCGGCGGCTACCTCGAGTCGCTGCGCCTCGCCGCGTCGCGCGGGGACGTGAGTGCCCGCCGCCAGGTCGAGGCCTGCGTCACCCAGTGCGAGGACAATCTCGGGGTTGACGGCTTCTTCGCCAGGTACGCCCGCGAGGCCGCCCCGTCCGCCGCCGGCGAACTGCCGGCGTCCGTCCGCGCGGACCTGCAGCGCAACGCCGACGGTGCGGCGCAGGCCTACCAGGAGCTGTCGGCGTTCCTGCGCGACGAGCTGATGCCCCAGGCAGCCACGAAGGACGCGGTCGGCACCGAGCGCTACGCGTTGTTCTCGCGCTCCTTCCTGGGCGCCCGGATCGATCTGGCCGAGACGTACGCGTGGGGACAGCAGGAGCTCGCGCGCGTCACCGAGCTGATGGCCCGCACCGCCGACCGCATCAAGCCGGGGGCGGCGGTGCGCGAGGCGATGGACCATCTCGACGCCGATCCGGAGCACAAGCTGGCCGGCACCGAGGCGCTGAAGGAATGGATGCAGCGCAAGTCCGATGCTGCCGTGGCCGCGCTGGCCGACACCCACTTCGACATCCCCGAGCCGATTCGCCGCCTGGAGTGCAAGATCGCTCCGACCCAGGCGGGTGGTATCTACTACACCGGCCCGAGCGACGACCTGGTCACCCGACCCGGGCAGATGTGGTGGTCGGTGCCCAAGGGGGTCACCGAGTTCGCGACCTGGCGGGAGCTGACGACCGTCTACCACGAGGGGGTGCCTGGGCATCACCTGCAGGTCGCGCAGACCGTCTATCGCCGAAACCTGCTCAATCGCTGGCGCCGGCTGGCCTCGTGGGTCAGCGGCCACGGCGAGGGCTGGGCGCTGTACGCCGAGCGGCTGATGGCCGATCTCGGCTTTCTCGACGACCCGGGCGATTACCTGGGGATGCTCGCCGGCCAGTCCATGCGAGCCGCTCGCGTCGTGCTCGACATCGGCATCCACTGCGGCTTCCAGGCCCCCGACGAGGTGGGCGGCGGCGAGTGGAGCTGGGACAAGGCGTGGGACTACCTCGCAGCGCACAGCGCCATCACCGAGAGCAGCCGCCGCTTCGAGCTGGAGCGTTACCTCGGCTGGCCCGGGCAGGCGCCCTCGTACAAGATCGGCGAGCGGCTCTGGCTGCAGCTGCGCGAGGATACCCGTGCCGAGCAGGGCGGCAGCTTCGATCTCAAGGCGTTCCACCGTGCTGCGCTGGACGTCGGCAGCGTCGGCCTGGACGTGCTGCGCTCGGCGGTCCTAGGCGAGTTCGACTGATGCTCATCCACCCGTGGGACGAGGGCGCGTCCGAGCAGGAATGGGTCGACTTCGCCCGCGCCGAGGGGTTCGGGCACCTCGTCGCGGCCGGGCAGGGCCGCGAGGTGCCGGTGGTTGTGCCGACCCAGTACGCGGTCGACTCCGCCGCACTCGTGCTGCTGCATCTGGCCCGGCCGAACCCGGTCTGGGCGGCGGTGGCGGAGAACCCCACCGTGTTGCTCAGCATCGCGGGCGACTGGGCCTACATTCCCGCGGCGTGGAAGGCGACCGGCGATGAGGACCCGCGGATGGGCGTGCCGACCACGTACTACGCAGCCGTGCAGCTGGTGGCCACGGCGCAGGTCGTCGACGACGAGGCGGGCAAGGCCGAGATCCTGCGCGCGCAGCTCGGCGTCACCGAGCCCGGCAGTGGCGCCGCCGACCCCGCCGAGCACGGTCGGAGGCTGGCCGGCATCCGCGGGCTGCGGCTGACGGTGCGCGAAGTGCGGGCCAAGTTCAAGTACGGCGGCAACGTCGACGACGCCCACCGGGCCGCGGTGGCTGGGCAGCTCGAACGGCGCAACGGTCCTGGAGACGCGGCGGCGCTGAGCCACCTTCGCCGGCGCACTGCTGCGTGCGAACCGGTCACGGGGAGGATCCCGCCAGCCACCTGAGCGGCATCCTCCCCGCCACCGTCAGCTCGTCGGCGTCGACTCCGCCTGCGTGAGCTTGGCGAGCTCGACGTCGATCAGGGCCTCGTGCTCCTGCTCCTGCTTCTTGGCCCTGCGCGGATCCCAGAAGCCGGCCATGACGAAGATCAGCGGGATGAACAGCACCTCGCCGCCGACGGCCAGCCAGAAGTACTTCTGCCACTGCTTGGGTGAATCCTTCGCCGCCTTCTTAACCTTGGCGCCGTTGGCCTGCAGGAACTTCAGACTGGCCTGCACCTTCGGATCCTGCAGCGGGGTGCCGTACTTGTTCAGGAACGCGCCGTCCGCCGGCGCGATGGTGGCCAGCGCGGTGAGCTGGGCACCGGCGGCAAGCACCTTCGGGCCGTTCTGCTGAAGGAGGAGCAGCTGGCTGAGCGGGATCGAGGCCAGCTCTTGGAGCCGGGCC
>QHCC01000031.1:0-5863 GCA_003243915.1 Pseudonocardiales bacterium | reverse complement strand
TCGATGGCCTGGCCGGCCTCGAGCGCCTTCGGGTGCTGCTTGCTCACGGTGAGGACCGTGGTCACGTCCGCGGCCGCGACGCCGGATATCTCGCTGAGCGCCTTGACCTGTGCCGCCGGATCGTTCGCGTTCTTGGCCAGCGCCGCCTGCGTCGCGGGGTCGACCTTGGCAGCGGTGGCCAGCTGCGACTTGTATTTCGCGGCCAGCCCCTGCACCTGGGTGACGATGCTGGGGTCGGCGGCGACAGCCTTGACCGCGGCGTTCTGTGCGGGCGTGAGCGACGGATCCTTGCCGTCGGCTGCGGCCACGACCTGAGGACCCTTCTCGACAAGAGTGGTGACGGTGTTGACCACGTGCGGGACGAAGAACACCGACACCGCGATGACGATGCGGATGACCAGACCCCACACGGCCAGACCGGTGGCGGTCAGAGCGGGATTGCGCCGCTCTACGGTCTCGGTGAAGCTGGCCATCCAGGGCGCGTAGGCGCAGCCCAGCGAGATGCTGAGGCCGACGAGCAGCACGACGAACGTCGAGTAGCTGGTGTCCGGCTTGGTGGCCTTCATCGCGAACAGCACCGTGAAGACGATCGAACCGATCGCGCCGATGACCATGAACGGCTTGCGGACGCGCACCTTGTCGGAGAGGAAGCCGAAGAACAGCAGGCTGAGTGCGTTGAACGTCCAGTTCCAGTTGCCGAGTGCGTTGGCCTTGGACTGGCTGAAGCCGAAGACGGTCTGGAAGTAGATCGGGAAGAAGCCGACCGCGAGGTAGTAGATGATCAGGAAGACGCTGATCGCGAATGCCGACACGACGATGTCGGGCTTGAGCATCTGCCGGAACGGCTTCTTCAGCGCCGCCTCGATATCCAGGCCCTTCGCGCGCGCCTCGATCAGCGCCCGGTCGTGGCTGCTGACCATGAGCTGGTCGCGCAGTGCCGGGGCGAGCTCACGCAGGCCGACCAGTGCGACCAGTCCGATGACCAGGCCGACCACGCCACAGGCGATGTACTGGTCCTGCCAGGGCGTGCTGTCGCTGGTGTTGCTCACCGCGATGCTGACCACCAGGCTGCCCAGCACAGGGCCGAGCGTCCAGAAGCCCATCGCCGACGCGCGCCCCAGCTGTGGGCTGAAGTCACGGACCAGCGCGGGCGTAGCCACCAGGATGATGCCCTCGACGAAGCCGATCGCTACGAACAGCACTCCGGCCGCGAGCTTGCTGTGCACGTTCGGGACCCCGATCAGGCACAGCAGGGCGACGATGATCAACCCGACCGTCACGATGTTCGCGCGCCCGTACCGGTCGGCGATGCCGGCCAGGAACGAGGCCACCGCCCCGAGCACGTAGCCGACCACGCTGATGTTGACGAAGTAGACGAAAGACATGTGCAGCTCGGGCAGGATCCTGGTAGCGACCGCTCCGGCCAGGTAGAACTGGTAGTAGAGAACGATCGTCGCCAGGATGACGATGCCGAGGGACAGCATGCGCGGGCCGGTCGAGGGGTAGTGGGCCAGCTCCCGGTCCCATAGGCGACTGGCTGGCGATCTCTTGGCAGGTAGAGCTGCAGTGGTCATGACCGTCCTTGTCCGAGGGTGGGAGCCACGCATTTATTCCACACCTGGACCTGACACGGCAACGACCCACGCCAAAGTGCAACGGATCGGGGCATAGCAGAGAAGTGGCCGGTAATGGTGCAGAGTCCGTTGTCGAGCCCTTCCCAGACGTGACCTACAGATCGGCGATGTCCGCCTGCTTGGCCCGGACCGCCTCGGCCGCTTGCTTCAGGGCGCTCAGCTCGGACTCGGTGAGCGTGCGCTCGACGACCCGTTTGATGCCCCCCGCGCCGACCTCTGCCTCGACACCGAGGTACACCCCGCTGATGCCGTACTCGCCGTCTACCCACGCGCAGACCGGGATCCGCTCGCCGGAGTCGGTGATCACCGCGCGCGCCATGCGAGCCGCCGCCGCTGACGGGGCGTAGTACGCCGAGCCGGTCTTGAGCAGCGCGACGACCTCGGCGCCGCCGTTGCGGGTGCGGGTGACGAGCTCCTCGATCGTGTCGGCGTCCATGACGTCGGCCAGCGGCGTGCCGTCGACGAAGCAGGCCGAGGGCACCGGGACCATGGTCTCGCCGTGCGAGCCGAGGGTCAGCGTCTGCACCGAGGCGACCGCGACACCGAGGGCGGTGGCGACGTTGTTGGTGAAGCGTGCGGTGTCCAGTACGCCGGCCTGGCCGAAGACACGCTGCTTAGGGAAACCGGACGCGCGCTGCGCCAGTGCCGTCATCTCGTCCAGCGGGTTCGAGACGATGATGATGACGGCGTTGGGTGAGTATTTCGCGATGTTCTCCGCCACCCCGCGCACGATCTTGGCGTTGACGTCGAGCAGGTCCATGCGGCTCATGCCCGGCTTGCGCGGCAGGCCCGCGGTGATCACCACGACGTCGGAGTCGGCCGTCGCCTGGTAGCCGCCGCCCTCGGGCGTGGTGGTCGCCCCGACCACGGTGGTCTCGAATCCTTCTATCGGGCGCGACTGGTTCAGATCCAGGGCCAGGCCCTCGGGCTTGCCCTCGACGATGTCGGTCAACACGACCGTCTCGAACACGTCGTACTCGGCAAGTCGCTGGGCGGTGGTCGAGCCGTAGAAGCCGGCGCCGACGACGGTGACCTTGCCGCGGCGATCGGACTCGGACATGACTGTCTCCTCTGATTCTGACGCGCGCTGCGGGCGGGCGCTGTGCCCGTCGACGCTAGTCGGCACTCGGGTCACTTCTGCAGTCGGATGTCGATGATGAGAATCGCGGCACCCAGTGCCAGGTAGCAGAACGAATCCCACCACCTGCCCCGCGCGGCGAGAAGGCCCGCGTGCGGCGCCGGCAGTACCAGCCGCAGGACGCCGGCCAGCATCATGGCCACGCCGATCATGGCGGTGCCCCGGCGCCAGTGGCCGGGCGTGACGGTCATGTAGACGAAGACCGCGACCACGATGGCCAGGACCAGGAGCAGCGGCGCCTGGGCCCGGGCTCGCCGGCGCAGCTCGAGCGGCACGGTCACATCCGCTTCGCGGCCACGAGCTCGGCCGTCTTGACGACATTGGTCAGCAGCATCGCGCGGGTCATCGGCCCGACACCGCCGGGGTTCGGCGATACATAACCGGCCACCTCGACGACGCCGGCTGCGACGTCACCGGCGATCTTGCCCCCGACCCGGCTGACGCCCACGTCCAGGACAGTGGCGCCGGGCTTGACCATGTCGGCCGTCACCAGGTCGGCCTGCCCCGCGGCGGCCACGACGATATCGGCGCGGCGCACGTGCGCGCCCAGATCGCGCGTCGCGGTGTGGCAGAGGGTCACCGTCGCGTTCTCGCTGCGACGGGTGAGCAAGAGGCCGAGGGGGCGCCCGACGGTGATGCCTCGGCCGATGATCACGACGTCGGCCCCGGCGATCGGGATGTCGTAGCGCCGCAGCAGTTCGAGGATGCCGTACGGCGTGCACGGAATGGGGGCGCGCTCGTTCAGGACGAGCCGGCCGAGGTTGACGGGGTGCAGGCCGTCGACATCCTTGGCCGGATCGACGCACTCGAGCACCGCGTATTCGTCCAGCCCCGCCGGCAGCGGCAACTGGACCAGGTAGCCCGTGCACCCGGGGTCGCGGTTGAGCTCGTCGACGGCGCGTTCCACGTCGCGCTGGGTGGCCGTCGCAGGCAGGTCGCAGCGGATGCTGGCGATACCGATCTCCGCGCAGTCCTTGTGCTTGGCCCCGACGTACCACCGGCTGCCCGGATCGTCGCCCACGAGCAGGGTGCCCAGCCCGGGCAGCACGCCCTGCCCGGCGAGCGCGGTCACCCGCACGGCGAGCTCGGCCTTGATCGCCGCCAGGGTGGCCTTGCCGTCGAGGATCGTGGCCGTCACGGTCGTTCATCCTGCCAGCCGGTGCCGCCGGGCTCAGTTGCCGGGCTGGGTCCCACCTGCGCAATGAACGGCGGTGGAGCAGTGCGCGGCGTGGCCGTGCCGGCCGAGCAGGTAGTGACCCGGCGCGCATGCGGTGAGCACGCCGGCGGCGGTCAGAGCCGCCAACGCGCCGATCCGTAGGCGGCTGCCGGGCGTGGCCCGCGACCACGCGAGCCGGCCCGGGCGCGACCACGCGAACCGGACCGGGCGCCGCACCGTACTGGCGGCGGCCCGATCATGCGTCGGCATCAGAAACGGCCAGGACGCCAGGCCGATGGCCAGCGACAGCACGTGCCCGCCGGTGGTCAGGCCCGGGTCGCTCAGGAACGGCACGCCGACGTAGCCCACCGCCGCGAGCAGGCCGAGACGCCGCCACCGGGCCGGCAGGAACCCCAGCGCGGCTCCGACCGCGGTGTACATGACGTAGGAGATGCCGACGTCGAGTTGGCGGGCAGCAGCCCGGGGGTCGCTGTGCGTCGTGATGGCGATCCGGACCGCGCCTTCGGAGACCAGGGTCGCGATCACGTGCCCGCCGGTGATGACCAGCGCGGTGCGCATGGCCGTGCTGCGGCGTTCGAGTACGGCGCACGCCACGGCGAGCACGATGAAGTCGAAGGTGATGTTGCCCTCGGACACGAAGGCACTGGCCAGCAGCGAGCTGACCGGGTGGTGGTTGAGATTGACCAGGTTCGTCGAGGCCCACCGCAGCACGGACGCGTCGTCGGTGGCGCCCCACCGCAGGGCCGCCGTGGTGGCGGCGAGCATGAGCAGGAGGACGAAGGTGAACGGCGTGGCGCGGGGGCCAGGCAGCAGGCTGCCGACCGCCCGCATCCATCGCCGCACCGTCACGTCGCTCCTCACCNNCCACGGGCTTAGCTGTGAATGAGCCGTGTGACGTATGTGGACGAGTCAGGCCTGCCAATACACCCGCGACTGTTCGGTGGCGGCGGCCGACCCAGGCGCTATCCGGGCGGCGGGTATGCCGACGGAGCGCCGGCGCCGGATGCCCGGCGCGCGGCGAGGATCATCAGCACCCCGGCCACGATCGCGAGGACGGCGGCGGCGATGGTCAGGAAGTAGCCGACCTGGGGACCGCGCGACAGTTCCAGCTTGAAGCCCGCGTCCTTGGCCGCCTTGATGTAGTTGTCCCAGCTGTAGCTGATGCCGCCGTCCTTGAACTTGTACTGCGACTTGACCAGGAACCAGGCGATGACCACGCAGACCAGCGAGACCGCGCCGACGATGAGCGAGGCCTTGCCGGCGGACGCGACCGGATGCCCGCCACCCCGGCTGAAGCGCGCCGGCGCCTTGCCCACGAGCAGTCCGACGACGCCGATGGCCAGGATGACGAGCAGGATCGGGGCCAGCAGGCCGAGCTTGCCGTCCTTGAACGAGTAGAGCCCGTCGAAGGTGTGGTGGGTGGTCTGGCCCCCGCCGGTCAAGGTGGCCTTGGCCTTGAACCACGGGACGAACATCCCGATGAGGGCGAACAGCGCCGCGATGGGGACCAGCCACGCCACGGCGGGCGCCTTGACGGCCTGGCTGGTATCGGGCGCGGCCGGCGGCGGCGCGGGCGCACCGTAGGGCGCCGGAGCGGGCGTGCCCACGCCGGCGGCCGGCGGCGGCGACCCGTAGGGCGCCGGTGGCGGCGACCCGTAGGGCGCCGGTGGCGGCGACCCGTACGGCGCCGGTGGCGGCGGCGACCCGTAGGGCGGCGGCGGTGACCCGGGCGGCGGCTGCTGTGCTCCCGTGGGCGGCGGCGGTGGATAGGACGTCATGACGTCTCCAGGATTCAGTGAGATCGAGGTGAGTCTCGCTGGCACCCTATCGGCAGCCCAGAGCAGCCCAGAGCGGTGCCGGAGCGCGGTGTCCGCTTGTGTCCCTCGCGGGACACTAGATGAGTAATTCCAAGCC
>QHCC01000030.1:2965-21185 GCA_003243915.1 Pseudonocardiales bacterium | reverse complement strand
GCTGGTGCGCCGCCTGGTCGAGCTGGGCCGGGCCGCACGGGCCGACTCGTCGGTGAAGACCCGCCAGCCGCTGGCCCGTGCGCTGATCTCGGCACCGGGCTGGCCGGCAATGCCCGAATCGCTGCGACGCGAGGTGGCCGACGAGCTGAACGTCGTCGAGCTGTCCGTCCTCGCCGACACCGGGGCCGGCGAACTCGTCGATGTACTCGTCAAGCCGAATTTCCGTTCGCTGGGCAAGCGTTTCGGCGGCGGCACCCAGGCCGTGGCGAAAGCCATCTCCGCCTCGGACGCGCGCGAGTTCGCGGCCGCACTCGCATCCGGATCGGCATCGGTGGCCGTCGGCGGCGAGCAGGTGATCATCGCGGGTGACGAGGTCGTGGTCACCGAGACTCCCCGTTCGGGCTGGTCGGTCGCCAGCGCCGGAGCCGAGACCGTCGCGCTCGACCTGGAGCTGACGCACGAACTACGCCTTGCCGGGCTGGTGCGCGACGTTGTGCGCCTGGTCCAGGAGGCCCGCAAGAACGCCGGGCTCGACGTCACCGACCGCATCGAGCTGTGGTGGCGCGTCGGCGGTTCACCGCAGCCGGCCGAGGCGATCCGCACCCATGCCGACCAGCTGGCCCGCGAGGTCCTCGCCACGACGGTGCACGAAGGCCCACCAGAGGACGGCGTGGAGACGTTCGGCGTGCAGGACGAGGAGCTAGGACTGCACCTCTGGCTCCGCCGGATGGTCACTTAACCCCACCGCCGAGTGGTCACTTTGGACGCGAGTGGTCACCCGTAGATGACCACTCGACAGATAACGGACCACTGGCGGAAGTACAGGTGACCACAGCGCGATGAGCGCTCGCGCGAAGAGGCCGCCGCCGCGAGGCGGCGCGCCGAAGGCGCGAGAGACCCCCGGGAACCTGCGGGTGTGGGGAGATCGAGGGACAGCTTCGGCGGATAAATCAGCGCGTTCTTGCGGCCTGTGGCTCGCACAGCGAGCACGGCATGAAGCCGTCCTCGGTGGCCTGCTCGAACGGGATCGCTTCGGCGTCCTGGCCCTTGATGATCGCGCAGTCGCCGAGGTGGTATCGCGGGCGTCCGTCGATGACCCAGACCTCGCGGTCGTCGTGGCCGGGCGATCCGGTCGCAACGGCATCGGGGTCGGCACCGTCGAACTCAGGCCCGCTCCCGGCTGCCGGCTCCGGCGAGGAAGCGCCGTTGTCGGATGGGCGCGTGGCGGCCGGCTTCGCGTCGTCGTCGTCGTCGTCGAAGAACTTGCCGGACTCGGCCGTCGGCCTGGGCGCCGCGATGATGTCGCGCAGCTTGTACAGCAGGAAGCCGGCGCCCCCCGTCGCGATCAACGACGCGATCAGCCAGACCGAACTCTGCAGGACCAGCCCCAGCACGAGGCAGACCAGTGCGATCAGCAGCAACCCGATGATCACCATTCGGCCGTCAACCTCCCTACCGTGGCCTGTCCGGTCCGTGCGGCCCGGACTCGCGCCTGGCAGACAGCCCACCGGCCCGATTCCGGCCGGTCACCGGCGTCCGGCCGGTCCCGGCCGCCGAGCCGCCCCGATCAGCTCTGCTGTGCCTCTGCGTAGTCGTTCTTGGCGTTCGGGCTGGCAGGCTCGGCCTTGCCGCTCGCATCCAGATCCCGCAGCTGCGACTCGAGGTAACTCTTGAGCCGGGTGCGGTACTCCCGTTCGAAGGTGCGCAACTCCTCGACGCGGCGCTCCAGGGCGGCTTTGCGCTGCTCGAACTGTGCGGTGATCGTGGCAGCCCGCTGTTCGGCGTCCTGGACGGTCTGGGTTGCGCGGGCCTCGCTGTCTTGGCTGAGCTGGGTGGCGCGGGACTCGGCGTCACCGACGTGCTTGCTGGATTTCTCCTGCGCCGCGCGCAGGGCCTGCTCGGCATTGGTCTGAGCCTCGACGAGCAGCCGCTCGGCCTCCGCCTTGGACTGGGCGAGATGTTGGTCCGCGGTCTGCTGGGCCATCGCCAACACCTGGACGGCCTGCGAGTGCTGGTCGTGTATCCCGGCGGCCTGCGGCGCTTGCTGTCCGGCCCGCCCGGCGGCCTGTTGGGCCTGCTGGACCTGTGCGGCGGCCTGCTGGGCCTGCTGCTGGGCCTGCTGGGCGGCTTGCTGGGCCCGCTCGAGTTCGCGGCGGTTCTCGGCCAGCTGCTGCTCGGTGTGCGCGAGCTGCTGCTGCAACTGCACGACCTGCTGCTGCGCACCGTCATTGCCCTGGTTCAGGGCTCTCTCGAGTTCGGCGATGTGCGACTGCATGCGGGCATTGTCATCACGCGCAGCGGCCAGCTCAGCAGCACTCGCGCCGCCGGCCGCGGACTGGACCGGCGCCGAGCTGCCTGCGCGGGCCCGCTGGTCGTTGTTCTCCTCGATGAGACGCGACAGCTCGACCTCGACGAGATCGAGGAAGGCGTCGACCTCTTCCTCGTCGTACCCGCGCTTACCGATCGGCGGTTTCTTGAACGCGACGTTGTGGACTTCAGCGGGAGTCAACGGCATTCGTCTCACCTCGGGTGTTCGTCGCTAGCCGGTCGCTCCGGCCCGGTCATGATGCAGATGTGAACAACTCATGGTGCGGATCGATCCTAGGCGAGCGGCGCTAGCCGAGCGTCAGAGCGAGCCAGTGGAGGCCCAGGATAGCCAGAAGCAGCAGGATGATGCTCAGGTCGAGGCTTACCTTACCGACCTGGATCGGCGGCACCAGCCTGCGCAGCACCCGCAACGGGGGATCGGTGGCGACGTACACGGCTTCGACGCCGACGGCGGCGACCCCCGCGGGGCGCCACGCCCGGGCGAACTGGCGGGTCGCCTCGAATACGAAGCGGGCCAGGATGACCAGGATGTAGATGTAGAGGATGTAGGCGACGACACCCCAGAACAGCGTCATCGGTGGCTCCCATCGTGTCGCCCAGGTCGGCATCGGCCGGTTGGATCGCGGCGGGTACGAAACTCGGCCTGGCACCACCATGGTGCCAGGCCGAGTGCGCTCGTGCGCACCACGCGGTCAACTCTGGTTGAAGAAGCCCGTCTCGACGATGCGCGCCTTGTCCTGCGCGGTGACCGTGACGTTGTGCGGGCTGAGCAGAAAGACCTTCGCCGTGACGCGTTCGATCCGTCCGTGCAGGCCGAACGTCAGCCCGGCCGCGAAGTCGACGAGCCGCTTGGCGTCGGCGTCGTCCATTTCTGACAGGTTCATGATCACCGGCGTGGTGTTGCGGAATTGCTCGCCTATCGTGCGGGCCTCGTTGTAGGTACGCGGGTGCAGGGTGGTGATCTGGTAGGCCGGCCGCTCGTCAGGATATCCGCCCGCATAGCCGTCAAGGTCCTCGGCGTACTCCCCCGTGGCGGTGCGGGCCACCTCGGCGTGCCGGGATCCGCCGTGTTCACGCGGGTAGCGCCCATCCGCATACTCCTCACGGCGTGCCGATCCCCGCTCGCCTGCAGCTACATAGCTCTCGCCGTCGCCGTATTCCTCGTCTTCAACCAGGCCTAGGTAGACGCCCATCTTGCGCATCGCTCCGGGCATTGGGTCCTCCGTTGGTCGGTTACTGCTGTGACTGCTGGGCCGGCCGAGATTTCGACGTTGCTGCGACGCTAACCGAAAACCTGGCTTCTACGGCCGAGCAACGCCGTGCCGACACGAACGTGTGTCGAACCATGCGTGATCGCCGCTTCGAGGTCGACGCTCATCCCGGCCGAGATCGCGTCGGCCTCAGGATGCGCCACGCGCAGCTGCGCAGAGGCCGCGGCCAGCTCGGCGAACGCGCGGTGCGGCTCGGCGGCCATCGGCGCGATCGCCATGACGCCGCGCAGCCGCAGCTGCGCTCGGGCGGCAACGACATCGGCCAGCGCGAGGACGCCGCCGCCAGCCACACCGCCGCGTGCCGGGTCGCCGTCCAGGCTGACCTGGACGAACACGTCGAGCCGGCCGCGTCCGGCCCGCGTCACGGCGGCGGCGAGTTGTCCGATCAGCTCAGGTCGGTCGACGGAATGAACGGCATGCGCGTAGGTAGCAACCGAGCGCGCCTTGCGCGACTGCAACCGCCCGACGAAGTGCCAGCGCAGGCTCGGCCCGCGCTCGTCGGCTGCGCCATGCCCCTGCGCCTCGGCGACCTCGGCGACCTTGGCCGCGGCCTCCTGGTCGCGGCTCTCACCGATGTCGAGCACGCCGAGCGTGGCCAGGGTCGCGACATCGGCGGCGGGATAGGTCTTGGTGACCGCGATGAGCGTGACCGAATGCGGATCGCGCCCCGCCTCGATGCACGCGTTGGCGATCCGAGCCCGGACGGCACCTAGCGACGTGACCAACTCTGCTCGGCGTTCGCCGGCGAGCGGAGCCACGGGTAGGACTTCAGGACTTGAGGAAGTCGGGAACGTCGAGGTCGTCGTCGAGGCTGATCGGCGTGCGCGACCCGTTGGTTGCCGTCGTCGTCGGCGTGGAATACCCGATCGCCGGTTCGGGGCGTCTTCGATCGGCATCGCCTGCCGAGGATGTGCTGCCGGCGAGGCGCGAGGCTGCCGGCTCGCGGCGGATATCGACCTTCTTGTAGGGCAGCTGGCCGCTGTCGAAGCCCGCCGCAATGACCGTCACCTTCACCTCGTCGCCGAGGGTGTCGTCGATGACCGCCCCGAAGATGATGTTCGCCTCGGGATGCGCAGCCTCGGCCACCAGCGTGGCCGCTTCGTTGATCTCGAACAGTCCGAGGTCCGAACCGCCCTGGATCGACAGCAGCACGCCGCGGGCACCGTCCATGCTCGCCTCGAGCAACGGGCTGGCGATCGCGATCTCGGCGGCCTGCCGCGCCCGGTCGTCGCCGCGCGCCGCACCGATGCCCATCAGGGCCGAGCCCGCGCCGCTCATCACGCTCTTGACGTCGGCGAAGTCGAGGTTGATCAGGCCGGGGGTGGTGATGAGATCGGTGATGCCCTGGACACCGGAGAGCAGCACCTGGTCCGCGCTGCGGAAGGCGTCCATGACGCTGACATTGCGGTCGGAGATCTGGAGCAAGCGGTCGTTCGGGATGACGATCAGGGTGTCGCACTCGGCACGCAGCTGGTCGATGCCCTCGTCGGCCTGCGTCGCCCGCTTCTTGCCCTCGAAGGAGAACGGCCGGGTGACGACTCCGATGGTCAGCGCACCGAGCTTGCGGGAGATGCTGGCGATCACCGGAGCGCCCCCGGTGCCGGTGCCGCCGCCCTCACCGGCGGTGACGAAGACCATGTCGGCGCCCTTGAGCACCTCCTCGATCTCGTCACGGTGGTCCTCGGCCGCCTTGCGCCCGACCTCCGGTTGAGCGC
Organism: Pseudonocardiales bacterium; assembly: GCA_003243915.1. Lineage (GTDB taxonomy): Bacteria > Actinomycetota > Actinomycetes > Mycobacteriales > Jatrophihabitantaceae > QHCC01. The sequence continues at coordinate 15,871 of QHCC01000030.1, read as the reverse complement.
CCGCGCCCAGGCCACGGGTGAGTTCGCGGCCGACGTCGAGCTTGACGTCGGCGTCACTCATCAGCAGAGCCTGCGCGTCGGTGTTGACCGCGATGAACTCGACGCCCTTGAGTCCGTGTTCGATCATGCGGTTGACGGCGTTGACTCCGCCGCCGCCCACACCGACGACCTTGATGACCGCCAGGTAGTTGTGCGGTGCTGTCATGGCTTGGCTCCTGTGTGTATTGGTACGGATGTCCCAGCGCGACGTCGGTGCGAACTCTCACCCTTTAGTAGACCGTTAATGTTATGTCAACCTAGGATGTTGCAGCCGAAGCTAGAACGAGCTGGCGCCGAATCCGGGAAGGCGCGCCGCGCGACACGCCGATCAGTCCCAAGAACTCAGTGCGTGACCACCTGATCGGGGTCGGTCACGTCGAACCGAGTGCCGGGCTGGCTCAGCAGGATCGGCAGGATCCGGGCCTTGTCGACGCTGCGATCGGCGCTGCCCCACCGCACCACTCGCCGGTCGGCGAGCAGCAGGGTTATCGCGGTCGGATCGAATGCCTGCACGGAGGCAACCCGGGCCAGCAGCGCCGGCGTGAGCGAGGCCGCGACGGTGGCAACCGCGCGGCCGGCGGCCCTGGCGCTCGCGCCAGCCGGGACCACGAACAACGGCAGCCCGCGCGGCTTGGCCGGCGCCCTGCGGTACTGCTCACCGGTCTTGTCGACGAGCACCCACGCGTCGCCTGCGGCGAGGTAGCCGACGGCGACCCGCTCCGTCACGGTGATGATCACGCCGTTCGGATAGGCCGCGCGCACCGTCGCGGAGGCGACGTCGGGCAGTGCCTCGACGCGGCGCACGACGGCAGCGGTGTCCAGTCGCACGAGTGGGGTGCCGTGCCTGATCGCGGCAGCGGCGCGTACCTGGGCGACGGTCAGGGTGTGGGTGCCGCGCACCGTCACGGTCTTGGCACCGAGCACAGGGCTGAACGCGAACATCCAGGCGAGCACCGCAGCTACCAGCAGGGCGATCCCTGCCACCACGACCACGCGACGGTTGCGGCCCGCTCGCTCGCCCGCGCCCGGCCCCTCGCCGTCGCCCTCGCCGTCGCCCTCGCCGTCGCCGTCGCGGGTGCCTGGGCCGAGGACCGGCAGAGTCGCGCTCATGCCTGTGCGGGCGCCGTGGTGCTTCGCCCGCAGGCGTCGCGGATGTCGTCACAGAGCAGGTAGACGTCGCCGATACCCATCGTCAGCACCAGGTCACCGGGCCGGGCCAGGGCAGCGATGCGTTCGGGAGTGGCCGCGTAGCGAGGCTCGTAGACGACTTGCTCGGACGGCAGCGGGATCAGGTCGCTGATCGTGGCGCCGGTGACCCCCGGGATCGGCTCCTCGCGAGCCGGGAAGACATCCATGACCACGGCGACGTCGGCGATGGCCAGCGCCTCGGCGAATTCGGTCGCGAACGTCTGGGTACGGCTGTAGGTGCCGGGCTGGAACACCGCGATCAGGCGGCCTTGGCCGACCGCGTCCTTCGCGGCCGTCAAGGACGCCGCCAGCTCGGTCGGATGGTGGGCATAGTCATCGAAGACCCGCACGCCGCCCGCCTCGCCGTGCGACTCGAAGCGCCGGCGAACGCCGCCGAACACCGACCATGCGGCGATCACAATGTCGACGTCCAGACCCAGTTCGGCAGCCATCGCCAGAGCGGCCGCGGCGTTGAGCGCCATGTGCCGCCCGATGAGGGCACCTACCCGTACCTGGCGCGAGGCCAGCCCCGGGCCGTCGATGCGGAACTCGACCGCATCGGGGAGCGCGACGATGTCGCTGACCCGGACGTCGGCGTCCTGGCTCTCGCCATAGCTCAGCACGCGCCTGCCGGAGCGGCGTGCGTAGTCGGCGACGCGCCGCGCACCGGCGTCGTCGGCACAGCTCAGCAGGAGGCCGTTGTGATCAATCCGGTCGACGAACTGCTCGAACGCGCGGAATATGCCCGCGAGGTCGCCGTGGTTCTCCAGGTGGTCGGCCTCGACGTTGGTGATGATCGCGGCAGCCGGGCGGGTAAGGAGGAACGAGCCGTCACTCTCGTCGGCCTCGACGATGGCCAGTTCGCCGGTGCCGAGATGGGCGTTCTTGCCGCTCTCGTAGAGGTTCCCGCCGATGGCGAAGGACGGATCGACCCCGCACGCCTGCGCGCCCACCGTCAGCAGGGAGGTGGTCGTGGTCTTGCCGTGGGTACCGGAGATCGCGATGCACCGGCGGTCTTCCAGCGCCGACGCGAGCGCCGCGGCCCGGCGCAGCACCGGCATGCCGCTGGCCCGCGCGGCGGCGAACTCCCGGTGCTTCGGGGAGATCGCGGTCGTGTAGACGAAGGTGTCGGCGTCGCGCAGATGCTCCGGAGAGTGGCCGAGGTACACCGTGGCACCGATGGCCCGCAGTGCCGCGACGGTGAGGGAGTCACGTGCCTCGCAGCCGCTGACAGCGATCCCGCGCCCGAGCAGGATTCGGGCCAGCGCGCTCATGCCCGCACCGGCGATGCCCATGATGTGCACGCGCCCCAGGTCGGCCAACGCCGGGACGACATCGGTGGGCGCGCTGCGTACCAGCGCGGCGCCAGGGGCACTCCAGTCGTCCGGGCGGCCCCGCGCCGCATCCTGGGTAGGACGGTCGGTCACGGCTGCCTCCTGGAGCTGCGACCACGTTCGCCCGCGGCGAAGTGGCGATATTCGGCTATCACGTTCAGCACGTGCAGGGCGAGGACGACGTCGGCGTCACGAGACCCAGCATGCCCCGCCGCACGTGACATCGCGGCGAGACGTTCCGGGTCGGTGATGGTGGGCACGACATGCTCGACGATCCAGGCAGGACTCAATGCGTCGTTCTCGACCAGTAGCCCGCCGCCGGCTGCCACGATCGGCTCGGCGTTGTACCGCTGCTCACCGCCGCGCATGGGCAGCGGGACGTAGGCCGCGGGCAGTCCGACGGCAGTGAGTTCGGCGCAGGTCATCGCCCCGCAGCGGCACAGGACGAAGTCGGCGGCCGCGTACGCGTAGTGCATCTCGTCGACGTAGGGCACGACGACGTAGGGCGGTCCGCCCGGCGCCGAGCTGGCGAGGTCGATGATGTTCTTCGGGCCCGCAATGTGCAGCACCTGCACGCCGGCCGCTCGCAGGGCTGCTGCGGCGCCCGACGCCGCCCAGTTGATCGCCCGGGCCCCCTGAGAGCCACCGGTCACCAACAGCACGGGACCGTCGGGCAGCAGGCCGAACCGCGCGCGGGCCCGGGCGCGAAGCGCCTGCCGGTCGAGGTTCGCGATCACTGGGCGCAGTGGGATGCCGATCGCGGTGGCGTGCTGCAGGCGCACCGTGGCCGACGCGGTGAACACGTGCGCCGTCATCCGCGCGGCCACCCGGTTGGCCACGCCGGGCCGCGCATTGGCCTCGTGGACCACGATCGGGATGCCGCGCCGCTTGGCCGCGACGTAGGCCGGCATCGCGACGTAGCCACCGAATCCGACGACCGCCTCTGCCCGCACCCGGTCGAGAACCTCACCCGCCGCACCGACCGAGGCCCCCAGCCGCGACGGCACGGCGAGCAGGGCGCGGTTGAACCGGCGCGGCAGCGGGACGGGCGGGATGAGTTCGAGCCGATACCCGCGGGCCGGGATCAGGGTGGTGTCAAGGCCGCGTTCGGTGCCCAGCGCGGTGATCTCGGCCGTACCGTCCAGGCGGCGCAGGGCGTCAGCGAAGTTCATCGCGGGCTCGATGTGGCCCGCGGAGTGTCCACCGGCGACGACTACGCGTGGCCTGGGGACGGGTGCGCTCACCGCGTCCTCCGCGGCGTCCCATCGGTTCCGGTCGCCCGCAGCGGCCGGGGCGCAGCCGCGCGCCGTGCCGTCGCCGCGGTGTCGCGCGCAGCCGAGGCGGCGGCAGAGCTGGGCCGCGCTGGAGCAGGCCGCCTCGCAGCGCCGGCCGCGGGGCGGCCACCGATCGCCCCCGAACGGGCTCCGCGACGCTTCGGCGCTACGTAGACCTTCGGCACCGGGATGCGCAGCACCCGTTCCAGGCGGGTACGCCGGCCGAACCGTTCGGCCTTGCGGGCGGCCGCGACGGCCGGCGTCTCGTGCCGGGCGAAGGACACGAGCATGCCCAGCACGAAGAACGACGCGAGCAACGATGTGCCGCCGGCGGAGATGAACGGCAACGGGATTCCGGTGACGGGCAGCAGGCCGGTGACGTAGCCAAGGTTGATGACTGCCTGGCCGCACAGCCACACGGTGGCACCACCCGCGACCAGGCGCACGAACGGATCCGCGTTGCGGCGGGCGATGCGCATGCCGGTGTAGGCGAGCAGGCCGAACAGGCCCAGCACCGCCAGGCAGCCGATCAGCCCGAGCTCTTCGCCGATGATCGCGAAGACGTAGTCGGAGCTGGCGTTGGGCACCCACCCGTACTTGGACGTGCCCTGGCCCAGGCCGACGCCGAAGACGCCGCCGGAGGCGAGCGCGTAGAGCCCCTCGACGGTGTGAAATCCGCTGTTCTTGGCATCCTTGAACGGGTGCAGGAACGTGGTCAAGCGCTGGACCCGGTACGGCGCGGCGACGGCGAACGCGGTCACCGAGCCGGCCACCGCGAGCACGACGACGAGGAAGTACCGAAACGGCATGCCGACCATCCAGAGCAGGCCGAGCAGGATCAGCATGAAGCACATGGTCGTGCCGAGGTCGGGCTCGAACATGACGAGCGCAGCGACGAGCGCGAAACCGGGTAGCAGCGGCAGGAACAGGTGCCTGGCCCGGCGCAGGGTGCCGAGCTGTTGCTTGCGCGCGAGCAGGTCACCGCCCCACAGCAGGATCGCGACCTTCGCGAACTCCGACGGCTGCAGCTGAAGCGGCCCCACGTCGATCCAGCGCCGGGCGCCGAACACGCCGACGCCAATGCCGGGTACGAGCACGGCCACCAAGGCGACGATCGCCAGGACGACGCTCGGATACGCCAGCATCCGGTAGGCCCGCGGCGGCAGCCGCAAGGCGACCCACAGCACGGGTAGGCCGACGCCGACGAACTCGGCCTCCCTGATCATCTGCGTCCACATCGACGTGGCCCCGCCCGAGCTGTGCGAGTCGGCAATCGTGGTCGACACCGCCATCAACACGCCGAAGCCGAGCAGCCCGGCCGCGGCGAGCAGCAACAGCTGCACCGAAGCGTAGGGGCGATCGACGAAGCGGATGCCCTCGCGCTCGGGCAGCACACGCTCGCGTAGGCGCTCGAAAAGCCCGGCCTGCTGGCCGACCGTGGTCATGATCGATCGAGGGCGCGCACGGCCGCCTCGAACGCCGCGCCCCGCGCCGCGTAGCCGGTGAACATGTCATAGGACGCCGCGGCGGGTGCGAGCAGGACGGTGTCGCCCGGACGCGCGAGTCCGGCCGCGGTGCGCACCACCTCGGTCATGGCTCTATCGTCGGTGCTCGAGACGTCGATCACCGGCACATCGGGTGCGTGTCGCCGCAATGACGCCGCGACGACAGCGCGATCAGCGCCCAGCAGCACGACGCCGGCCAGCCGATCCGCGACGGCGGTGACCAGCGCGTCGATGGGCGCACCCTTGAGTTGTCCCCCCGCGATCCACACCACCCGCTCGTAGGCACGCAGCGATGCGAGCGCTGCGTGCGGATTCGTGGCCTTGCTGTCGTCGACGTAGCCGACGCCGGCGCGTTCGAGCAGGAATTGATTGCGGTGCGGGTCGGGCGCGAACGCGCGCAGCCCGGCCGCGACATTGCCTGGCGACACGCCATGGGCCCGCGCAAGCGCCGCGGCGGCGAGCGCGTTCGCGACGTTGTGGTCCCCGGCCGGACGAATCTGGCTGGCCGCGATGAGCTCGACGGGCTCGGCCGCGAACGCGTCGTCGACCAGGGTGCCGTCGCACACCCCGAGCTGGCCGCGCCCCGGCACACCGAGCGTGCAGCTGACGCGCGTCCGCGCCGTCGAGTCCGCGAGCAACCGCGCCACGGTGGGGTCGTCGGTGTTGCCGATGGCGACGGGCCCGGTCAGGACCCGGGCCTTCACGGCCGTGTACGCGGCCATCGAACCGTGCCAGTCCAGGTGGTCCGGCGCCACATTGAGCAGGGCACCGGCCTGCGGGACGACCGTCGAGGACCAGTGCAGCTGGAAGCTGGACAGCTCCACGGCCAACACGTCATAAGGCTCGTCGGCGCTCACGGCGTCGACGACCGGGACTCCAACGTTGCCGACGGCCAGCGCCCGCTCCCCTGACGCGCGCAGGATCGCCTCGAGCATCCGGACGGTGGTCGTCTTGCCGTTGGTGCCGGAGACGGCCAGCCACGGCGCCGCGCCGGGACCGCGCAGCCGCCAGGCGAATTCGACCTCGCCGATCACCTCGAGACCACGCGCGAGGGCGTCGAGCAGCAGCGGGTGCTCGGGGCGCCAGCCCGGCGACGTCACGACCTGGTCGACACCGGCGGGCACTGCGGCCGGCGAGCCGACGAAGCGTGCCCCGGCCGCCACCAGCCGAGCGACGCCGGGCGAGTCCGCGCGGTCGGCGAACAGCACTGTGCTGCCCCGGGCGAGCAGGACACCGGCTATGGACTGCCCGGCCAGGGCGGCGCCGCACACCAGCACCGTTGACCCGGCGCCGGGCGGCGCCTTAGCCATTGCCGATGAAGTCGGCGTAGAACAAGCCGACCCCGAACGCGACCGCAATGCCCGCGATGATCCAGAAGCGGACGATGATCGTGACCTCTTCCCAGCCGCCGAGTTCGAAGTGGTGGTGCAAGGGCGCCATCCGGAACGCGCGCCTGCCGCGCCCGAAGCGGATCCGGGTGAACTTGAACCAGCCGGTCTGGATGATGCTCGACAGCGTCACGGCGGCGAACAGACCCCCGAGTACGACGAGCAGCAATTCGGTGTGGGTCAGGATGGCGAGCCCGGCCATCAGCCCACCCAGGGACATCGAACCCGTGTCGCCCATGAATATCTGCGCCGGTGAGGCGTTCCACCACAGGAAGCCGAAGCAGGCGGCCATGGCCGCGGCGGCGACCAGGGCGACATCGAGGGGGTCCCGCACCTCGTAGCAGCCGCCGACCGGATTGCCGCCGCACGTATTGCGAAACTGCAGGAAGGAGATCAGCGTGAACGCGCCGAATACCATCGCCGATGCGCCGGCGGCCAGCCCGTCCAGGCCGTCTGCGAGGTTTACCGCGTTCGATGTTGCCGCGATGATCACGTAGGCGAGCACGACGAAGCCGAGCGCGCCGACCCCGATCTGGTTGATGTCGCGCACGTAGGACAGGTGCGTCGACGCCGGCGTGAGCCCCAGCCTGTTGTGGAACTGGACGGCCATCACGGCGAAGGAAAGCCCGACGACGAGCTGTCCGCCGAACTTGGCGCGGGCGCGCAGGCCGAGGTTGCGTTGCCGGCGGATCTTGATCAGGTCGTCGAGGAAGCCGACCAGGCCGAGTCCGGCCAGCAGGAACAACAGGAGCAGGCCGGATGCGTTCGGGCCACCCCCACCGCGGACGGCAATGACGAGGTGCGCGACGGCGTAGCCGAGCACCGTCGAGCCGATGATCGCGACCCCGCCCATGGTGGGCGTCCCGCGCTTGATCAGGTGCGACTGCGGTCCGTCGGTGCGGATCTCCTGGCCGAAGCCGCGGCGCCGGAAATACGCGACCACCAGCGGCGTGCACAGGATCGAGGCCAGCAGCGAGACGACAGCGGCGAGCAGGATGGTCTTCACGCCGCGGTTCCTCCCGTCCCGTCCGTGCCACTGCCCGGCTCGCTGCTCGCATCCGAATCGTGGGTGATCGCGAGCGCCACACGTTCTAGGCTCGCCGACCTCGATGCCTTGACAAGCACGACGTCGGCGGGTCGCAGCTCCGCGCGCAGCAGGGCGATCGCGGCCGCGGCGTCGGGCACCCAACTCGATCCGCCGTCCCGTGAGCCTTCCAGAGCGGCCCCGTCGTGGACGGGGCGGGCCTGCTCCCCGACTGCGATCACCCGCGACACGTCCAGGCGCACGGCCAAGCGGCCCAGCGCATCATGCTCGCCGGGGCCCTCGGTGCCCAGTTCTGCCATCGGGCCCAGCACTGCGAACGAGCGGCCGCCGCGCGCCCGGCGCGGGGCGGCGACCGAGACGAGTGCCTCGAGAGCGGCGCGCATCGACTCGGGGTTGGCGTTGTACGCGTCGTTGATCACCACCAGGCCGTCCGCGCGCTCGGTCAGCTCCATCCGCCAACGCGAGGCGGGGGCGGCCTGGCCGAGGCTGGTCGCGATCTCGGCGAGCGCCATGCCGCACTCGAGTGCGACCGCCGCGGCGGCGAGGGCGTTGCCGACGTGATGCCTGCCGATGAGACGTAGCCGAACCGGCACGTGGACGCCACCGGCGTACAGGGTGAACGCCGCACGCCCGAGATCGTCGAGCGTCACGTCGTCGGCGCGTATGTCCGCCCCGGCGGCGGCGCCGGCCGTGACAACGCGCGCGGCCGTGCGCGGTGCCATCGCGAGCACGAGCGGGTCGTCGGCATTGAGCACGGCGACTCCCCCGGCCGCCGCGGCCGGAAGCGCCTCAACCAGTTCGCCCTTGGCCGAGGCGATCGCCTCGCGGCTGCCGAACTCGCCCAGATGCGCGCTTCCGACGTTGAGGACGACCCCGATGCGCGGTGGCGCGATGCCGGCCAGGAAGCAGATGTGGCCGAGGCCTCGCGCACTGGCCTCCAGGATCAGGAAACGGGTGTCGGTGTCAGCCAGCAGCACCGTGTACGGGTAACCGAGCTCGTTGTTGAATGAGCCAGGGGGCGCGATCGTCGGGCCGAGACCGGCCAGCACGTGTGCGAGCAGGTCCTTCGTCGAGGTCTTGCCCGACGAGCCGGTGATGGCAATGACCACCGCATCGCTCAGCCGTCGCACGACGGCGCCGGCCAGCGCGCCCAGTGCGCCGAGTCCGTCGGCCACCTCGATGCTCGGACCCGGTACCGGCCGGGTGACCAGGGCGCCCACCGCACCCTGCCCGATCGCGGCGCTCACGTAGTCGTGACCGTCGACGCGCTCGCCAGCAAGCGCGAGGAACAGCCCACCGGCGACGATGCGGCGCGAGTCGAACTCGACCGGCCCCGTGACGAGCGCGCCGGGGTCGGCGCCGTGCAGCCGGCCGCCGACGATCGTCGCAATCTCGCCCAGCGTCAGCGGGATCACTGGTGAGTCCCCGTGCTCGACGTGTCACTCCGTCTTCGCCGCTCGCCCACGTGTCTCTCCGCCTGAACCGCACCGCGGCGCTCAGGTGAATCCGTCATGCCACACCCGCCGCCTCCGGCCGGTGAACGCGGCTGCGTGCGCGAGCGGTCATCACGTTGTTCTCGGCATTGCCCGCCGGTGACCGCAACCCGTGTTTTCCCAGCTGGTGACCGCTGCGGCCAGTGTTTTCCCCGCTGGCGACCGCTTTCGGCCCCGCCAACCGAACACCCGCGGGGAAAACACGCGGCCCACGGTGCATTCGGCGCGTAGCGGCTCGTCGCGTTGTGGTCACCTCTTCGGGCGCTCATCCGCCGTGCCCTTCCCGGCGCGCCAGGGCCTGGCGGAGGACGTCGCGGTCGTCGAACGGATGGACCACGCCGCCGACCTCCTGGCCGGGTTCATGGCCCTTACCTGCCACCAGGACGGTGTCGCCGGCCGCCGCACCGGTCACGGCGGATGCGATGGCCTGCGCGCGATCGCCGATCTCGCGCAACTCACCGCGCTCGGCGGGTGGCACCGCTCGCGCGCCGTCGAGCATCGCCCGACGGATCGAGGCGGGATCCTCCGAGCGGGGATTGTCGTCGGTGACGATCAGCACGTCGGCCCCGCGTGCGGCGATCTGGCCCATCAGGGCCCGCTTGGCCCGATCACGGTCGCCGCCGCAGCCGAGCACGATGACCAGCCGGCCACGAGTGAGCGGTCGCAGCGTGCGAAGCGCGCCGTCGACGGCGGCCGGCTTGTGGCTGTAGTCCACGACGGCGAGGAATGGCTGGCCGAGCGTGACGCGCTCCATCCGGCCCGGGACGGACGCGACCGCGATGGCCGGTGCCGCGACAGCTGGAGCGATACCGATCTCAGCGAGAATCGCCAACGCCAGCAAGGCATTCGCGACGTTGTAGCTGCCCGGCAGGGAGCAGCCGGTGGGCAGCTCCACGCCTGGACCCAAGGCCCGGAACGTGGTGCCGCCGTCGGGGGTGACCGTGATGCCGCGAGCCTGCCACGTTGCGGAGAGGTCGCCGCTCGTGTTCACGGTGACCGTCCGCCGACCGGCGACCGAGGCCATCCGGCGCCCCCACTCGTCGTCGGTCACAATCACCGCGACGCGCGACCGGCCGTCGAACAACCGAGCCTTGGCGGCGAAGTAGTCCTCCATGCCGGCGTGGAAGTCCAGATGGTCCTGGGAGAGGTTGGTGAACGCCCCGACCGCGAATTCGATGCCGTCGGCCCGGCCCATGGCGAGCGCGTGGCTGGACACCTCCGCCGCCACAGCCTTCGCGCCGAATTCGCGCATCACCGCCAGCAGGGCCTGTGTCTCGGGCGCCTCCGGTGTCGTGAAGCCGGTCTTCACGGTCTCGTCGCCGATCAGCGTGGCTACCGTGCCGATGAGCCCGGACGCCCAGCCCGCCGCCTGCAGCCCGGCACGGGCCAGGAACGTGGTGGTGGTTTTGCCGCTCGTGCCGGTGACGCCGAGTACGGGCAGGTCGTGGCTGGGGCGGCCGTAGACCTCCGCCGCTACCGGCCCCAGCACCGACCGGACGTCCTCGACCAGCAAGACCGGGACGCCTGCCGGGACGGCCGGGCGGCCCGCGAGGTCGGTGAGCACGGCGAGCGCACCGGCCGCTACTGCGTCGGCGGCGAATCGCGCGCCGTGGGCGGCGCGGCCGGGCAGTCCGGCGAACAGGTCGCCCCCGCGGACCTGATCGCTGCTGGCGGTGATGCCTCTCACCGCGACATCTGTGCCGGTCAGACTGGCGCCGCACAAACTGGCCAGCCGGCTCAATGCGACGGGCACGACACGCGTAGGGCGGGGCAGCGCGACCCGGTGAATCGCAGCGGACGGCACGTCAGCAGACGGTACTTGGTGCCGAGCGGCGGGTCAGCGCGTCGCAGATCAGCAGCGGGACGTGCCTGGACTGCGAGCCGGTCGGCGCGATGTGCGCGTGCTGCAGCTCGTAGCTCGCGATCTGCTTGAACACCGGAGCGGCGACGTCGCCGCCCTCGAGCCCGTGTGCCGGGTTGTCGACCATGATCGCGACGACGAACTGCGGATTGTCGGCCGGCACCATACCGGCGAACGTGTCCCAGTTCATCCAGCTCGAGTACCTGCCGCCGTGCGCCGGGTCCGGCTGCTGTGCCGTGCCGGTCTTGCCGGCGACGCGGTAGCCAGGGATGGCCGCCTTGACGCCCGTGCCGCCCGGCAGTGTCACCGACTCGAGCATGGTGCGCACGGTCCGCGCCGTCTGGGGCGTGACGGCCGTGATGCCGGCCGGCTGCGATGTCGCCGTCACCGTGCCGTCGGCCGATCTCGTCGATTGCACGATTCGCGGTGGGATGCGCACGCCGTCGTTGGCGATCGTCTGGTAGATCGACGCGAGCTGCAGCACCGTCATGCTCTCGCCCTGTCCGAACGGCAGGTTGGCGAACGTCGAGTCCGACCACTGGTCCATCGGCGGCAGGTAACCGCCGCTCTCCGCCGGGAGTTCGATTCCGGTCCGCTGCCCGACCCCGAACTTCTGCTCGTAGGAGAACCAGCGGGTGGGACCGATCCGCTGCGCGATCTTCAGGGTGCCCACGTTGGACGACTGGGCCAGGATCCCTGTCGCGGTGAACTGCTCGGCGGGGTGCCACCACGCGTCGCTGACCGTGACGCCGCCCATGTCGATGTTGGTGGGCACCGTCAGGACGCTCTTCTGCGTGATCACACCCGTCTGCACCGCCGCGGAGAAGGTGATCGCCTTCTGCACCGACCCGGGTTCGAAGGCCGCCATCACCGGCGGGTTGATCGGTACGTTCGGGTCGATCGAGTTGGGGTCACCCGAGTCGAACGTCCCTGAGGCAGCAAGGGTGAGCACCTGGCCGGTGCGCGCGTCCAGGATCGCCATCTCGGCGCTGCGAGCCCCGGACGCGGGCACCGCAGCGTCGAGGTAGCGCTGCGCGATGTACTGCAGGTTCTGGTCGATCGTGAGCGTCACCGTGCCGCCGTCGCGCGGTGCGTTGCGAACCGTGCGACTGCTCGGGTTGACATTGCCGAGGTTGTCGACGGCGTAGGTCAGGTTGCCGTCGGTGCCCGCGAGCACCTTGTTGAACTGGTCCTCGATCCCCGCCGCACCGGTGCCGTCGGAGTGCACCGTGCCGATGACGTTGGCCGCGGTGCTTCGGCCTGGGTACTGCCGCTGGGTAGTCGCCTGGGTGTAGACGCCCTCCAGCCCGAGGTGCTCGACGCGTTGAGCGTCGACCGGTGACAGGGCGCGGGCCAGCACGGCGTACTGGCCCGGCCTGGCCAGCACTGCGATCACCTGTGCCCGTTTCATGCCGAGCAGGGGCGCGAGTCGTGCCGCGTAGGCAGGGCGTGAGCCGGCCGGGATCTGCTTGGGGTCGACGGTGATGTCCTGGGCGCTGGAGGTGTAGGCCAGTGGCGTGCCGTTGCGGTCGAGAATCTGGCCGCGCATCGCGTGCAGCGTCACCCGGTCGAGACGCTGAGCGGTGGCGGCACCGGCGTAGTTGCCGTGGTCGAGGCCCTGCAGCTGGATCAACCGGCCGCCGATGACGAGCAGCAGCGTGCATACGGCGGCGAAGCCGTAACGCAGGCGAGGATGCAACGCACCCAGGCGCAGGGCCCGCCTCGTGCGTCGACGGCCGGCGGGACGCTTTGCTGTGGGGCGCTTCGCTGCGGGGCGCT
>QHCC01000030.1:0-2897 GCA_003243915.1 Pseudonocardiales bacterium | reverse complement strand
CTGCGGGGCGCTGTGCGACGGGGTGTTTCGGAGCCGGGCGTTTCGCCGCGGGCGCCCCGCCTGCGCCTCGAGGCACGGCCGCCCCGCGGCGGGCGGGCGCCGGCCCGCGGCGTGGCGTGCCCGGCTGCTCTGATCCCCCGCTTCGCCGGCCCGCCGCGGCCGCACGCGGATTGGGGCCGCCGGTTGCGCTGTTACGTCCGCTCACCGGGTGCCCCCTGGCAGTGTCGTGGTCGGCGTCGGGTGGGCGGTCGGTGTCTTGCGGGCCGTCTTGGCGGTCGTCTTGGGTGTGGTCTTTGCTGTCTTCGCGGGTTTGACCGTTGCCGTGGTTTTCTTCGGCGTCGCCTTCGGGCCCTGGCTCGCTGGAGGCGGTGGCGCAGACGTCGCGGGCGCCGGGCTGCCGAGCAGGATCATCTTGCCGTCCTTGCCGATCTTGAGGAACGCCGGCGCTCCGGCCGGCACCATTCCCAGTGCGGCCGCCGCGCTGCCGAGTGATCCGGGGGCGGCACTGACGGCGACCGCGTTGCGCACCTGCTCGAGCTGGGCGGCAACGTCGGAGTCCTTGCCGGCGAGACGGTGGCGAGCCAGCTCGTTGGCCGCCGAGGCCGTATTGAGAGCGAGCAATGCGCACATCCCACCGACGACAAGGCCGCCGACGAGCAGCGCGAAGGGCACGCGCGCAGCGTGCTGCGGTTGATGTCCCCGCCCGGCGGCCCGACGGAGGCCGGCGGCCGGTACCGGCCTCGACCCGCGCGCGGGGCTGCCGGTCATGCCGACTCCCGGATTCGCTCGGCGGCACGCATTCGCACGGAGGCCGCACGCGGGTTGGCCTCGATCTCGGCCTCGGACGCGCGCTCCGCGCCCCGGCTGAGCAGCCGCAGCTGGGGCCCGCGATCGGCCAGCGCCACCGGCAACCCCACCGGCGTGGTGTCGGCCGCTAGGGCAGCCAGACTCTGCTTGACGATGCGGTCCTCGAGCGAGTGGTAGGACAGCACGACGATTCGGCCGTCGACGCGCAGGTCGCGCAACGCTGCCGGCACCGCGCGGCGCAGCGCGTCCAGCTCACCGTTCACCTCGATACGCAGCGCCTGGAAGGTGCGTTTGGCAGGGTGCCCGCCGTGGCGCCGGGTCGCCGCCGGGATGGCGTCGCGGACCAGTTCGGCCAGCTGGACGGTCGAGTCGAGCGGGGCAACCCGCCTGGCGCGGTCGATGGCCTGTGCGACCCGAAGCGCGAAGCGTTCCTCGCCGTACTCCCGCAGCACCCGCGCCAGCCGCGGTACCGGATAGGTGTTGACCACCTCGGCGGCCGTGACGCCCTCGTCGCGGTCCATCCGCATGTCCAGCGGGGCGTCCTTGGCGTAGGCGAAGCCACGCTCGGCGACATCGAGCTGCATCGAGGAGACCCCCAGGTCGAACAACATCCCGTCGACACCCGGCATGCCGAGCCGCTCCAGCACCTCGGGCATCTGGTCGTACACGGCGTGCACGAGATGGGTGCGCCCGGCGAAGCGGGCGAGCCGCTCACCGCTGCGGGCGAGCGCGACGCGATCACGATCGAGCCCGACGAGGGTGAGCTGCGGGTGCGCCGCGAGCAGGGCCTCGGCGTGGCCGCCCAGCCCCACCGTGGCATCGACGACGACGGCCGTGCGATCGGCGAGCGCCGGTGCCAGCAGGGCGAGGACGCGCTCGCGAAGCACGGGCACGTGGCCGGCGCCCGATGCGTCAGCCGGCGCCTGGTCTGGTGCGTCCATCGGGGCGCCATCCTCGGTGTCGGGTTGTGCACATGTCGTGGATATCGGCGGTGGGGGCGGGTGGGGATTGGCGAGGGAACAGCGGGATTCGCTGGAACTGGTCCCCGCCCGTCCTGCCTGGCGCCGGGGAAGTGCGCCGGGAGGTGGACGGGAGGAGGCCGGATCCGAACGTCGGCCGCTAGAGCACGCCTGGCAGCACCTCCTCGGCGATGTCGGCGAACGCCTGCTCGGTGCCGTCGAGGTAGGACTGCCAGGCGGCGCCGTCCCACACCTCGATGCGGGTGTTCGCACCGATGACTGCGCAGTCCTTGGTGAGCCCGGCGTACACCCGCAACGACGCCGGTACCGTGATGCGCCCCTGGCCGTCCGGTGTCTCGTGCGACGCGCTCGCGAACAGCACCCGCCCGTAGTCACGCACCCGTCGGTCGGTGACGGGGGCATTGCGCAAGGACTCGGTGAAGCGGGCGAACTCGGTGACGGCGAAGACGAACAGGCAGCGGTCCTGGCCCTTGCAGATCACCAGCCCGCCCTCCAGTTCCGGCCGAAATCGAGCCGGCAGAGCCAGCCGACCCTTGTCGTCCAGCCGCGGGGTGTGGGTGCCGAGAAACATCGGCACCGCCTTTCCCGCCGGACTGAGTCAAGGGACGCTCCCCCACCGGGCCCCACCGTACCCCACTTGGTCCCACCGTCAACGATGCCGGACGTGCATGTCGTCCGGCCGCCTCCACGTTCCGGTTGAAACCGGGCCGATACCCACCAGCGCGCCCCGTCAGCAATACTCGACGCTGACGAAACACGGACGCGGGCAATGGCGCCCGGACACCGAAGGTGAGGACCGCACAGGTGGACGACCTCGATCGCGACCCGCGGGTTGCCGGCGCACACGCTGCCGCGGCGCTCGGCAATCCCGCAGACTCACAATCCGTGCGTGCCGCCGGCGCCCGCATCGCCGCGAACATCGAGCAGGTGATCGAGGGAAAGCACAATGCCGTGCGCCTCGGTCTCACCGTCCTGCTCGCCGAAGGGCACCTGCTGATCGAGGACGTGCCCGGCGTCGGCAAGACCAAGTTTGCCAAGGCGCTGGCCCGCTCGATCGACTGCTCGGTGCGACGTGTCCAGTTCACTCCCGACCTGCTGCCCAGCGACATC
>QHCC01000029.1:27756-35001 GCA_003243915.1 Pseudonocardiales bacterium | reverse complement strand
GGTTACCAGCTCCAGTTGTTCATGTGGGGTGCTCCTCTCAGCTGGTGACGGGCTGTGCGAAACGTCGGCGAACATACGCCAGCTAAACACCGAAGATCGTGCCTTCCCCGTTGCCCCCGGCGGGCGGTACGGGCCACGATCGGCGGCAGTCGAGCCGACGCCGGCTGGACACCACCCGTTCCTGATTCGGTGCGGCAGCCACCCGGCAGTGACAACGAACACTCGCAGCGACGGTCGATTCGGCCTGTCAGGTTCACAGTCTAGTCAGATCCGGTGACCCGGACGAGCCCCGGAGGTCCTATTTGTTCCCACGCAGCCGGCGCCGAGCTGTCCCTGTCGCGGTGCACGGCCCCTGAGCTGTCGCCAGAATCGCGGGTACGATCCGGGAATGACCGGATTGCGCGAAGCTCGCCGAGCTGAGCGCGGGAGATGACAACGAGGACGCGAGCCCCGCGACCTTGGCAGGGGACCCGACTGCGCGGCGCGCCGAGCCGGCTAATCTTCGTCCTGCTGTCCACGGAGCTGGCCGCCGCGCTGGTAGGCGCCCTCGCGCTCGCGTCGGCGCACCCCTCCCGCGCTGGCTGGTGGCGCCTGGCGGCCATGTTCGCGCTTGGCGTGGTATTCGAGGAGCTGGCGCGCAAAGTCGGCAAGCTGCGGTGGGTCATCAGTTCCGGCCCTCAGCCAGACATGACCTCCGTGTGGACATTTGCCGGGACGCTGGTCCTGGCCCCGGGCTACGCGGCGCTGCTGGCGGCTGTCCTCGCCGCCTACCTCTGGCTGCGTGAGCAGCGCGAGGCCGGGCAGTTCCTGTATCGCAAGGTGTATACCGGCGCGACGGTCGTGCTGGCGTGCCTGGCCTCGAGCGCGGTCGTGCACCACGGGTCCGCGAATCCGCTCGCCTCGCCGAGCGCGCATTCAGCGGCGACGGTTGTCGTCGCCCTCGTCGTCTACACCTGTGTCAACCGGCTGCTGATCTCCGTCGCGGTCGTGCTAGCGGGCGGCCCGATGACGCCGTCGATCATGCTCGGCAGGTGGGACGACAACGCACTCGAGCTGGCCACGCTGTGCCTCGGCTATGTGACGGCGGTGGTGGTCGTGCAGCAGCCTTGGCTGACCGCCGTGGTGCTGGTGCCGATGGTCCTGCTGCAACGGGGCGCTCTGGTCAGGCAGCTGGAAGAGTTGTCGACGATCGACTCGAAGACGCAGCTGCTCAACGCGCTCGCCTGGCACCAGCTCGCCGCCCGCGCACTCATGAGTGCAGGCCCGGCATCCACCGCGGCGGTGCTGGTCATCGACCTCGACAACTTCAAGGCCGTCAACGACATTCACGGCCACCTCGTCGGGGACGCTGCGCTCTTCGAGGTGGGACGCGGCGTCAAGCAGGAACTTCGCCAGGGCGACATCGTCGGACGGTTCGGTGGCGAGGAGTTCGTGGTCATGCTGCCGAACCTCGGCGCCGCAGCTGCGGAGCGGATCGCCGAGCGAGTGCGGTCACGCATCGCGTCGGTCCAGCTCGCGGATCTGCAGGCCACGCACACCGACGGCGGGGTCTGCCGGCACGCCCTGTCTGCGTCCATCGGAGTGGCGATCTACCCGCGTCACGCGGGCGATCTCAGCGGACTGCTACGCGCCGCGGATGCGGCCCTGTACGTCGCCAAGCATGCCGGGCGCAACCGGGTAGCGCTCGCAGTCACCGAAGAGGCTGACAGCACGCCACTACCCGCGCCGGTCAGCCGGGAACCGCGGACGGACGCCTACCAACCGGTGCCGTCCGCGTTTCATCGCGATGTTGATGCCCACATCGACCTCTGACTCGACGCAATCCTCCGGCGTCACTCATCCGGCCGGCACAGCATCGGGTATCGACCGGACTGGAGCTCAGCCGCCGGTGATACCGCCGTCGGGCGCTAACAGGCCGGGTGTGTCCGGGCGCGCCTGGTCGACGTCGGTGTAGTTGGAAGCGTCGATCGCCGGCGGCCACGATCTGTGCAAACCCATCCACATTCTTGGAGCTGCCATGACTCAGCAGATTCGTGAAGCCCTGGCCGAATTCGTCGGCACCCTCATCCTGGTCTTCTTCGCGGTGGGATCCGCGGTCTTCGGCGTCGACAGGATCGGCGCAGTCGGCGTTGCCTTCACATTCGGGCTCGTGCTGCTCGCTCTGGCCTACGCCATCGGCCCGACGTCGGGTTGCCACGTCAATCCGGCCGTCACCCTAGGGGTGTTGCTGCGTGGCGGCATGAGCCTCCAGCGCGCGGGTGTGTACTGGCTGGCCCAGGTCGCCGGAGCGATCGCCGGCGCCGCCTTGCTCAAACTGCTGACCAGCAGTTTCGGCAAGGTGAAGGACCAGACGGGAACACTGGGCTCGAACGACTGGGGTACGTCGATCAGCGGACCCGGCGCGTTCGTCCTGGAGATCATCCTGACGTTCCTGCTGGTGTTCGTGGTGTTGCTCGTGACGGGCCGGGCCGCTGCGCCGGGCTTCGCCGGCCTGGCCATCGGGCTGGTGCTGACAGCCATCCATCTGGTCGGCATCCCGCTCGACGGCACGTCGGTCAACCCGGCGCGATCACTCGGTCCCGCCCTCTTCCACGGCGGGACCCCGCTGTCCCACGTCTGGCTGTTCATCGTGGCCCCGCTCGTCGGTGGCCTGCTCGCGGCCCTTCTGGTCCCCGTGCTCACGCCGGCGGCCACCGCGAGCGTCAGCTCCGACCCCACCGGCGCCGACGTTCCCACTACTCGACCCCGCCGCACCCGATAGGTCTCTCCCTGAGGTGGCCGGCGTGGGGCCGGGGTCCGGGGCGCGATCGGCCTCGGCGGTGAAACTGACGGTGACGCGCTGTTCCGGGCGACGGGTCTGCATCGCGGCGACGGCGCTGAGGTAGCTCTTGTCGCCGCTGGTCAGCGGTGGCTGGGTGATGCTGCGGGGCCACAGGTGGCGAGCCCGGACGACGTCGACCTGCACCAGGTACACGGTCACCGTGGCCTGGAGCGCGAACCAGGCGAGCAGGCCGAGCACCAGCCCGAACAGCCCGGCGATCGCCTGGGCGTGGCGCAGGGAGTGCGCCACGACGAGTCCCGCGACCACGAGCAAGACCTGCCAGGCGATGCCCGAGGCCACCGCTCCCCGGACCAGGTCGCGGGTGGGCACGGCCTTGGCGGTGGCGAGACGGAAGACAGCCAGGAAGAGTGCACTGTCGACGACGGCGGACAGCGCGATCGCGATGATGTGGAGGAAGGGACCCGACACACCCAGCACGCTCGCGGAGGCGGCCGTCGTCGCGGCTGCCGCCGTAAGGACCGCCCCGACCGCGAGCAGACCCAGCAAGGCGAAGGTACGGGAGTAGCGGGGGGCGAAACCCGGCCAGTCGACCTTTGGCACCTGCCACAGCGTGTTGAGCGTGTGTTGCAGGACGTTGGCCAGACCGCGCCCGCCGACGACCGCACCGGTGAGCCCGATGAGCAGGGCCGGCGCGGAATGGTGCAGCGAGGCCAACCCGAGCTGGGAGCGCAGCTCGGGGCCGATGATGGGGAACTCGCTGAACGCCGAGTTCACGATGCGCTGTTCCAGGGCGGGATGCCCGCGCAGCACGATCCCGAGGATGCCGACCAGCGCCAGCAGCAGGGGGAACGTGGCCAGGAACGCGAAGTACGTCAGTAGCGCGACGAGGTGACCGCCCTCGTCGTCACCGAACTTCTTGATCACTGCGAACACGAACGCCGGCAGCCGGCGTCGCTGCTGCCAGCCGTCCAGACCCCGCACCGCTCGCTCGATCGGATTCATGGCACTCATGGTGGCCCTGTCGCCGTTGCACCCCGCGGTGCGACGCGGCGCAGGCCGTAATGGTCACGCCCGCCGCGATATTGAGGTAACGGTTCGGCACCGCCGAATTGGACGATGGGTGTCAGCGGAATGCGCACGCCTGCGGCGTCAGAACAGACGTTCTGAGAATGGCACCCGACGCGCGTCAACTCGTTATCGTGAATGTCCAGCGACGACGAGGATCCCTGCGACGCAGTGTGTCGTTCCGAGAGGGGCCCATACGCGGATCATGCTGAGCGCCGACCAACAATCAGCGGGCCACCTGAGAGGCGACGCCATGGTGATGACGTGAACCACGATCTGCCGCGGCGCGACGTGCTGCGGCTGGCCGGGGCGGCCGCGCTGGCCGGTGCCCTGACGGGCTGCACCGCCGGTGGCAGCAAGCCAGGGTCGACGCCGCCGCCGACGCCCTCGACGTCGCCGGTACCGCCGACCGTGCTGTCGAGCTCGCACTCGCCGACCCGCGCAGTCAGCCCCACCTTCACCGAGCTGGCTGCCCAGATCTCCGGTGGCCTGGTGCAGGCCGGTCAGCCGGGCTATGACCCGGCGGCATTGCTCTACAACCCACGCTTCGCCACGCAACCGGCCCCGCGGGCGATCGCCCGGTGCCGCACCCGAGAGGACGTCGCCGCGTGCGTGCGCTTTGCCGCTGCCGGTGGGGCGCCGCTACGCCTGCGCAACGGGGGCCACTCCTACGGCGGGTGGTCCTCGGGCCCCGGGTTGGTCGCCGATCTGGCGGCGATGAACACGGTGACGATCGATGCCGCAAAGCACACCGCCACCATCGGCGCGGGCGCGCGGCTGGCGGACGTCTACGCCGCCCTGGCCGCGAGGGGCGTCTCGATCGGGGGCGGCTCGTGCGCGACCGTCGGCGTCACGGGGCTCACCCTCGGCGGCGGAGTCGGCGTGCTGAACCGGGCCTACGGGCTGACCTGCGACCAACTCCGCGCGGCCGAGGTCGTCACCGCCGACGGCAGGATCAGGACTGTCAGCGCGGACGCGGATCCCGACCTGTTCTGGGCGCTGCGCGGTGGCGGCCCGAGTTTCGCCGCGGTCACCTCGTTGACGTTCGCGGTCCGGCCGGCCCCGACGATCTCGACCTTCTTCCTGCAATGGCCGTGGCCGGCCGCCGCCGCCGTGCTCAGCGGCTGGCAGCATTGGATCCGCGGCATCCCCCGCGAGCTGTGGACGACGTGCAAGCTGCTCGCCGACCCTGGCCAGGGCTCGAAGGCGACGGTGTCCGGCACTTGGATCGGGTCCGGTTCCCTGGCCTCCCAGCTGAAGGCCCTGCTCGCCACGGTGCCGCCCGCGTCGAACAGCTACCGCAACACCGCCGGTTACGGCCAGACCATGCTCGGCGAGGCGGGCTGTTCGGGCCAAAGTGCCGCGGACTGTATCGCCGAGGCCCTCACCCCGGGCAAGCGGCAGCCGTTCGCCGCCACGTCTTCGATCATGCAGCGGGAACTGCCTGCCAACGGGATCGCGGCGATTGTCGGCGCAGTCGCGGCGGCCTCGGGCGTGGCCGGCCTGATCGAGGGAGGCGTCGCGTTCGACTCACTCGGTGGCGCGGTGGCCGACGTCGACGTGCACGCCACGGCGTTTCCGTGGCGTCACGCGTTGGCGACGCTGCAGTACACGGCCACCTGGGCCTACGGCCGCCCGCCGGCCGCAGCTGCCCCGTTCGACAGCTATGTGCGCGCCGAGCGGCGGGCATTGACACCGTGGTTGGGGACCTCGGCCTACTTCAACTACGCAGATCCGTCCATCACCGATTTTGCCACCGCGTACTGGGGTGCCAATCTCCCGCGGCTTCAGCAGGTCAAGCGCAGCTACGACCCGCACAACGTCTTCTCGTTCCCGCAATCGGTGCCGCTCTAGTGGTCTGTCTGGGATATGCGGCGGTGGATGTGGTGATCCAGATGGTGGCTGGCAAGGCGGAGGAGGAGGCCATACCGGTGTTGTATGGACGACGAGGACAACGCAGCGAGCCGACGTCTGGGCGCCACAGGCGCCGCTAGGTCATATCCCAGACAGACCACTAGCCCCGCGTTGTCACACTCGGCACGTACCTGCGCTTTCTGGCGGCGGGTGAGGTGCGATGCCGTACGCTGCTCGCAGTGAACGAGGCAGTCATGCGCAGTGCGCACCCACGTATTGCTGGAGTTCACTCGGCTGGATCATCAGCCCCCACGATGAAGCCGGTACCGTTGATTGAGTAGTCGTGCGCATCGCAGGCTGGAGTGGACCAGACAAACTCATCTCACAATTCGGACCACCGTCGCGCTGACCAACCTCTTACCTTCCAGGCGGTAGTTTCACTGCGCCCGACCAGGTTGAGTTACCGCACGAGCAGGGAGCGACAGGAGTGGCGATCACCGGCCCAGTGACGCTGGCGCTCGCAATCTTGCTGGCCCTGGTGATGCCGGCGGTCGCGCTGTACTCGTGGAACCGGGTGGGCCGCGGGTCGACGGGGTCGGCGAAGTGGTCGCGCTGGACATGGCGCGGGGCGGTTCTGTTCGGCTCCCAGCTCTCGTCCGTGATCCTGGTCGCGGTGTTGATCAACGATGCGGGAAAGTTCTACACCTCCTGGCTGGAACTGCTCGGTGAGCGGCACACCCTGCATCACACCGTCGCGACTCCTGGTCTCCAGGACCAGGCATTGCGCGCCGAGCTGGACAAGGCACGCGCGCAGGGCCACGGCCTGGTCGTGAAGATCACGATTCCTGGTACGCACAGCGGGATCGGCGACTTCTCTGGGCTGGTGTACCTGCCGGTGCAGTACGGCATGCCTGGGTATGAACACCGCACCTTTCCAGTGGTGGAGTTGATTGCCGGGTCTCCGGGAACCCCGAAGACGTGGACGGGGCCGCTCGATGTGGCGCGGGTGCTCGACAGCGAGATCGCTTCGGGTCGCTCGTTGCCGTTCATCGCGGTCATGCCGAGCCAGGAGGTGGCCGGTCGGCGGGATACCCAATGCGTGCGGGTGGTGGGCGGCCCGGACGTGGAGACGTACCTGACGACCGATGTCCGCGAGGTGATCACGCGCTCCTACCGGGCCAACCCGCACCCGGGGGCTTGGGGGCTCATGGGCTACTCCAGCGGTGGTTACTGCGCGACGAATCTCGCGATGCGCCACCCCACGATGTTCGCCGCCGCCGTGTCGATAGCGGGGCTGGCGCACCCGGCCCATGACCACCAGACCGGTGAACTGTTCGGCGGCAGCGCCACGCTGCGTAACGAGAACACCCCAATCTGGCGCGCCACTCATCTGCCACCGCCCGACATCGCCCTGCTGCTGATGTCCAGCGCCCAGGACGAGGAGACCGACCGCGACGCCCACCTGATGGCGACGGCGTCGAAGCCACCGTTGTCGGTGACGCTGGTGACGCTGCGACATGGCGGGCACAACTTCGAGGTGTGGC
>QHCC01000029.1:16389-27747 GCA_003243915.1 Pseudonocardiales bacterium | reverse complement strand
CCGCTCACCCCGCCGCCGGTCATCGACAACACCCAGCCAGTTGTCGTGACGTCGTAGCGCGGCCACCCCGCGCCGTCCGGTGAACGCCGGTGCTGATCGACACAGCGGATAACGGCTAGGCCTCAGATATCAACAAACCGCTACAAATGGGTGGATCCGCGCGTCTTAGCAACGAGGACGCAGGAGCGGTCAGCGCTCAGTGCGATGGACGGGGGCCACTGAGCAGATGACCGAACACGGCACAGCCGAGCCTGCCCGCTCGCGCGCCGGCGTCACCCGGCGGGGGTTGCTGTGGTGGGGCGCCGCCGCCGCGGCACTCGCCCTGGCCGCCGCTGATGACACCGACGCGGTACTGGCTGGCGGCTTCGGCTCACGTGGCGGGCCTGCACTGGCCCAGCACAACACGTCGGCCGCTGCCCGGTTAAAGGAAGAGGCGTCGCCATTGCGGCGGTCCAGGTCGGGTGCGGCGGCCGGCGCGACGTTGCGGCGTAGGGCCCACCAGCCGGCACAGTCGGCGTTCAGTGCTCCGGTGTTCTCGCTGAGCGACTACGTGAAGCGCACGCCGGGGACGCCCGCCTTCCCGCACAACGCCGTCTTGCTGACGATCGACGACGGGCCCCACCCGGTGTGGACCCCGAAGATCCTTCGCCTGTTGCACCAGTACGACGCCCCGGCGACGTTCTTCATCATCGGCCGGCAGGCCACCCAATACCCGGCACTGGTGCGCGCCGCGGTCAGCGAGGGCCACCACATCGCCAACCACAGTTTCTCCCATCCGCCGGGCCTTCCGTCGCTGCCCCGGGCGGCGATGACTGCCGAGCTGCTCGATACCCAGGACGCCATCGTGCGCGCCGGCGGCTTCACGCCACGTCAGTTCCGCGCGCCGGGCGGGCGCTGGTCACCGCAGATGATGCGCCTCACCGCCGCCCATGACCTGCTCGCCGTCGACTGGACCATCGATCCGCGGGACTGGTCGCGGCCGGGCTCGCAGCACATCGTCGAATCGATGCTTGCCGCCGATCCCGGTGACGTACTGCTCTGCCACGACGGAGGCGGCGACCGCTCCGAGACCTATGACGCCCTCAAGATCGTGCTGCCACAGCTGAAGGCGCGCGGCCTTCAATTCGTCACCCTGCCCGCGCCGCAACCGGCCAAGCGATAGCCGCACCCAGCGTCGCACGACACTATTGGGGTTGACATACCCGCGCCTTTGTCACCATGGAAATTGTTCCGAGGGCATGCAAGGGTGGGTTCGCGGCAATTGCCGCGTCGGGGCGGCCGGCAGGTCGACCGGCACGCGAGTCACGCTCTCGGAAGGTCGAACTCATGCGTCGGTCGAGGCAGGTCACCACCATCGTCTGCTGCGTCGCGCTCAGCGCGCTACTGGCTGGCTGCGTCGCTGGGAAGAAGACCAAGAGCGACCCGACGAAGAATGCGAAGGCCAAGGACGTCTCGTTGACGATCAACGCCAACGACGTGGTCGGCGGCAAGAACGCGGCCGAGGCGAACTGGATCAACAGCTTCGTGATCCCGGGCTTTCAGAAGATGGAGAAGGCCAAGGGCATCAACGCCACCGTCAAGTTCAACGGCGCGGGCGTCGATGACGAGCAGTACAAGACCAAGCTCGAGCTGAACCTGAAGACGGGCAACGGCGCCGACGTGTTCGCCGCCGACGGGATCTGGCTGGGCGAGCTGGCCAGCGCCGGCTACGTCAAGCCACTGGACCAGGTCGTGGGCCCCTCCGCCGCGACGTGGGACGGCTGGTCGCAGATCAACAAGTCGGTGCAGCAGAACCTCACCTACAAGGACAAGCTCTACGGCATCCCGAACGGCACGGACGGTCGCGTCATCTACTTCAACAAGACGCTGTTCGGCCAGGCCGGACTGCCCGCTGCCTGGCAGCCGAAGTCGTGGGCCGACATCCTCAGTGCCGGACAGGCACTCAAGCGAATCTCCGGTGTCAACCCGATCCAGATCAACGCCGGCACCCCGATGGGCGAGGCGACCACCGCACAGGGATTCCTGCCGCTGCTGGCGGGCACCGGAAAGCCCCTGTTCGACGAGGCCACCGGCAAGTGGCAGGGCGCGAGCAGCGGCGTCAAGGACGTCCTGAACTTCTACAAGCAGATCTACGGCGCCGGCCTCGGTGATCCCAAGCTTCAGCAGGACAAGGCCGGGCGCGACGAGTCCTTCGCCAACTTCAGCAAGGGCAAGATCGGCATCCTGATCGAGGGTGACTACTTCTGGCGCTCGATCATCTGCCCGGACAAGAAGACCTGCAACGCCACGGCCATGGCCAACCGCAACAGCGTGGTCGGTTACGCGAAGATCCCCGCTGAGAAGCCGGGCATGGGCGTCAAGGGCCAGGACTTCGTCAGCGTGTCCGGCGGTGGCGGCTGGATGCTCAACCCGGGCACGAAGTTCCCGCAGCAGGCGTGGGAGCTGATGACCTACATGGTGTCGGCGGAGGCCCAGAATGAGCTGGCCAAGGCAGAGATCCGGATCTCCCCGCGCGACGACGTCAACGCGACGACGCTCGCCAACGACCCCCTGCTGAGCTACATCTCCAAGACGATCCTGCCCATCACCACCTACCGGCCGTCGGACCAGAACTACAACCCCGTGTCAGTCGCGATCCAGCAGGCGACGGCCGACGTGGTGAGTGGGAAGAGCGCGTCGACGGCGGCGAACACCTACCAGTCCAGTCTGCAGAAGGCCGTCGGTGACGCTCACGTCGAAACCGGCTGAGGCCGAGCCGACTGCGGCGGCACTCCCGGGGGCCGCGGACGTCGTTCAGCGCGCTCGCCACGATCCCGACGTCGCGGGCCTCGGCCGTGGTCGCGCCACGGTCTTCGTCGCGCCCGCGCTTGTCATCGTCGCGGTCTTCCTGGTCTTCCCGGCAATCTGGACGCTCTATCTGGGGCTGCTCGACTACAGCCTGACCGGTGCCACCGCCCAGGATCCGAGCTTCGTCGGATCCCAGAACTACACCGACGCGCTCAGCGACCCGGTCTTCACCAAGGCGCTGTACCTGACGCTGCTCTACGTCGGGTTCTCGGCGGTGATCGGGCAGAACATCCTGGGATTCCTGCTCGCCTGGTACTTCCGGACTGCGCCGCGCGCCGTGCGCAGCACGCTGAACGTGCTGGTGCTGCTGGCCTGGATCCTGCCCGGGTCAGTCGTCGCGTTCCTGTGGCAGGCGCTGCTGGACCGCCAGAACGGCTCGCTGAACGCACTCCTGCACACCACCGGCACCGCGTGGACGATCGATCACCCCATGGCGGTGATCGTCATCTTCAACATCTGGCGCGGCGCCGCGTTCTCGATGCTGCTCTACGCGGCCGCGCTCAACACCGTGCCCACGTCACATCTCGAGGTGGCCCGGATGGCCGGAGCCCGGCCGTGGCAGCAGCTGCGTGACATCGTCCTGCCGACCGTGCGCCGCCACGTCCTGACCAACACATTGCTGATCACGCTGTGGACGTTCAACGACTTCACCCCCTACCTGCTCACCGGCGGGGGTCCGGACCACAGGTCCGAGACGCTGCCGGTCTATATCTACAAGACCGCGATCCTGGGTGGGCACCTGGGCTACGGCTCCGCCATCTCACTGCTGCTGCTGCTGGCCAACCTGGTGATCGCGGTGTTCTACATCCGGCTGCTGCGTGGCGGTGACGACGAGTCGGCGCTGCGCAAGGCCGAGCGAAAGGCCCGGCGGGCCGAGGCGGCGGTGGCATCATGACGGCCGGGATGCGTGCCTCGTCCGGCGGCTACGTCGTGCGCCGCGTGCTGGGGCGCATCGTGCTCTACGCCGGCATCTGTGTGCTCACCGTCTTCTTCGCGCTGCCGCTGCTGTGGCTGGCGCTGACCCCGTTCTCGAAGCACCCGTCCTACCAGGCGACGCTGTCCGGGCTCACCCTCGAGAACTTCCGCAAGCTGTTCGACAACCCGCAGACCTGGCCTTCGCTGCGCAACTCGATCTACCTCGCCGGCGGTTCGGCCGTCCTGGTCATCGTGCTGGCGGCGCTGGCGTCCTATGCGCTGAGCCGGGTGCGGGTACCCGGCCGTGACCAGCTGCTCTACGCGCTGCTGCTGCTGTCCTCCATCGTCACCGGCACGGCAGCGATGGTGCCGATCTTCCTGATGCTTTACCAGCTCAACCTGCTCGACCGGCAGTCCGGCGTGATCCTGGTGCTGACCGGCGGGCTGCTGCCGGCCGCGGTGTTCATGCTGAAGGACTTCGTCGACTCGATCCCGCGCTCCTATGAAGAGTCCGCGCGTGTGTTCGGCGCCAAGCCCGGGCAGATCCTGCGTCACATCGTGCTGCCATTGATCAGACCGGGGATGGCCACTGTCGGGGTGTGGGCCCTCGTACAGGTGTGGGGCAACTTCCTCGTCCCGTACGTCCTGCTCAGCAATCCGGACAAGCAGCCGGCCGCCGTGGTGATGTACACCTTCTACGACGCGGGCGGCCAGCCGAATTTCGCCCTGATCTCGACGTTCGCGCTGGTGTACTCCGTGCCCGTGGTCGTGCTGTACCTGTTCGTCAACAAGCGCTACGGGTTCGCGTTCCAAGGAGGCATCAAGGGCTGATGGCAACCGTCGAGCTGAGCGGCCTGGTCAAGCAGTACCCGAACGGGGTGCGGGGTGTCGACGGCGTCGACCTGAGCATTGGCGACGGCGAGTTCTTCGCGTTGCTGGGGCCTTCCGGGTGCGGCAAGACGACGCTGCTGCGCACCCTCGCCGGGCTCGAGGCGGCCACGGAAGGGACGATCTCGATCGGCGACCAGGACGTCACGGCGCTGCCGCCGGGGGATCGTGACATCGCCATGGTGTTCCAGGACTACGCGCTGTTCCCGCACATGACGGTCACCGACAACATCGCCTACCCGCTGCGCATCAAGCGGATCGGCAAGTCCGAGCGGGTCGCCCGGGCCACCGAGACAGCCGAGGGGCTGAGCCTGGGTACCTTGATGCAGCGCCGCCCGTCCCAGCTCTCCGGCGGCCAGCAGCAGCGGGTGGCGCTGGCTCGGGCCATCGCCTGCCACCCGCGGGTGTTCCTCTTCGACGAGCCGCTGTCGAACCTCGACGCCCGGCTGCGGCTCGAGGCCCGTACGTTCCTGAAGAAGCTGCAGCAATCGCTCGGCGTCACCACGGTGTTCGTGACGCATGACCAGGCCGAGGCACTGGCCATGGCCGACCGCATGGCGGTGATGGAGTCCGGGCGCATCCGCCAGATCGGCACGCCGCGCGAGGTGTTCCAGCGGCCGGCCAGCACGTTCGTCGCGAACTTCATCGGAGCGACGCCGATGAACCTGATCGACGCCCAGCTGGTGTCGGGCCGGCTCGATCTCGGCGGCTTCACCCTGCCGGTGCCGGACGGGTTCGCGGTGTCCGAGGGCGACAAGGTGGTCTACGGCCTGCGCCCGGAGTACCTGTCCTACTCGGCGACAGCGCCGACGTCCAAGGACGCTGTGCAGGGGACCGTCGCTACCGTCGAGAACCTCGGCGTGAACGTGCTGGTGGCTGTCGATGCCGGAGAGCATTCGCTGCGCGCGGTGCTGCCCGAGGCCGACGAGCCCGCGCTCGGCAGCACCGCGTGGCTCACGCCTGCGCCGGGACGCGCCCTGCTCTACCGCGGTGCCCCTCCCTCCAGTGGAGAGCTGATCGGTTCGTGACGTCGTTGCGCGCCGTCCGCGGACGGTGGACGCCGCAGGACCGGGCCGCCTGCGTGTGGCACTACGTCGCGTTCGAGGTCGAGCACGGCTGCCCCGGCTTGCGCGTCGAGCTGGCCTACGACCGGGCGGCCGGCGTGCTGGACCTCGGCCTGATCGACCCGAGCGGCTGGCGGGGCTGGTCCGGCGGTGCCCGTGATCATGTCCTGATCGGCGCGACCTCGTGCACGCCGGGATACCTGAACCGCGGGGTGCCGGCCGGGCAGTGGCACGTGGTGCTCGGCCTGCACCGGGTGGCCAGCACCGGAGTCGAGTTCCGCCTCGGTGTCACCGCCCAGCCGGCCGAGGTCGCACCGCCTGCACCGGTCGAGGTGCCGGCCCGGCCGGCGCGGCGGGTGCTGCCCAGCGCCGACGGGCTGAGCTGGCTGGCCGGCGATCTGCACGCCCACACCGTGCATTCCGACGGTGCCCTGTCCGTCGAGGCGTTGGCGGCACTGGCCGTCGGCAACGGCCTGGACTTCCTCGCCGTCACCGACCACAACACGGTGAGCCACCACGGGTTCCTGCCTGCGGTCGGTGATCATTACGGCATCGAGCTGCTGCCGGGCCAGGAGGTCACCACCGCCGACGGGCACGCCAACGCGTTCGGCGACATCGGCTGGATCGACTTCCGGCAACCCGCCGACGCCTGGGTGGCCGAGGTGGCCCGACGCGGCGGGCTGCTGTCGATCAACCACCCGTCGCGTGGCGACTGTTCGTGGCGGCAGCCAATGCGCAGCATGCCGCCGCTGGTCGAGGTGTGGCACTCGTCCTGGTCCGACCGGCGCGACGGCGGCCCGCTGGCCTGGTGGCAGGCCGCCGGCCGGGCGATCCCGGTGGGCGGCAGCGACTGGCATCGACCCGGGAACCACCCACCCGGGCACCCCACCACGTGGGTCGCCTGCGCCGACGGCGACGTGCTCGGCGGCCTGCGCGCCGGGCGGACGGCGATCAGTGCCGGCTACGACGCCCCGCTGCTGCTGCGCGTCGCCGACGAGCTGGTGGCCCTGGCTGCCGACGGCGCGATGCTCGTCTGCCCGGACGGTAGGCGCACTGCGGTCCGTGGCGAACACGCCTCATTCGCCGGCCATCCCGATCCCCATCTGATCGAGCTCGACGACCGAACCGTGCTGTCCATCGCCGCCTGAGGGAGACCGACCGACCGTGCACGACGACCACTCGCTGATGGAGGGCCGCCTGGTCCGCTCGCTGCAGCGCATCGGTGACTCGGTGTACTCCGACCGGGTCGCGATCGAGCTGGCCGGCTGGGACGTCCCCGGGGAACCGGTGCCGGTGGCCCAGGGTCTGACGGCGCAGTACACGCCGGTACGGGTCGGGGATCGGTGGGGCCCGCCGTGGTCGACCACCTGGTTCCGGTTGCGCGGCACGGTCCCGCCCGCCTGGGCCGGACGTACCGTGGAGGCCGTCCTGGACATCGGCTTCGACGTGCTGCGCACCGGTTTCCACGCCGAGGGGATGGTCTACGACCCGGCCGGCGAACCGGTCAAGGGCCTCAACCCACGCAACCAGTGGATCCGGGTCGGCGCGCCCGTGCGCGGCGGCGAGGCGGTCGAGCTCTACGTCGAGGCGGCGGCAAACCCGTTGCTGCTCGGCGGAGGTGGGTGGGACTTCCGGCCGTCCCCGCTTGGTGATCTGCAGACGTGCGGGGCGCAGCCGCTGTACCGCGTCGAGCGGGCCGAGCTGGCAGTCTTCGAGGCCGAGGTGTGGCAACTGCAGCAGGATCTGGAGGTGCTCGGCCAGCTCGCGGCCGAGCTCGAGCTGTCCGACGCGCGGCGCTGGCAGATCCTGTACGCCGTCGACCGCGCGCTCGATCGCCTCGACGTCCGGGCGATTGCCTCGACCGCTACGGCTGCACGGGCCGAACTCGCCGGCGTGTTGGGCGCACCGGCGCGGGCCAGCGCGCACCGGATCAGCGCCGTGGGGCACGCGCACATCGACTCGGCCTGGCTGTGGCCCGTACGCGAGACGGTGCGAAAGGTGGCGCGGACGGCGTCGAACGTCACCTCGCTGATGGCCGACTACCCAGAGCTGATCTACGCGATGTCCTCCGCGCAGCAGTTCGCGTGGCTCAAGCAGCACTGTCCGGAGGTCTACGCGAACGTCGCCGAGCGGGTGCGCGAGGGGCGCTTCGTCCCGGTCGGCGGGATGTGGGTCGAGTCCGACACCAACCTGCCCGGCGGCGAGGCGCTGGCCCGGCAGTTCAGCCACGGCAAGCGGTTCTTCCTCGAGGAGTTCGGCATCGAGACCACGGTGGTGTGGCTGCCCGACTCGTTCGGCTATAGCGCGGCACTGCCCCAGCTGGTCGCGCTGTCGAACTCGACCTGGTTCCTGACGCAGAAGATCTCGTGGAACAAGACCAACCGGTTCCCGCACCACTCCTTCCGGTGGGAGGGCCTGGACGGCACTCGCATCTTCACGCACTTCCCGCCGGCCGACACCTACGGCTCCGAGGTGTCCGGAGCCGAGGTCGCACATGCTGCCCGCAACTTCTCCGACAAGGGCGTGGCCGGCACCTCGCTGCTGCCGTTCGGGTGGGGTGACGGCGGTGGCGGACCGACCCGCGAGATGCTGGCGCGGGTGGCGCGGCTGCGTGACCTGGACGGCTCGGCGCGGGTGAGCATCGAGGCGCCGGCCGACTTCTTCGCGCGGGCGGAGGCGGAATACGCCGACGCGCCGGTCTGGGTCGGCGAGCTCTACCTGGAGATGCACCGGGGCACCTACACCTCGCAGGCCCGGACCAAGCAGGGCAACCGGCGCAGCGAGCACCTGTTGCGCGAAGCCGAGCTGTGGTGCGCGACGGCGGCCGTCCGCACCGGTGCCGAGTACCCGTACCCGGCGCTGGATCGGATCTGGAAGCTCGTGTTGCTGCAGCAGTTCCACGACATCCTGCCCGGGTCGTCGATCCACTGGGTGCACCGCGAGGCGGAGGCCAACTACGCCGCGGTGGCCGCCGAGCTGAACGATCTGATTGCCTCGGCGCAGCGGGCCCTGGCTGGTTCCGGGCCACGGCAACTGATGTTCAACGCCGCGCCGCATGCTCGCGACGGGGTCGTGGCGCTCGGTGCGGGCGCGGTTACCGTGCCGCCGGGTGTCGAACCGTCGCGCGACGGCGCCGACTGGCTGCTCGAGAACGAACTACTGCGGGTGCGCATCGACACACGGGGGCTGATCACGTCCGTCCTCGACCTGGCCGCCGGGCGTGAAGTGCTTGCCCCCGGCGGCGCCGGCAACCTCTTGCAGCTGCACCCGGACACGCCGGTCGTGTTCGACGCGTGGGACATCGACAAGTTCTACCGGCACACCGGCACCGATCTCGTCGACGTCGAATCGGTGACCCCGGCCGACGGCGGGGTGCGGGTGGTGCGGCGCTTCGGGGAGTCGATGATCACCCAGGTGGTATCGCTGCCGGCCGGCGGGAAACGCGTCGACGTCGACTGCCACATCGACTGGCACGAGTCCGAGATGTTGCTCAAGGCCGGCTTCGACCTGGACGTGACTGCCGGCCGCTCGGCCGCCGAGATCCAGTTCGGACATGTGTACCGGCCGACCCACAGCAACACCAGCTGGGACGCGGCGAAGTTCGAGATCTGCGCACACCGCTGGGTGCACGTCGGCGAACCCGGCTATGGCGTGGCCGTCGTGAACGACTCGACCTACGGGCACGACGTCACCCGGCACGCTCGCGGAGGCGGTGGCACCACGACCGTGGTCCGGCTGTCGCTGCTGCGCGCGCCGCGCTCGCCCGACCCGGTGGCCGATCAGGGATTGCATCGGCTGCGCTATGCCCTCATTCCGGGCGCGGACATCCTCGACGCGGTGCGCGCGGGGTACGCGTTCAACCTGCCGCTGCGCGAGCTCAGCGGGTCGGTGGAGGCGGTGCAACCGCTCGTCACCGTCGACAATGACGGCGTCGTCGTGGAATCGGTCAAGCTGGCTGACGACGGTTCCGGCGACGTCGTTGTGCGGCTCTACGAGGCGCTGGGAGCCCGGGCTCGCGCCCGGGTCGACACGCACTTCCCGCACAGCGAGGTCCATGCCGTTGACCTGCTCGAACGCCGGCGCGAGGAGGCGGCGGTGGCGGTCGAGGCTGACGCCGCGGTCCTGGCCCTACGGCCGTTCCAGATCGTGACCCTGCGCTTCCCGCGGCACTCGGCCTAGGTAGCGCGGATCGCCGCGCGGACACCTCTGCGAGCCAGTGGGCTGCGCAAGCGCTCGTCCGCCCGCCGGGCCGGCCAAGTCGACGTCGGCTCCGGCAATCCCCGGGGACGCTGAAGTCGGTGTGCCGGCGGGCAACCGGTGCCCAGCGGGAAAGAACGGCTACGCAACGGGGGCGGCGGCGTCGATGTCGGCGGCGATCAGCAGCACGGTGTCCAGGCCGACGATGTGTACCAGGCGCCTGGTCCGGGCGTTGAGTCCGGTCAAGATCAGGGTTCCGCGGCGATCGAGGAAAGCCTGGTGGGCGTCGGAGACGCTCTCCAGCCCGGCGGTGTCGATGAAGCCGAGTCCGGCGAAGTTCGCGCGCACGAACCGGTGCCCGGTGTCGAGGTGGTGTTCCAGGCAGGCCGCGAGCAGCGGCGCGCTGGCCGCGTCGAGCTCGCCGGCCAGCCGGAGACTGGCCCGCGTGGCGTCGCACTTGGTGACCGTGACGGTCAGCCCGAACCCGGCCCAGCATCGCCCGACAGCGGTTTGTTGCACCTGCGACATGGGGGCTCCCGATTGTGCACCCTCGCCACGGCCGCTCTTTGACCTGCCTTATTTCTACCTTTCGACGAAGGCCGGCTCAAGCGGTACGCATCAGCGCCACCGTCTGTCAGGCGGGCGGCGCGGACCTTTTCGCCGGATCGGGTCCCTCAGGAACGCGACCGCGGTCTGCGATCCGAGCACAATCAGCGGATGCGGACGACCGTCGTCGAGCGCCTCGACCGATTTCAGCGCAAGCACCCACAAGCGGGGCTGCCGATTGCGGTCGTCTACAAGTTCGCGGACGATCAGGGCCCCTATCTGGCGGCCCTGATCACCTACTACGGGTTCCTATCGCTGTTCCCGTTGCTGCTACTGCTGTCGACCATCTTGAATTTTGCGTTGGCCGGCAATCCGGAGCTGCAGCATCGGGTACTCAACTCGGCCCTGGGCCAGTTCCCGGTCGTGGGTGCGCAGCTGAGCGACCCGCGCGGTGTCTCGGGCAGCGGCATCGGCCTGACCGTCGGCATCCTCGGCACTTTGTACGGCGGTTTGGGGGTGGCGCAGGCCACCCAGAACGCCATGAACACCGTGTGGCGGGTGCCCCGGAACTCGCGACCGAACCCGATCAAAAGCCGGCTCCGCGGCCTGCTGCTGCTCGCGGTGGCCGGGCTCGCCTTCGGGGTCACCACTGTGCTGTCCGCGCTCGGGGCCGCCGCGGGGGCGTACGGCGCCAGTGTCGGCGGCGGGATCAAGATCGTGCTCGTCCTGGTGTCCTTCGCGGTCAACGCCGCCGTCTTCACCCTCGGTTTCCGGGTGGCGACCGCGAAGGATGTCAGCATCGCCCAGACGCTGCCCGGCGCGGTCGCGGCGGCCGCGGCCTGGCAGTCGCTGCAGTTCATCGGGACCGCCTACGTCGGTCAGGTCGTCAAGCACGCGCAGG
>QHCC01000029.1:1547-16340 GCA_003243915.1 Pseudonocardiales bacterium | reverse complement strand
ACGCCGTTCACCGACAACGTCGACCTGACCAGTGCCGACCACGCTGCCTACACCGACCAGGCCCAGGCGCAACGGGCCAAGGGGTTCCAGGACATCGCGGTCACCTTCACCCCGCCGGACGAGGAGTCACCCGACTGACCGGGGTGGGTCGCCACGCAACCGCGCCGGCGTTCAGGTGATGCGCCACTTCGCCTCGGCGAGGGTGAACAGACCGAACGCGGCGAAGCCTGCCGCGGCGAGCAACAGCAAGAGCTGGCCGTAGGGCTGGCCGGCCAATGTGCGCAGCGCCGTGTCGATGCCGCCGGCCGAGTTCGGATCCACGGTGGCCGCCGCCACCACGACCAGTACGCCCGCCATCGCGAACACCAGCCCGCGCCCGACCGAGCCCACGACACCGAGAGTCAGGGCAGCCCGCCGCCATATCTCGCTCGAGCCGTCGAAGTCGAGCTGCGTCTCGAAGCTCGTCCGCAGGCCCTGCGATGCCAGGAAGAGTCCGACACCGGCGATCACCACTCCTGTGCTCGCGAGCAAGAACTGGCCGGGCGGCCACTGCAACACCCGAGCCGACATCGTCCGATAGTCCGCGCGCTGCGTCGCCTGCTGCGGACCACCTGCGACCACGGCGGCGGCCATGACGCCGAAGGGCAGGTAACAGAGCCCCTCCACTACCGCCTGCAGGCGGGCGCGGCCCTGATGCTCCTCGCCGCGGGCGCCCAGGGCGGCCTCTGACCAGCGCCACACGACGTAGCAGGCGATGCCGATTGCGAGCGCGGCCAGCAGCAACGTTCCGACCAGCGTGCGCCCCAAGACCTGGAAGACACCGCCCTGATCGGTCTCACTGCGACGCCGACCGAAAGCGAACTGCACGGTGAGTACGGCGAGGGAGAGGTAGACGACCGCCCGCGAGCCCAAGCCGACCCGGGCCACCGCGTGCCCGGCGGTGCTGCGCTTGGCCTGCCGGGCCCGGCCGAGAACACCGTGGTCGGTCGCCGTGGACTCCTCGGCCCCACCAGCCGCGTCTGTCATGGGATGGTCATAGCACGCAGCGGCCACCATGATCTGCCCCGTCGGTCGTCCTGCTCGTTATTCGTCGTGACGGGCGTGTTGATAGGCGTGACGGTCTGGGGTGCGCAGTGCTCTGATGAACAGGTGAGCGAGGAGGAACTGCTCGAGTCCGGCCGGCCGGCGTTGCCGCGCCGGGTGCGGCTCGGCGCGTTGCTCGTCGCCGGGCTGGCCGTCTGCGCCCTGATCGTCGTTCGCGGCTGGCCGCACTCGGCGAAGTCGCACCATCGCGTCGCCCTCCCGTCGACGTCTCTGCACACCGTCGCGCCGACCGCGCCGCGAAGCCCGCTGCCACCCTGGCCGACCGCGCCGGAAGCATGCGGGGGGGACGCCGAACTTCCGGTCGTGTCGAGCACGCCGGCGAAGCAGCGCACGGGTATCAAGCTGCTGGTGGGCGGCGTGGGGCTGGGCACCGTCGACTTCGACAGCGGGCACATAGCGGCTTTACCTAACGTGCATCCGCGATCGGGGGAGTACGTCGTCGGGCTGCTGGCAACGTCGCAGACCTACGCCGTGTCCAGCACGTGCGCGACAACGGGGTTGCCAAGCGTGTCCCGCCTTGTCCGGATCGGCACCGACGGGAACACCGGCGTCGTCCCGCTGCCCGGCTCGCTCGGCACGGTATTCGGGGATGGTCCGCAGGTGTGGGGTGTCACGTTCCCCGACGACCTGCACCCGAACGGATTCCTGGTGCCGCTCGACGGGGGCAAGCGGGTGCGACTGCCGGCGGGATTCTGGCCGGTAGCGATCACCCGCGGGGTGGTCGTCGGCAACCTGGACTCCGCGTCGACCGGGGGCGGGTCGCTGGTTCTCGTCGACGCTGCGACCGGCCTGCTTCGCACCGATCTCGGCGCCGGTCAGCCACTCGCGATCGGGCACGGCGTCGTGCTGTGGGCGGCCGACTGCTACGCGAGCATCGACAAGCCGTGCACGCTGCATCGCCGGTCCGTCGCGGGCGGCGCCACCGTCGACTACCGCCTGCCGCGCTCGCCGGGCTTCACGGCCGGCGTGATCAGGCCCGACGGGCGACTGCTCGCGTTCACCCTCGAACGCGGTACTCCGGAACTGCGCTACCAATCGGGACATCCGATCCCGCCTGCCGACGTCGCGATCCTGCACCTCGACACCGGCACGGTCGATGTCGTGCCCGGCATCGAGGTGCCCGCGAAGCAGGCACCCGGGCTGACGTTCTCGGCGGACGGCCGCTGGCTGGTGGTGGCACTCAACGCCGGGACGAGAACCCGGCTGCTGGCCTGGCGGGCCGGCCTGACCCGTCCCTACGAGTCGCGGGCGATCTCCGGGTTGGTGTGGGGGCCACCCGCGATCATCGTGCTACCGCCACGCGCCGGCGGGTGAACCTGCGCGGCACTTTCTAACGCGGTTGGAGGGTTGTCGTTGATCCGTCGACATCCACCGAGAGCGGTGCCGAGGTGTCGATGACCGGGGGTAGTGCGACGGTGCTTGTCGTGGGAGCGAGATCCTTGACGCAGCCAGTGGTGCCCTTGAACCTGTGTTCCTTTGTGGTGGCCGTGACGTGGTGGGAGCCGTCCGAACGCACGGAGGTCGGAAGCGGTGGGCAACCGCTGCTGCCGTACGCGGTCACATATATCCGCCCTGGTCCCGCCCAGGTCACGAACGGGCTCGTCAGGTCTGCCGCGCCGCGGGTTGGCGGCCTGACTCCGGGGGGCAGCCCGTTCGCATAGGTGGCAACCGCCGAGGAAATCTTAGAGCCCGAGCCCGAGCCCGAGCCCGAGCCCGAGCCCGAGCACGCGCTCGTCACTGCTACGACCCCGGCCAATGACAGGCCGGCGGCCATCGCGCGGTTCATGGTCGGGACACTATGGCGAACAGGTCTCGTTTTGATCTACCCGTAACAACAGTTCCGATCCGGTTGATGCATGTGCCGATGTCCGCTCTAACTGCGCATTCACGCGACAGTCGCGGTTCTAACGCGAGAAGGTGATGATCTGGGCAGTGCCCGCAGCGACGGTCACTGTGGCCGAGGAACCGGTGACACCGATGCGCGAGTGAGTCGGGATTCCGGTCGGCACGCCGGACGGGGAGACCGTGCGCCCGCCCAGGGTGATGGCGGAGGCGTCGAGTGATCCCAGGCCGCCGGGCGCCGAGCTCTGCAGGGTCACGGCGCTGCCCTTGGCGAACGCCGACGGCAGGTTC
Organism: Pseudonocardiales bacterium; assembly: GCA_003243915.1. GTDB lineage: Bacteria > Actinomycetota > Actinomycetes > Mycobacteriales > Jatrophihabitantaceae > QHCC01. The sequence continues at coordinate 13,103 of QHCC01000029.1, read as the reverse complement.
AGCGTCACCGCGTCGTCGGTGCTCGTCGGAACCGACGGGTCCTGGACGTTGATCAACACCACGGTCAGCTTCCCGTTGCGACCCATGATCCCGTACGCCCGGAGCTGCGGCAGGGCGGTGTCGGCGAGGTTCACGTCGACGAACGTCCCCTTGGGCACCTGCCCGAACGCCCAGAGTCCGTAGTACAGCGGCGTCGCCGAGAGCTTGTTGGCGTCCAGCGCGGCCTGGTCGGCCGCACAGAACGCGCCGTAGTAGCGGTAGGAGATCGGGTAGTCGGCCGAGGTGCGGGCCTTGAAGTCGCCACAGACGGCCGCCGTGTTCGTGTGGAACTGCACCCGGCTGATCCCCAGCTGCGTGCTCTGTAGCAGGTAATCCAGCGACCACAGCGAGGTGGCGTAGGCGTCGCTGACGCCGGGCTGCCCGCTGCACGATGCGCTGTTCGACTCGTTGATCACGGACGGGATCTTGCTGTCCAGCCGTGCGCCGGTGTCGACGACGCCCTGCTCTTTGGCCCGCGTCTTGAGATACGTCGCATCCGACATCAGTGTCGGTATCGACAGCGTGGACGTCCCGCAGTGGCTGCCCGGGTAGTAGTGCGAGCTCAGCTCCTCGAGGGTCTTCGCCGGGGTGCTCGACGGGTCACCCGCGACGGCGGTGACGAAGTCGTCCAGGAACGTGTTCGTCGACGATGTGTTTGCCGACGGACCCACCATCTTGATGTGGCCGTCAGGGACCGCCGCATCGATCGCGGCCTGATACTCCTTCAGCTTGGCGTAGTACTGCGCCGATGTCAGGGTGGTGACGTTGTCGAACTCGTTGCCGACCTCGACCCCGATGAGGTCCTTGCCGAGCGTCTGGTGCGCCGCCTTGATCTCGGCGACGGCCTGGTCCATCGTCACCGGCGGCGACGGGTCCTTGAGCGGGTTCTTGATCTGCGCCGGGTCGATGACCGACTTCAGCGGGACGCCGATGGTGACCTTCCAGCCGGAGTCGTCGAGCAGCGCCTTGAGCTTGTTGAGATCGGACTGGTCGACGACCCCGCCGATGGCCTGCGCGGGCACAGGGGCGTTGCGGTACGCGCCGAACGTCGGCCACACCAGCACCATCGAGTAGCCGCCGATACGCATCACGCCGTGCTCGCTGAGCGTCTGCAGCCGGCGCGACATGCGGGCCTTGGTGAGGAAGCCGTGGGCGAAGTCTGCGGTCTCGACCGAGAAGCCCTGGTTGTTGCCGGTGATCTGTGCGTTCGACGGGTCGGTGGTGGCCGTCAGGGTGAACGCCGTCGAGGCCGCGGCCGCTCCGGCGGATGCGCCGCCGGTGCTACCGGCGGCGACCAGGCCCAGGGCCACGGCCAGGCAGGCAACAGTCTTGGCCAGCCGGCGCGCGCCGGGACGTTGTGCGCTCATTCTCGAACTCCTCATGGCAGGTGGGTGCAGCCGCAGGCGGCTACCGATCGGCGTGCAGGGTGATCACGGTGGCTTCGCCGGCTGCGAGAGTGATCGTCATCCGGTGGTGCGTGATCGGTTCATGCGTCGGGCGGAAGCCGGGCCAGGTGCCGTTCGCGGCTACCGCCGCGCCGTCGATGTGAACCTGCGCTGCGTCGAGCGTCTTGCTGCTGCCGCTCGGGTCATACGGCGTCATCCGGTCGACCAGGGCGCCCGATCCCGGTGCCTCTACCGCGACCGTCACCGGATGGTCGCCCTTGTTGATGAGGAACATTCGCCGCTCGGCGGCGTTGCCCTCGACCTGCCAGGCCTTGACCTGTGACCCGTCGGCGCCGGGAGCGGACACGGCCACCGGCCGCAGCCCGGTGCTGCCCTGGGCGAACCGGCTGAACAGCAGCATCGCGTAGTACAGCGGTGCGGCGTTCGGAGCTCCCATCGCAGCGGTGGGGTCGTAGTTGATCGCGTTGTAGTAGGCGTTGCCCTCTTCGGGGAAGAAGAACGCCCGCACCTCGGCGTTGTGGAAGTTCAATCCGATCGCCCCCGTGCCGCAGGTGGCGTTCGCCCCTGGGGTGTTCGGCGGCTGCGGGCAGGCGGTGTGGAACATCAGATCGAGTGCATACGTGGCGCTGGCGGCGACATTGCTCACCCCGTCGGCGCCGCGGCCTGCCGCGGTGTTGGTCTCCTCCAGGCGGTAGCCCAGGCCATGGCGGGCGGCTTCCTGCGCGTGGACATAGACCTGATAGTCCAGGCTGTTCATGTGCTCGTCGGAAAGTAGTGCGGCGGTGCTCGGGCAGCGATACGGCTTGTTGGTGCACGTGCGCGCCAGCGGATAGAAGTGGTCGCTGGCATAGGCGCCGAACGCCGCGGCGCGGGCCCGCATCTCCGGTGCGGCGGTGTCGAGGATCTGCGGCCAGTCCCAGAAATACCTGGTGGGCACGGTGCGGCCGTCGATGCTCTGCCAGGGCAGGATGTCCTCGCTGGTGTTGGGCGCGATGATCGGCCACGGTCCGGTGACCTGCGGCGCGGAGTAGGTGGCCAGGTCGCCGAGGTAGGCCGCGAGATTCGAGCCGTATGACAGGTCCGGCTCGTTGCCCAACTCGATGCCGGCCACGTCGCGCGCGGCGCCGCCCGAGAACGCGGGTGTGACGCCCTCGGTGACGAACGCGTGCGCGTGCTCGGGGCTGATGAACGGCCTGGTCGCACTCACTGGCGCCATCGCGGTGCCCAGGACCACACCCCAGGCCGGCGTCCGCGCGTGGGCGTTGCCGGAGTTGGTCGCGTCGAGGGTGGCGCGGATGTAGCCGAGGTCTTCGGGCGTGATCACCTGGTTGGTGTTAGGCGCCGTCGCGACGAACGGCATCACGTCCTGCGACGAGCCGCCGACGCGCAGCACTCCAGTGCCCAGGTTGTGCAGCAGGTTGACGAATGCCGGGCGGGCGTTCGGCCCCATATAGCGTTCGATGAGGGACCACTCCACGCTCAGGCCGACATAGTTCGCCGGGACGTCACCGCCTGAGACGTGAAGTGGATCGAAGCGCACCGAGACCTCCGCAGATCCGGGTGCCGGTGCCGCGGCAGCCGACCCCGTCACTGCGGGAGCCAGCACGGCGAGCACGGCGAGGACTGCACCGCCGGCCACCGCCCGCGTTCGCTGTCGACGCGCCCGAGTACGGGTCGCGGCCAACCTGATGCCGTCTGCCGATGCAGCCACAGTCCAGGTCCCTTCTGCTTCGTACTTCCGCACCGGTCGCTCGGTGCTTCCTCTGTTCTGTCTTGGGTGCTGTCTTGGTGCCGTCTTGGTGCTGGCTTTCGCAGAATTTCTCGCCATAGGTGCTCAGAAAACGTATTCTTAGGGTAATCACGTCGCTGAGGCCGCTGTCAAGGGCTGATGCGCGCAAGACTGCCGACCGCCTACTCTCACCTGTGATGACTAGCCCGCGCAGCCGACCCACCGTCTTCGACGTCGCCCGATCAGCGCAGGTGTCGATCGCGACCGTGTCCCGGGTGCTCAACGGACGCGCGGTGGCCGACCAGGCACTCGTCGCCCGAGTACGCAGTGCGGCGCGGGAACTCGGTTACCGCCCGAACACGGTGGCCCGAGACTTCCGGCACGGCGTGACGCGCACGATCGGCGTGATCGTGCCGGACCTCGCGAACCCGTTCTTCCCCGACGTTGTCAAGGGCCTCGCCGACGACGTGACGGAGGGTGATCACCGGTTGTTGATCGCCGACTGCGGGGAGGATCCCGACGAGGAGCTGCGGTTGGTGGGCGAGTTGTCCGGGCGCTGCGACGGCATCGTGCTGTGTTCACCTCGAATGTCGGCGGAGAATCTGGCCGCGGTGGCGGGCTGGGGGATCCCGCTCGTCTGCACCAACCGCGAGCTGGACGGGCTGCCGTTCGGCACCGTGGGCGTCGACTCGGCGATCGGGATGGCCCAGGCTGTCGAGCATCTGGCCGCGCTGGGGCACCGCGACATCGGCTATCTCGCCGGCCCGACGACGTCGTGGTCCGATCGTGGCCGCCGCGCCGGGCTGCATTCGGCTGCCGAGCAGTGCGGCGTGTCCGTGTCCGTCACCCTCGCCGGGTCCACCAGTGATGCGGGCTACCAGGCGCTTCCGGACCTGCTGCGCCGAAACGTGACGGCGGTGCTGGCGTTCAACGACCTGGTGGCGTTGGGGGCGCTGGCGCGGCTGCGCGAGTTGGGTCTCGACGTGCCGACGGCGTTGTCCGTCGTCGGTTTCGACGACCTTCCCGTCGCGGCGTTCCTGGGTCCGCCGTTGACGACCGTGATCGTGCCCAAGCACGAGTTGGGGCGGCGCGCGGGGGCGATGCTGCGTCAACTTCTGGTGGACGGCGCAATTGCCCGGCAGGAGCGGCTGCCGTCGTCGCTCGTGGTCCGCGAGTCGACCGGCCCCCCGCGACCGCGTCCGGCCGGCTGAGCTGGTCGCCCGCCGCGGCCGCCACCTGCGGCGTGGCCTGGATTGTCCCCTTGACAACTTCCTGCAAAGGGTTGCAGTCTGGGATGCGGCACGAGGAGGCCAAAGTTGGCGGTGACCATTCACCACGTAGCACAGCGCGCCCGGGTGTCGGCCTCGACCGTGTCGCGGGCGTTCACCACCCCGGAGATGGTCCGCAGGGACACCCGCGAACGGGTATTGCGGGTGGCCGACGAGGTGGGCTACCGGCCCAACCGGGCTGCCCGCGGCTTGATCACCGGAAAGACAGCGAACATCGGGTTGATCGTCCCTGACCTCGGCAACCCGCTGTTCCCCGCCGTGCTCAAGGGCGCGCAGGCCCGGGCACAGCAGGCCGATCACGCCGTGTTCCTCGCCGACACCGACGAGAACGCCGACCTCGAGGTGAACCTGATCAAGGCCATGGCCAAGCAGGTCGACGGCATCGTGCTGTGTTCCTCGCGCATGTCGGACAAGCAGCGCCGCGCCGTGGAGTCCCTGACCCCGCTGACCTTCGTCTACCGCAAGGTGGCTGACGTGCCGATCGTGCTCGTGGACAACGCCGACGGGATGCGCCAGGCGGTGGAGCACCTGGCCGCTCTCGGCCATCGGCGGGCCGCCTACCTGGCCGGTCCCCAGGCGTCGTGGTCCAACCGGGAGCGACGCCGAGGGCTACGGAGCGCGTCGCGGGCTACCGGCGTCGACGTGATCGAGCTCGGCCCATTCGCCCCGCGCTTCGAGGCGGGCCTGCAGGCGGCCGACCTGGTGCTGGCCACCGACGTCACCGCGGTGCTCGCCTACAACGACCTGATCGCCCTCGGGGTGCTCAACCGGTTGGCCGACCGCGGCGTCGCCGTTCCGGAGCAGATGAGCGTGATCGGCTTCGACGGCATCGACTTCGCCGCGATGTGCACGCCACCGCTGACCACGGTGCTCATACCCAAGGAAGCCGCCGGTCGCGCCGCGGTCGAACTCCTGCTCGACTGGCTCGACCAGAAATCGCTCGGGCACACCGCCGGTGCCCAGCGCACGCTCGGCACCCAGCTGATCGTGCGGTCGTCCACGGCGGCACCGCCACGGGTGAGTGCCGGCTCCAACGGTCGCGCCGCGAGGGGCGCCCGTCAACTGAAAGGGGACTGACCCATGTCAGGTCTGCGTGCCACCACAGCACTAGTCGCAGTAGCTGCGGCCGTCGCACTCGCCGGAGGATGTGGTGCGCCCAGCAAGGACGCGACCAAGAGCGTCGCGGCCTCTGGTGTGCCGGACAAGCCGAAGAATGCCGTGACGCTGAACATTCTCGATATCGCCGGCAACCTGGCTCTGACCAAGGGCATGATCCAGGACTTCGTGAAGGCCAACCCCGACATCGTCAAGGACGTCACCTACTCCAAGGCCCCGGCGCCGTCGATGTCGGGCAAGCTGCAGGCGCAGCAGGCGGCCGGGCAGGTGCAGACCAACCTCGTGCTGACCGGCACGGACGGGCTCTCCGCCGGCATCAAGAACAACCTGTTCGTCAAGGTGCTGCCGGACTTCGCGTCGCGCTTCCCCGGCCTGATGGACAACTACCAGGAACCGGCCGCCGCCATGGCCCAGCTGGCGCAGGGTCAGGCGGTCGAGGTCGTCTACTACCCGTCCGGGCCGCTGATCGAGTACAACCCCAAGAAGGTCAGCAACGCGCCGACTACTCCAGCCGAGCTGCTCACCTGGGCCAAGGCACACAAGGGTCGCTTCCAGTACGCCGATCCGGCGAACTCCGGCCCGGGGCGCACGTTCCTGATGGGGCTGCCCTACCTGCTCGCGGACAAGGACCCGTCGGACCCCGACAAGGGCTGGGACAAGACCTGGGCCTACCTGAAAGAGCTGGGTAAGTACGTCAAGACCTATGGCTCGGGCACCACGGAGACGATGAAGAATCTCGGCGCCGGCTCGGTCGACATGGTCGCCTCGACCACCGGATGGGATATCAACCCGCGAGTGCTGGGTACCGTGCCCAATACCGTGAAGGTCGGTGTGCTGCAGCCCATGACGTGGGTGACCGACGCGCAGTACGTGGCAATCCCCAAGGGCGTGTCAAAGGACGTGCTGGCGGCTGACCTGGCACTGATCAAGTACATGTTGCAGCCCAAGGAACAGGCAATCGCCTACGACGACGGGTACTTCTACCCGGGGCCGGCAGTCAAGAACGTCACGATCGACATGGCGCCGAAGAAGAGTCAGGACACCATCGCCAAGTTCGGTCGCCCGGAGTACGACGGCTGGATCGCCCAGTACCCCAAGAAGACGCCGTTGCCCGCCGAGAAGCAGGTCTTCGCCTTCGACAAGTGGAACAAGACCATCGGAAGTGGCGGCTGAGCGGTATGACGGTTCGCGCACGGCAGTTCGACGAGCTCCGGCTGGACGGTGTCAGCCGGAGCTACGGAGGGCACGCGGCGCTGGCCGGGCTGGACCTCACCATCGGATGCGGCGAGTTCGTAGCCCTGCTCGGCCCGTCCGGATGCGGCAAGACGACCGCGTTGAACTGCGTGGCCGGACTGCTGCCGCTGAGCGGCGGCAGCATCTGGCTGGACGACAAGCGCATCGACGGCCTGCCGCCGGAGCGGCGCGACTTCGGGATGGTGTTCCAGAACTACGCCCTGTTCCCGCACATGAGCGTGCGCCGCAACATCGCGTTCGGGCTGCGCATGCACAAGGTGCCCAAGGCCGAACGCGACAGGCGGGTCGAGGAGGCCATCAGCCTGGTGCAGCTGAACGAGCATGCCGCCAAGTTCCCCGGTCAGCTCTCCGGTGGCCAACAGCAGCGGGTGGCCATCGCCCGCGCAGTGGCCCTTCAGCCGCCACTGGTGCTCATGGACGAGCCGCTCTCCAACCTCGACGCGACGCTGCGCCTGGAGATGCGCACCGAGATCAGGCGGCTGCACCAGACGCTCGGCCTGACCACCGTCTACGTCACCCACGACCAGGAGGAGGCGCTGTCCCTGGCCGATCGCCTCGTCGTGCTGCGGGCCGGCTCGGTCCAGCAGATCGGCACGCCCGAAGAGGTCTATGCTCACCCCGCGAACCGTTACGTCGCCGGCTTCATGGGCTATCGCAACATGTTCGAACTCGACGTCATCGAGAGCGAGCAGGCGCGGGTCGTGCTCGGCGGCGACGGGTTGAAACTGCGCGGTGTCAACTGCGAGGCGATCAGCTCCGGGCGGGCCGTCGCCGCGATCCGTCCCGAGGACTTCGTGGTGGGCAAGGCCATCGCCAACCGACTCGAGGTCGGCGTCGAGGTGGTCGAGTACCACGGCAGGGACCAGTCGGTCCAGGGCCGGCTGCGTACCGGTGAGGCCGTCCACTTCCGCACCGATCAGCGGCTCGCTCCTGGTGACGACGTCACCCTGTCCGTGCCCGAGGAGCGGGTGCTGGTCTTCTCTCCCGACACGCCGCCACCACCGACCGAGGCATCGGGATGACCGCAGCAACCGGGCAGCCGACAGCCACCCGGCCGGCACTGCGTCACCGGCTCGCAGAGCGCGGCATCGACCGGGCGCTGCTGTTGCTGGTGCCCGGGCTGATCTTCATCGCAGTGCTGTTCCTCTACCCGTTCCTGTACGGGGTAGGCCTGTCGTTCAGCCCGCAGCAGGGCGGCGGCCCGTTCGCCAACTACCGCAAGTTCTTCGACGACCCGTACCTGCGCAATACGCTGTGGACGACGTTCAGGCTGGCACTGCCGGCCGCGCTGATCAACGTGCTGGCATCGATTCCGATGGCCTACAAACTGCGACGGCCCTTCCGCGGCAAGCGGACGCTGACCACGCTGCTCGTGGTACCGATCACGCTGGGAACGGTGCTCACCGCCGAGGGGCTGCTGGAGTATCTAGCTCCGGCCGGCTGGCTGAACAAGACGCTGCTGGCGTTGCACCTGATCGACCAGCCGATCGAATTGGTGCACAACTACTGGGGTGTGCTGTTCTCCCTCATCATCACCGGGTTCCCGTTCGCGTTCCTGCTCACCATGTCCTACCTCTCGGGCATCGACCCGACACTGGAGAGCGCGGCCGCGACGCTCGGTGCGGGCTGGCGCGAACGCTTCCGGTTCATCACCCTGCCGCTGTTGGCGCCGGGGCTCGCGATCACCTTCTGCCTGTCCTTCGTGCTGGCGTTCTCGGTGTTCCCGTCGGCGTTCCTGGTCGGCGACCCGTCCGGAAGGACCCGGGTGATCTCGATCGCCGCGTACCACGCTGCCCTGGAGCAGTTCGACTTCTCCTTGGGCTCAACCATCGCAGTGATCATGACGGTAGCGATGCTGATCGTCATCGCAGCGGTGCTGGCGTGGCGCGGCACGCTTTACAAGGGCGCTAGCGGAGGCAAGGGCTGATGAGCACGACGGTCATCGACCCGGTGCCCACCCCGGTAGCCGATACCGCTGCTGCACCGCGGTCCGGTCGCCGGCTGGTGGGCTCGCCCGGCACCTGGCTGGTGTGGGGCTTGGTCGCATTCTTCTTCGTCAACCTGGCCGGTGTCGTCTTCTCCGTTCTCGTCAGCTCGCTGAGCGTGCGCTGGTTCGGCACCTGGCTTCCCGACGGGTGGACGACGCACTGGTACTCCGACGCGTGGCGGGAATTCAACCTGTCCAGCGTGCTCGTGGTGACCGCGGAGGTGGCCCTCAGCGTCGTCGTCGTATCGGTGCTCATCGGCCTGCCTGCGTCCTACGTGCTGGCCCGGCGCACCTTCCCCGGCAAGCGGCTGGTGATGCTGCTGTTCCTGCTGCCTATCCTGATCCCACCGATCGCCTATGGCATCCCGCTGGCGACCGTGCTCTACAAGGTCCACCTCGCCGGATCGCTGACCGGCGTCATCCTGGCCAACCTGGTGCCGTCGGTGCCCTTCGTCGTGCTGACGATGACGCCGTTCATCGAGCAGATCGACACGAAGATCGAGTCGGCGGCGCGAATGTGCGGCGCCAGCACCGCCGCGGTGTTCTTCCGGGTGCTCGGCCCGCTGCTCATCCCCGGCATCCTCGCCGCGTCGATCCTGGTGCTCGTGCGCACCGTCGGCATGTTCGAGCTGACGTTCCTCACGTCGGGGCCGACCAGCGAGACCCTCGTCATCGTTCTGTTCAACAATGTCCTGGGCGCGGGCATCCGGGCGCCGCAGTCGGTCGATGCGATGGCCGTGGTCTACACCGCCAGCATGCTGGTGCTGCTCGTCGTGGCGCTGCGGTTCATCAATCCCACCCAGCTGGTGACGCGTCTGAAGGACGAGTCGACCGCGTGAGCGAGCAACAGAAGGGAACTACGTGATTGCACCAGTGATTTCGGTGGGCACCGAGACCGACCTCATCCAGCTCGACGTCGCCGACCTGCACGCCGGAGAATTGGTCGACCTGGTTCGGGCCCGTGAAGAGATGCTCGTCATGGTGCTCAGCGGCGTCGTCGACGTGGTGGTCGACGGCGAGAAGCTGGGCCGCTCCGGCGGGCGCTCGTCGGTGTTCGAAGGGCCAGGGCACGCGATCTACGCCCCGCCCGGCGCGCACCTCGTTCTCACCGCTGTCGGCGGCCCCGCGGAGCTGGCGGTCTGCAGCGCACCACTGGCTGACGACCCAGCTCCGGCGGCGCGCCTGATCGGCCCGGACGACCAGCGCATCGCCGACGTGGGCAAGGACAACTGGGCCCGCAATGTGCGCACCGTGCTGGGCCCGGAACACGCAGCGGGCCGGCTGCTGATCGGCGAGACGATCAATGCGCCCGGAAACTGGTCGTCCTACCCGCCCCACAAGCACGACGACCACCGCCCGCCGACGGAGGTGCAGCTCGAGGAGGTGTACCTGTTCAAGGTCGAACCGGCCGGCGGATTCGGGGTGCAGATCCGCTACGTCGACGGCGGGGTGCAGGAGGCGTTCACGGTCCGCGACGGCGACGCCGCGGCGATCAAGGCCGGCTACCACCCGGTCGTTGCCGCGCCGGGTTACTCGCTGTACTACCTGTGGGTAATGGCCGGGCAGGGCCGCGAGATGGTGCCCTTCCTCGACCCGCGGCACGCCTGGGTGCAGGAGGGCCGCTGAGCGTGGACCTGATCGAGCAGCTGCGCGCCAGCCGGATCGTCCCGGTGGTGCGGGTCGCGACGGCCGACGAGGCGCTCGAGCTTGCCGGACGGTGCGTGCGGGCGCGCCTGAAGACGATCGAGTTCACCGCGACGACAGCGGGCTGGGCCGAGGCGGTGCGTGCCGCGCGCGCCGAGTGGCCCGAGCTCGTGGTCGGCGCGGGCACGCTGCGATCGCGCCAGGACGCGCAGTGCGCGGTCGAGGCAGGCGCGCAGTTCCTGGTCAGCCCGCTGCCCGCACCCGCAGTCCGTTCGGTGGCCGAGTGGCACGGGCTGGGCTTCATCGAGGGTGGCTTCACCCCGGCCGAGTTGGCTGCAGCCACCGCGCTGGGCCCGGCCAAGTTGTTCCCGGCGCACGTCGGCGGCCCGGCCTACCTGCGCTCACTGCTTGCGGTCCTGCCCGGTGCGGCGATCATGCCGACGGGGGGCGTGCGGCTCGACGACGCGGCGCAATGGCTGGCCGCCGGTGCCGTCGCGGTCGGCCTGGGCTCTGACCTCACCGCCGACGGCGACCTGACCGAGCGGGTCCAGCGGGTCGAGCGGGCCCTGTCCGCGGTGGGCGACGCATGAAGATCGTCGACGCCGAGGTCATCATCACCTGCCCCGGGCGCAACTTCGTCACGCTCAAGCTCACCACCGACGACGGGGTCACCGGCATCGGTGACGCGACGCTCAACGGGCGCGAGCTCGCGGTGGCCAGCTACCTGTCTGACCATCTGTGCCCGGTGTTGCTGGGCCGGGACCCGCACCGCATCGAGGACACCTGGCACTACCTGTACAAGGGCGCGTACTGGCGGCGCGGGCCGGTGACCATGACCGCGATCGCAGCCGTCGACACCGCGCTGTGGGACATCAAGGCCAAGGTGGCGGGGCTGCCGCTGTACCAGCTGCTGGGCGGGCGCTGCCGCGACGGCGCGACGGTGTACGGCCACGCGAACGCCGCCACGATCCCGGAGTTGGTGGACGAGGTGGCGCGCTACCTCGAACGCGGGTACCGCGCCGTCCGCGTGCAGTGCGGCGTGCCCGGGCTGGACACCGTCTACGGCGTCAGCAAGGACAAGGAGTTCTACGA
>QHCC01000029.1:0-1519 GCA_003243915.1 Pseudonocardiales bacterium | reverse complement strand
CTGCACGACGTGCACCACCGGCTGACACCGATCGAGGCGGGCCGGCTCGGCAAGAGCATCGAGGACTTCCAGCTGTTCTGGCTCGAGGACCCCGTCCCCGCCGAACTACAGGAGGGCTTCCGGCTGATCCGGGCGCACACCACGACGCCCATTGCCGTGGGCGAGGTGTTCAACTCGATCTGGGACTGCCAGCAGCTGATCACCGAACAACTCGTCGACTTCATCCGCACCACGGTCGTGCACGCCGGTGGCATCACCCATCTGCGCCGGATCTTCGCCCTGGCCGACCTCTACCACGTGCGCTCCGGATCGCATGGCGCGACCGACCTGTCGCCGGTGTGCATGGCGGCGGCGTTGCACGTCGACGTGTCCATCCCCAACTTCGGCCTGCAGGAGTACATGCCGCACACCGAGGCGACCGACGAGGTCTTCCCGCACTCCTACCGTTTCGCCGACGGCTACCTGCTGCCCGGCGAGGAGCCTGGATTGGGCGTTGAGATCGACGAGGCCGCCGCGGCCCGCTACCCCTACCGGCCGGCATATCTGCCGGTCAACCGGCTGGTCGACGGGACGGTGCACAGTTGGTGAGCTACGACGTCCTGGTGCTCGGCGAGGTGCTCGTCGAGCTGTCCACGTCCGGCCCGCTGCGTTCGGGCGCCGAGCTCCGACTCGGCTTCTCCGGCGACGCTCTCAACGTCGCGGCTGCCGCGGCCGCGGCCGGGGCCCGCACCGGTCTGCTCGCGCGGATGGCCGACGACGAACTCAGCGACGAGTTGTGCGATCGGGTCGCCCAGCTCGGTGTCGACACGGCTCTGCTGCGGCGCGTGTCCGGGGAGCACGGCGTGTATTTCGTGACCGCCGACCCGGACGGCAGCCGCGAGTTCGTCTACGTGCGGCGCGGCAGCGCGGGCTCGACCCTGCAGCCGGCGGATCTCACCGGCATCGACGTCGCCGGTGCCGGTGCCGTGGTGGCCAGCGGGATCACCTGCGCGGTGTCGGACTCGGCCTGGGCAACCGTGCAGGCCGCGGCGCAGCAGGCGAGCCGGTTCATCTACGACCCCAACCTGCGGCGGCGCCTGACCACTGTCGACGAGGCGCGCGCGATGCTGGGCGAGCTGGCGCCGTTCGCGGCGCTGGTCACCCCGGCGGCGCCCGGTGAGACGCGCCTGCTACTGGGCACCGATGACCCCGGCGTCGCCGCCGCAGCCTGCCGTCAACTCGGCGCGGCGGCCGCGATGGTGACCTGTGGGTCCGACGGGGTGGTGCTCGATTCCGGCGCGGCCCCCCGTCGCGTGCCGGCGGTGCCGCCGGAACGCCTCGTCGACCAGACCGGCGCGGGCGACAACTTCGTCGGCACTGTCGCCGCGCGGTTGGTGGCCGGCGATCCGCTGGAGTTGGCCGCTGCGCTCGGCTGTGCTGCCGCGTCGCTGTCCCTGTCGGGGCAAGGCGGCACCGGGCGGGTGCCGACGCTGGCGCAGACCCGGGCGAAGCTGGCCGCGACCGACCCGGACGCGCAGGC
>QHCC01000028.1:12109-25648 GCA_003243915.1 Pseudonocardiales bacterium | reverse complement strand
AACAGCACCCAGCGCCAGGACAGGTAGCTGGTGAGCACGCCGCCGGCCACCAGCCCGATCGCCGCGCCGCCGCCGCTCATGGCGGCATAGACGCCCATCGCCCGGTTCCGCGGCCGGCCCTCAGCGAACGTGGTCGTGATCAGGGCCAGCGCGGTCGGTGCGACCATGGCCCCCCCGACGCCCTGCAGAGCCCGGGACGCGAGCAGCCAGGCCTGCGAGGTGGCGAAGCCGCCGAGCAGGGAGGCGCCGGAGAACAGCAGCAGGCCGATGATGAAGATCCGGCGGCGGCCGAGCAGGTCGCCGGACCGGCCGCCGAGCAGCAGCAGCCCGCCGAACGTGACCGCGTACGCGGTCACGACCCACTCCAGCCCGCTGCCGGTGAATCCGAGCGCGTGCTGGATGTGCGGCAGGGCGACGTTGACGATGGCCGAGTCCAGCACGACCATCAGCTGCGCGGTGGCGATGACGAAGAGGGCCAGCCCGAGGTGACGCGGACCGTCGGCGGCTGGCACGCCGGGCGAGGAGCCCCGGCTGGTAACCGAGTGTGTCGAAGACACGGCGATCTGTACCTTTCTGTGGGCGTGCGGGTCCGTCGCCGTGGCTCCCGCAGGAACCAGGCGTCAGAGGGACGTGCTTAATGAAGCCGGTGAGATCGGGTCACGCGGTCCGGTGTCGCGCCGGCCGGTCAGGAGGCGACCGGTGCGGTAACGCCCGTGCTGCTGGTTACCTCCCTGGCGGGATCGCGATCGGGCGGTGGCGGCACGGCTGCCAGGGACCGGCACATCTTGCGCAGCAGTCCGAGGAACTGCTCGCGCTCGCTGCGGTCCAGTGCGTGCGTCCACGGCATCAGGCCGAGCGTGTCCTGTTCCACGGCCGCCTTGACCTGGTGGCCGCGGTCGGTCAGCGCGAGGTTCTTGACCCGCCGGTCGGCGGGATTCGGCTCGCGGGTGGCCAGGCCGTGCTTTTCCAGGACGTCGGCGATCATGGTGACGAAGGAGGGATCACAGCCCATGCTCTGACCCAGGTCCTTCATCGGCACCGGGGCGTCCAGCCGGCGCAGGGCTTTCATCGCGGAGACAGGAACGCCGTAACGCTGCGATAGCTGGTCTCCGCGCCGCATCAGGTGGGAAACGAACTCGGTGATGGCATCGAAAATCTCCTGGTCGAGCTTGTCTCCGCCCGCACACCAGTTCATCCCGCCTCCTGTACAGCCCTTCGGTGCATGGTCAGGGCACCTCGTGCTCAGTTTCGCTGTCTAGCTCAACGTTCTGCCTAGCTCAACGATTGAGTACCTCAACGATATTTCCAAATGCTTGATGATGTCAAAGATTTCTTTGCTCATCGATCGCAGCGGTCCAGGACGGCCGGCCCGGCCTACTCACCGACGGACCCGTCGATCAGCTCCCGCAGCAGGTCGGCGTGCCCGTTATGCCGGGCGTACTCCTGGATCAGCTTGATCAGGTTCCACCGGACCGACCGGCGGTTGCCCGCGGTCAGCCCGCCGAGCGGGCCGGTCGACGTCAGCAGCACGTCCGCCCGGTCCCGCTCGGCCAGCCACCGCTTGAGCGAGGCCCTGGCCATCGACGCCTTCAGGTTCGCGATGTCGGCGTCGGGGTCCTCGTCGGTGCAGTAGACCAGCCGCAGTGACCCGCCCCCGGCCAGCGCGTGCACCAGGTACACGTGCTCCATCTCGGTCAGGTGCCGGACCAGGCCGAGCAGGGAGAGTGCGGAGGGCCCGGCCGGCCGGGCGACGAGCTGGCGGCCGGACAGGCCCGCGCACTTGGCGGCCAGCGCGTCGCGGTGAAAGGCCAGCCAGCCGAGCAGAAGTTCGCGTTCGCCGGAGTTGCCCGGCTCAGGAGCCCTGTCCACCGCGTCCCTCCCATCACGGCCGCGGCGCGTGCGCGCGGTCTGGCCTGTGCGTCCTAGTCTGGCCCAGCCACGGCCCGCTGCGAAGCGCGGATCGCGGCTCCGGTCCGGCGGGACCGGCCGCGAGGGCCGGCCGGGGCCAGGGCCGCGGACCGGAGCCGGCGCAGCCTCGCGATATCGGCGGCCTGGCCGGCCTCGTCGCCTGGAGTCTCCACGACGAACGCCACCCCGGCGGTGACCGGGTGGTGCAGCAGCTCCCAGAACGGCCGGCGGCCGAGCGTGCCGCGGCCCACGTTCTGGTGACGATCCCGCCGCGAACCGCACTCGTCCAGGCTGTCGTTGGCGTGGATCAGCCCGAGCCGTCCTGGCGCCGCCGCGTGCAGCGCGTCCATCGCCGCGGCGACGCCGCCGTCCGCGGTCAGGTCATGCCCGGCCGCGTGCAGGTGGCAGGTGTCCAGGCATACCCCGATGCGCTCGTCACGGCCGAGCACGTCGAGATAGGCGGCCAGCGAGGGGGCATCGCAGGCCAGCGAGCCGCCGCCGCCCGCTGTCGGCTCGATCAGCAGAAGCGGGCCGTCGGCGTCACCGATGAGGGGCAGTACGTGCTCGCGAACCTGACGAACCGCCTCGCCCCATCGGCTGCCCAGGACGGCCGATCCGGCGTGCATGACGACGCCGCGGGCCCCGATCGCGGCAGCGCGGCGCAGCGAGAACGCCAGCGCCAGCGTCGACCTGGCCAGCGTGTCCGGCGAGGGTGAGCCGAAGTTGATCAGGTACGGGGCGTGGACGAACACCGGGAGCGGGCACGTTGCGCGGAACATTTCGTCCCCCGCCGGATCGGCCTTGGGGTGCGCCCAGGCCCTGGTGTTGGCCACGAAGAGTTGCAGCGTCTCGGCGCCGACTGCCTGGGCTCGCGGCAACACGAGGGCCAGACCACCTGCCGCCGACACGTGCGCCCCAATCGGCGACGCTGCGCGGGCCACCGTCAGACGATATCGAGCGTGATTATCGAGCCCGGTGCCAGCAGCGTGCCGGACGGCGGGTCCACGCCGACGACCTCGTCGAGCACACCGCCGAAGTGCTTGACGATCTTGACCCGGAAGCCGAGGTGCGCGAGCTGCGATCGAGCCTGGCCGGCCGGCGTGCCTGTAGCGATGTCCGGCACAGCCACCAACTGCGGGCCCTTGGAGACGGTGAGTGTGATCGTGCTGCCCTTGCGGGCCTGGCCGGTGGGGGCAACGGAGATGACCGCGTCCTTGGCGATCGTGTCGCTGAAATCATCGACCCGCTTGGGCACGAATCCGGCGTGCTTGAGCGCCAGTACAGCCTGGTCGTACGGCGTGCCCGGGTCGATGTTCGGGATCGCGACGATCGGCTTCCCAGTGGAGACGAAGATCGTCACTGCCTGGTTGCGCTTCACCGACGTGCCGGCCGCCGGGATGATTCGCGTTACCAGGCCGCTCGTCACGGTGTCGCTGGCTTCGGGCGATAGGCCCGCCGCGACGTTGACGGGAATGGCCGATAGCAGGGATCTGACCTGGTCAGGTGTCTTGTTGGCAAGGTCACTCGGCAGCACGAATCGCTCCGGCCCGGCCGAGAGCACGAGCGTGACCGTGCGCCCCCGCGCGACTCGCGCGTCCGGTCCAGGTTCGGTGCTCAGGACGAGGTTCTTTCCCACCGTCTCACTGAAGCGCGGGGCGGGAGCGGTGCTCACCTTGTAGCCTGCCTGTTCGAGTTGGTGTGTCGCGATCGTGAGCGTGGCCCCGGCGACCTTCGGCACGCGGGAGTACCGGCCGGTGGCGAACCACCAGCCGCCATACGCACTAGCGACTCCGAGCAGGAGGATCACGAGGACGACGACCATTGCCCGCCGCCGGCGCAACGTCCGCGGTGATGCTGCCTTGCGGCGCCTGGGGGGCGTGACCACGGGTGGCGGTGGTGGTGGCGCCGGCGGGTCGCGCGGTGGCTGCCAGGTCCGGCCGGGTACCACCACGGTGTCGTGCGACGGGGCGGCGCGGCGGCGCAGCACGTCGGTGGTCGCGCCGTCTGCACCTTTGGCGCCGGCCGGCGCGGTCGCGGCCGGCGCGCGGTTGCGAGTTCGCGATGCCGATGCCGGAGGGGGTGGCACGGACACGACGGGGAGCGCGAGGTCGGTACGCACGTCGGCGAGTTCGGCGAGGAACGCGCCCGCGTCCATCGGGCGGCCGGCGGGATCGCGATCGGTCGCGCTCACGACCAGCTCGTCGATTTCGGACGGGATGCCCTTGACCCGCGACGACGGCGCGGGCACGCGGCTGTGCACGTGCTGGTAGGCGATGCTCATGGCCGACTCGCCGTGGTAGGGCGGTGTCCCGGTGAGCAGCTCGAACAGCACGATCCCGGAGGAGTAGACGTCCGATCGCTGGTCGGCACGACCCCTGCTGATCTGCTCGGGCGCGCAGTACGCGACCGTGCCCATCATCAGCCCGGTGCGGGTGGCCGAGGGATCGGACTCCACCGCGCGGGCCAGCCCGAAGTCGGCCACCTTCACGATGCCTTCGTTCGACAACAGGATGTTCTCCGGCTTGACGTCGCGATGCACCAGGCCCGCCAGGTGCGCTGCCGAGAGGGCACTGAGCACCGGCTCCATGATCGACACGGCCTCGGCCGGGCTGAGCCTGCCGCGCTCGCGGATGAGCTCGCGCAGGGTGCGACCGTCGACGAGTTCCATCACCAGGAACACATGGTGGCCGGCGGCGCTCTTGTCCTGACCCTGGTCGTACACCGAGACGGCATTGAGGTGGCTGAGCCGGGCTGCGGCGCGAGCCTCGCGTGCGAAGCGATCGCTGAACGCGGGGTCCGCCGACAGCGCCGAGGACATCACCTTGACAGCGACGAGCCGGTCGAGACGCTCATCGACTGCCGAGTAGACGGTGGACATACCGCCACGGGCGATGCGGTCCACGATCCGGTATCGGCCTTCGAGCGTTCGGCCGACCAGAGGATCGGTAGTCGCCGTCTGCACGGCGACGATTCTACGGGCGAATCCCGGCTCGCCACCGATGCCGCACCGCGCCCATCGCCCCAGTACCGGTGGGACGAACACCTAGGGTGGGCGCTGTGGGCGAGCTAGGGCACTGGTCAGGCGCGCCCGCGGGTGGTGTCGCCGAGCTGCTGGCCGACGCCGACCGGCCCGGTGGATGGCTGCTCCTCCTCGACCGGGTCAGGCAGTCCTACGTCGATATCGACGACCCGAGCTACCTCGACTTCGAGTACATGCAGACCTTCGTCAATGTGCTCGACGCCCTCCCGCCTGGTCCGCTGGCCGTGACGCACGTCGGCGGCGGAGCGTGCACGTTGGCGCGTTACCTCGGCCAGCAGCGGCCGGGCTCGCCCCAGATCGTGCTGGAGCCCGATGCCGCGTTGACCGCAATGGTGCGCGCCCGGCTGCCGTTCGCACGGGGGACGCGGGTCCGCATCCGTCCGATCGGCGGCCGCGCGGGCGTCGCGGCACTTGCGGCGGCCAGTGCCGATGTCGTGGTCGTCGATGCCTTCCACGGCGGGCGGGTGCCCGCGGAGCTGACGACCGCCGAGTTCCTGGCCGACGTCGCGCGCGTGCTGCGCCCGGCCGGTGTGCTGCTCGTCAACGTCGCGGACGGGCCGCCCGGCGTGTTCGTCCAGCGACTGGTCTCGACACTGCGCGGCGCACTGCCGGCCGTGCTGCTCATCGCCGACCCCGCCGTGCTCAAACGGCGGCGCTTCGGCAACCTCGTGCTCGCGGCCTCGCGCGACGAGCTGCCGGTCGCGGAGGTCACGCGGGCCGCTCGTGCCGCAGCGTTCCCGCACCGCGTGCTCGGCGGCCCCGAGCTGGCGGCGTTCGCCGGTGGCGCGGCGCCGCTGACCGACGCCGACCCGATGCGTTCGCCACCGCCTCCCGAGGAAATGTGGCGGGTCGGGGGCTGACAGGATCGCCGGCATGCCGATCGAAGGGCGTCTCCACGCCGACCGGGGCCGGGCGGAGTCCTTCGGCAGCGTCGCCGACGAGTACGACCGGTTCCGCCCGTCCTATCCCGCTGGCCTGATCGAGGACCTCGTCGCGCTGCGCCCGGCCGACGTCCTCGACGTCGGGTGCGGCACCGGCAAGGCGGCGCGGCTACTCGCCGAGCGTGGGCTGGCGGTGCTCGGAGTCGAGGTGGACGCGCAGATGGCTGCGGTGGCGCGCGGGCACGGCATCGACGTCGAGATCGCGTCGTTCGAGTCGTGGCAGGCGGGTGGGCGGTGCTTCGATCTGGTCACCTGCGCCCAGGCGTGGCACTGGCTCGACCCGGCCGTAGCGATCCCGAAGGCGGCGTCGGTGTTGCGGCCCGGCGGTGCCCTCGCGATCTTCTGGAACCACGACGAGCTCGATGCGCCGGCGCAGGCAGCGTTCGACGACGTGTATCGACGGCACGCGCCGGAGCTGCTTGCCTCGGTCGCCGTCGGCCGTGCCAGGTGTCGCGACCTGCACCTGGCCGACCTGCAGGCAAGCGGGCTGTTCGCATCGGTCCACCCGCGCACGTACCGGTGGGAGCGCATCTACTCGCCCGCGCAGTGGCTGGGCATGGTGCGCACACACAGCGACCACCTGTGCCTGGAGCCCTCCCGCCGGGACGCTCTCCTCGACGCGTTGGGCGCAGCGATCGACGAGCTGGGTGGGACGATCGCGTCGCACTACGGCACCTACACGGCGTTCGCGCGGGTGGCCGGCTGAACGCATGGCAGGCTTGCCCGCATGGAACTGCTGACGATCCCCGAGGCCGCGGATGCGCTCGGGGTCCAAGTCACGCGGGTGCACCAGTACCTGCGTGACGGCCAGCTCGTCGGCATGCGCGACAAGAACGGGCTGCGTTGCGTGCCGGCCCTGCTGGTGCAGGACGGGGTGATCGTGAAGTCACTGCCGGCCGTGATCACCCAGCTGCGCGACGCCCGCTACAGCGACGCGGAGATCGTCGACTGGCTGTTCCGCAGCGACGACTCGCTGCCCGGCACGCCGGTGCAGGCATTGCGCGAGAACCGCGGCACCGAGGTGAAACGCCGCGCGCAGGTCGCGGGCTACTAGTGCTGGATTCACGGCAACCCGCTGGGTACCTCGGCGTGTGAACTAGTAGGCAGCTACGGTGGTCGCCCAGCGTGCGGCGATCATGCTAGCTAGCTAGCTAGCTGGCTGAGCGCGCGGGCCGTCGACCTTAGCTGTGATCAACACGCTGTACGCATGGCTGGCTGAGCGCGCGGGCCGTCGACCTTGGCTGTGATCAACACGCCGTACGCATGGCTGCAGGGCAGCCCCCGGCGTGTTGATCACCGGCCCGGGCGGCCCACGGCGTGTTGATCACTGGACCGGGCAGCCCCCGGCGTGTTGATCACTGGACCGGGCAGCCCCCGGCGTGTTGATCACCGGACCGGGCAGCCCACGGCGTGTTGATCACCGGACCGGGCAGCCCACGGCGTGGCTCGCGCGGTCACTCGCCGCAGGATTCGCTAGACAACAGCCCCAGGAGGAAGCCCGCAGCCGGGCGCCAAGAGCTGCGCGTATGCGGTGAGCGTGGCGCCGAAGTCCGCCACGGCGACGGCTCTCGCGCTCAACCTGCGGCGAGACGAGTGGCCCATCGTCATGATCCGCCAGTCGCTGTGCATTCCGTGCAGCAGCTGAATGAGGTGGCCGTACCCTCCACGGCTCAGGTGTGCCGCTCGGTGGCCGCGGTGACCAGGCCGTCCAGCGCCGCCCGCGCGTCGTCGCTGACCGCGTCGGTGCGCAGCGACTTGCGGGCCTCGTCGGCCCGCAGCGCGATGCGGTGCTCGACCTGGTCCAGGGCGCCTGTCGACACGATCACCGCGCGCAGCTCCGCGACCTGGTCCGCTGCCATCGCGCGGTCGCCGAGATATCGACGTAACAGCCCGGCCTGGGCCGCGCTGGCCTGGCCCATCGCCAGCGCGACCAGCAGGGTGCGCTTGCCCTCGAGCAGATCGTCGCCGGCCGGCTTGCCGGTTCGGCTCGGATCGCCGAAGACGCCGAGGACGTCGTCGCGCAGTTGGAACGCCTCGCCCAGCGGTAGCCCGTACTCGCTGAGCACGGCGAACACCTCGGGCGACGCGCCCGCCGCCGCCGCGCCGAGGTGCAGCGGCCCTTCGACCGTGTACTTGCTGGTCTTGAACTTGGCCACCCGCAGGGCGTCCTCGGCGGAGAATTCACCGCGGGCCTGGACGAGCACGTCGAGGTACTGACCGGCCATCACCAGCTCGCGCATGTCGTCCCACACCTGTCGGGTCCGCGGCAGGTCGGCGGCAGCAAGGCCGGCGGCGGTGAACATCGCGTCGGCCCACGACAGCAGCAGGTCACCGAGCAGGATCGCGGCCGCGGTGCCGAATACGTCGGGGTCGCCGGTCCAGCCTGACGCCCGGTGCAGCGCGGCGAAGGCAGCATGGGCCGCCGGGCGCCCGCGCCTGAGCTGCGAGGCGTCCATCACGTCGTCGTGGACCAGCGCGCAGGCGTGCAGCAGTTCCAGGCTGGCGGCGGCAGTGACGAGCGCGCGATCGTCGGCCGAGGCCGCTCGGACCGTTCGCCAGCCCCAGTAGGCGAAGCTTGGGCGCAGCCGCTTGCCGCCGTCGAGGACGAACGCCCGGGCCGCCTGGGCGACCGGCTCCAGGTCCTTGCCGACCTCGGCGAGCGACGCTGTGCGCGCGTCGAGGAAGCCTGCCAGGGCGGAATCGACGCGCTCGACCAACGCGTCGATGGGCCCCGTCACGCGCCGGACACTACGCTCGACACCATGGCGCGCACGGTGCGGGACTGCTTGGCAACGGGGCGTCCGACGATCTCGTTCGAGTTCATGCCACCGAAGACTCCTGAGGACGAACGTCGTATCTGGCAGACGATTCGCGAACTCGAGCCGCTGCAGCCGTCCTTCGTGTCCGTCACCTACGGGGCCGGCGGTTCGACCCGCGACAACACGATCAGCGTGACCGAGCGCATCGCCTCTGACACCACGCTGCTGCCCGTCGCCCATCTGACGGCCGTGAACCACTCGATCGCAGAACTGCGGGCCATCATCGGACGCTTCGCCGACGCCGGGATCGTCAATATGCTCGCGCTGCGCGGCGATCCACCGGGTGCCGTGGAGGGGGAGTGGAAACGCCATCCGCAGGGCGTCGGGTACGCCTCGGACCTGGTCAGCCTGCTCGCGGCGCACGGAAACTTCTGCATCGGCGTCGCCGCGTTCCCGTACAAGCACCCGCGCTCGCCCTCCGTCGAATCGGATACCGAGCTGTTCGTGGCCAAGTGCCGGGCAGGTGCCGACTACGCGATCACCCAGATGTTCTTCGACGGCGAGGACTACCTGCGCCTCCGCGACCGGGTGGCCGCTGCCGGATGTGACGTGCCGATAATCCCCGGCCTGATGGCCGTCACCACGATCGCCACCATCGAGCGGTCGGAGCAGCTGTCCGGAGCCCCGTTCCCGGCCGCGCTGGCCAAGAGGTTCGAGGCGGTAGCCGACGATCCCAAGGCGGTGCGGGCCCTGGGCATCGCCGAGGCCAGTGCGCTGGCACAGCGCCTGCTCGATGAAGGTGTGCCCGGACTGCACTTCATCACGATGAACTACTCCAAGGCCACCCGGGAGATATCGGCGAACCTGGCGCTAGCCACGCTGGCCTAGTGTCGCGCGAGGGAAGTATGTTCACCGCCTGCAAACGACTTCCCTCGCGGGACCCGGTCACCGCGACGCCTCGATGCACCTGTCCGCCCGAGGCCGCGGACGTTATTCAGAGGGCCCTAGACGGTCCGTCACCAGCGGCAGCCGGGCGCCGAGCACCGCGAACGGACGTGCGTCGCCCGGGAACAGGTAATGGCGGGCCAGGTCCACGAAGCCGGCGTGCCGGTAGAGCTGGAAGGCGCGCGTGTCGGAATCCGGCGTCGACAGCAGGATCGCGCGATGGGGGATGCCGCTGGCGAGCGCGGTGAGCAGTCGCCGCCCGATGCCGCGGCCCTGGTGCTCCGGAAGGACGTGCAGTTCGGACAGTTCGAAGGAGTCGGTCAGCCAGTCGGCGGCCGCTTCGGCCGTCATCGCCCTGCGCACCAGGTCGTGCCACCACTGCCCCGGCCGGGTCGTGTAGCCGTAGCCGAAGCCGAGCAGCGTGCCGTCCTCACCCAGCGCCGCCCGGCACTCGAATCCGTCGTTCGTGGTGTGCCGACGGGCGGTCACCGCCCGCTGCGTCCCGGTATAACCGGGGTACTGCATCGCCGTGACGTAGATGTCCATCGCCTCGTCGACGCGCGCGGCGAACTGCTGAGCTGTCCACACCTGGATATGCGGATCGCTGATCGCCGGTCGCCGCGCGGGTCGCATCCATAGATCGTGCCGTACGCAGCACCCAAGTGCGTAGCGCTACCGGCAGCCCCGTGGCCGACCGGACCGCCGGTCGCCGCGCAATGTCGGCGCGGATGCCGCTGGTGACCCGGAGCCGATCAGCCTGCCGAAGGCTGCCGCCGTCCGAGCGGACTCAACCGGCCAACGCACGGTGCCGGCTGGGGCTGAGGCCGCGGACTCGTTTGAAGGCAACGCTGAGAGCGAAAGCATTGGCGTAGCCCACCTGCCTGGCGATCGATTCCACGGTCGCGTCGGTCTCTCGCAACAGGTCGGCGGCCAGCGCGATTCGCCAGTCGGTCAGATAACTCATCGGCGGCTCGCCGAGCAGCGCGGTGAATCGGCGGGCGAACGTCGCCCTGGACACTCCGGCCCGGTCGGCCAGGGTGGCCACCGTCCACGGATCGGCCGGACGGTCGTGCAGTGATCGCAGCGCGCGACCCACGACAGGGTCACACTGGGCTCGGTACCAGGCCGGAGCGCGAGCCTCCGGCCGCGCGAACCAGGCTCGCAACGTCGCTATCAGTGCAAGGTCCAGCAGCCTGTCCAGGACCACCTGCTGACCCGGCTCATCCTTGTTGATCTCCGCGACCACCAGGTCCATTAGCGGCCCGCGGGAGTCCTCCTCGGGCACTACGAGCACCGGCGGCAGAGCGGCGAGCAACCGCCCGCTGACGTCTCCTTGGACCTGGTAGGTGCCGCTGACGACGAGCGCCGAACCGGTCGAACTCTCGCCGCAGGTGCGAATACCCAACGTCAACTCCGAACCGAGATCGCGGCCCTCGACGGTCGTGTAGTGGCAGCCGCTGTGGATCACGATCTGCGGTGGGGTGGCCGGGTCGTCGGCGATCGTGTAGGGGGCGGGCCCGCGCATGATCGCCACGTCACCGGTGCGCATCAGCGCCGGGGGGCTGTCGTCAGGCACGACCCAGGCATGCCCGCGAATCATTGTCGCCAGCGCCAGCGGGGCGCCGTCGCAGATGCGCAGCGACCACGGCGGGTCCAGCACGGTCTGGTTGAACAGGGCGCCACGAGCTCGGGCCCCGTTCAGCAGGTCGGCGAAGGCGTCCATGGCGTCACTCTAGACGTCCAGACATGCAATCGAGGCTGATGGACATTGTCCGTCTCTGTCGCCGCTGGTTACCTCACCTGCATGAAGGTCATTGTGTTCGGATCCACGGGTGGCACCGGTCGGCAGCTGGTCGAACTCGCGCTCGCGCAGGGGCACGCCGTCACCGCGTTCGCGCGGAATCCGGCCGACCTCGACATCAGGCACTCGGGGTTGAGGGTGGTCCAGGGCGACGTGACCGATGCCGGTGCGGTCGACGCGGCCGTGCACGGTCAGGAAGGGGTCCTGTGCGCGCTCGGGCGCCGGCTTTCGTGCGCACCACGATCCGGTTCGACGGCACCCGGCAGATCGTCCGGGCGATGGAGAACGCGGGCGTGCGGCGCCTGGTCTGCCAGTCCTCACTCGGCATCGGCGACAGTCGCGACGTGCGGCCGCCCTTCTTCGTCAGGCACATTGTCATTCCGGTGATGTTGCGGCACGCCTTCGCAGATCACGAGAATCAAGAACGCGTGATCAAGCAGAGCCGACTGGACTGGACGATCGTCCGGCCGGCAACCATGACGAACGGGAGCAGCACAGGCACCTACCGGCACGGCTTTGCGGCTGCCGACAAGGGCCTCAAGATCAAGATTTCACGGGCCGATGTCGCTGACTTCATGGTGAAGCAGTTGCTTGACGACACCTACCTGCACCACACCCCGGCGGTGTCCTGGTGACCGGCCGGCGGACGGCTGTGCAGCATCCACTGAGGAGCGCATGTCTGAGCGATTGATCTTCGGCGTCACGTTTGCCGGCGCCCTGGGCTGCGCCCTCATGGCCGGCCTGCTGCTCGCCTTCTCGGTGGGCGTCATGCCCGCCCTGAACCGAGTGCCGACGCCTAACGCCATCACCACGATGCAGTCCATCAACGTGGCGATCCTCAACCCGCTGTTCGGTCTGGTCTTCTTCGGAACGACCGCAACCACGGTCGTATTGGCGCTGTCGGCGCCGTTCACGTGGCAGGAGCGCGGTGCCGTCTGGCGTCTGGTGGGCGGACTGCTGTTCGTGGTCGGCACCTTCGTGGTGACGGTCGCCTGCAACGTCCCGCTCAACGATTCGCTGGCCGCGATCGATCCCCAGAGCGCGAAGGGCGCCGCGGTATGGGAGCACTACCGAACCGCCTGGACGGCCTGGAACCACGTCCGCACGATCGCCGGCGTGGGCGCAGCGGCGTCGCTCATCCGTGCCCAGCTCTAGGACCGCATGCGGACGCGACATCGGCGATGGTGCGCGGCGCTGCTGCGCGCCGCTGTCAGTGCAGGCCGCACTCGGTCTTGGCCGTGCCCGCCCAGCGTCCGGCGCGCGCGTCCTCGCCATGGGCGATGCGCCGCGTGCACGGCGCGCAGCCCACCGAGCCGTAGCCGTCGAACAGTAGCGGGTTGACGAGCACTCCGTTCTCGGCCAGGTAGGCGCCGACGTCGTCCTGGGTCCACGCCGCGATGGGGTTCACCTTCACCATCGAGCGCCGGGCGTCCCACTCGACGACCCCTGCCTCGACCCGCGTCTGCACTTCGTCGCGCCGCAACCCGGACGCCCAAGCGACGTAGGGCCTCAGCGCCTCGCGCAGCGGCATCACCTTGCGCAGGGCGCAGCACTGGTCAGGGTTGCGCTCGTACAACCGCGGTCCGAAACTCGCGTCCTGCTCGGCGACGGTGCGCTTGGGCGTGATGGTCCGCAGTGTTACGGGCATCGTGGCGGCCACCGCGTCGCGGGTGCCGATCGTCTCGGCGAAGTGGTAGCCGGTGTCGAGGAACAGCACGTCCACCCCAGGACGTACCCGCGAGGCGAGGTGGGGCACGACCGCGTCGGCCATCGAGGAGGTGACGCACCACCCGGAGCCGAACTGCTCGTCGGCCCAGGTGAGGACCTCCAGCGCCGACGCGTCCGCGAGTTCGGCGCCGGCGCGCTCGGCCAACGAACGCAGCTCGTCGCGGGTGGCTACAGCAACCATGCTTCCTCCGCTCGGCTTACATAAGCCGCGAAGGGCTCGCCTTCTTCCCGCCGTTCCAGATAGCCGCGCAGCACCCGCTCGGCGTAGTCCGGCGCCTCGTCGGCGGTCACCTTCAGGCCGCGGAACTTCAACCCGAAGGCGGCCTCGGTACCCATCTGCCCACCCAGGTGCACCTGGAACGCCTCGATGTCGCCGTCGGCGCCCTTCTGGACCATGCCCTTGAAGCCGATGTCGGC
>QHCC01000028.1:0-12041 GCA_003243915.1 Pseudonocardiales bacterium | reverse complement strand
CAGAACTCGATGCCGGTGCAGGCGATCGTGCCGCGATGAAACGCTGACGGGCGCACGGTCAGCCCGACGAGCGCCAGCTCGTCGATCAGCGCGTCGCTGGATGCCGGCGCCACGTCGAGCACGACGACACCCTGCTGGGCGGTCAGCCGCACCCGCCCCTTGCCGTGGCGCTCGGCCAGGCGGGCAAGCTCATGCAGCGCGGTGCCCGACGTGCGGCCGGACTGCGTCGTGGCGCCGACGGCCAGCAGGCCGTCGCGCTGGGCTGCGATGCCGGTGTGGTCGCGGTGCGGGGGCGAGGCAGGCGGGGGCGGCCCGTCGGGCAGGGCGTGACCGAGATATTCCGTCTCGAGCACGTCGCGGTACTTGGCGGGGCCCCAGTCGGCCATCAGGAATTTCAGCCGGGCGTGGTTGCGCTGGCGGCGGTAGCCGTAGTCGCGGAAGACGGACGTGACGCCGGCCCAGACCTCGCTGACCTCCTCCGGGCGCACGAACGCGCCCAGGCGCTGCGCGAACATCGGATTGGTGGACAGGCCGCCGCCCACCCACAGGTCGAAGCCGGGCGTGCCGTCGGGTCCGACGATCCCCACGAAGGAGATGTCGTTGATCTCGTGGTTCGTGCAGTGGCTGGGGCAGCCGGACACCGACGTCTTGTACTTGCGCGGCAGGTTCGAGAAGGCGGGATCGCCGACGTAACGCTCGGCCAGCTCACGCAGCTGTGCCGAAGCGTCGAGGACGGAGTCCGAGGTGACGCCCTCCAAGGGGCAACCCAGCATGACGCGAGGTGTGTCGCCGCAGGCCTCGGTCGTCGACAGCCCGACGGACTCCAGCTTCGCCCAGATCGCCGGAACGTCCTCGACCCGGATCCAGTGCAGCTGGACGTTCTGGCGGTCTGTGATGTCAGCTACGTCGCGCCCGTATGCGGTCGAGATGTGAGCGACGACGCGCAGCTGTTCGCTGCTCAGCGCGCCCCCGTCGATGCGGATGCGCATCATGAAGAACTCGTCCTCGAGTTCCTCGGGCTCCAGCGTGGCGGTGGCACCGCCTGGGATGCCCTGCCGGCGCTGGGTGTAGAGCCCGTACCACCGGAATCGGTTGCGCAGGTCTATGGGATCGATGCCGGAAAAGCCGGTGTGCTGGTAGACGTCGATGATGCGCTGCCGCACGGCAAGACCGTCGCTGTCGCGCTTGGCGCGCTCATTCGGGTTGAGCGGCTCGCGATATCCGAGCGCCCACTGGCCCTGTCCCTTGCGCGCAGGCATGGCGCGGTTCCTTCCGGTGTCGATGCGGGCAGGTCGAACCCCAGGGCCGCGATCACGCGGCGCGGGTCAGTCCGACTGTCGACACGCGGCGGCGGTGACGCGCTGCAAATCGACATGGCGGCGCGCGGTGAGCGCGATGGCAGCCCGTCGTTGCATGGAACCAGCGTCCCACGACTGCCGCGCGGATGCGAACTTCTGTGACGACGTGCTGGGTGGGGTCTCTGATGCGGCGTGGCTCGCGGTGTGCGGTCCGTTGTTGTCGAAGGGCGGCGGCTACGCGGGGAGTCGGTCGGTAGTTGCGGGCCGGCTGCCGGCTCGCGCTGCGCTGGCTCGTGACAGTGCGCGGCGGCGACCGGGGGAGTCGGGTTGTTGGCCGGGCTCGCTGCCGGCTTGGGGTGCGTCCGTCGCGCCCCCTGTGCCGGAGTTTCGCTCGGCGATGCCACCCCATCGGTTATAGATCAACTAATGGGAATTAGTTGGCAGAATCAGGGGAAAGTACTTGCCGAGACCACGCCTGCATCAATAGAATCGAACTTATGTACAGTAGGTCTGGCGAGGGCCATGCCGAGGCGGTCCTGGCCAGGCTCAGCGGACTGCTCGACGAACTGCACCGCCTCGAACTGAGCTGCCTGACCGACGACGACGTCCTGGAGCTACTACGCGGACTGGGGAGCCAGCACAACCGGCTGGCCAGCATCGATCACCGCCTCGTGGCCGAACTCGAGTCCCGCGGCATCGCGCGCGAGCACGCCTGCCGCGACACCGCGACCCTGCTGCACCAGCTGCTCCGGATCACCCCGCACCACGCCACCGCACGCGTGCGGGCCGCCGCCGATCTGGGCCCACGGCGCGGGCTGACCGGGCAGGCGCTGCCGCCGATCTTCGGCGCCGTGGCCGCCGCCCAAGCCAGCGGTGCAATCTCTCCGGCCCACGCCCGCGTCATCACCGCCACCATCGACAAACTCCCAGCCGCAGTCCACACCGAACACGAGCAATCCGTGCAGGACTTCCTCGTCGACCAAGCCCACACCCTCGACCCCCGCCAGCTCGCCCAGCTCGCCCACCGCCTGCGCGACACCCTGGACCCCGACGGCACGCTGGCCAGCGAGAAAGACCGTCACCGACACCGGGATCTACGCATCCGGCACCGCCCCGACGGCTCAGCGCAGCTCGAGGGTGAACTGACCGCGATCTGCGCCGAAGCGCTGACCACCGTCCTGGACACCGTGGGCAAGCCAGCTCCCGCCGAAGAGGGCACCAAAGACCCCCGGACGGCCGGGCAACGCAACCACGACGCCCTGCACGACGCAATGATGCTGTTACTACGCAGCAACCTGCTCCCGGACTGCAACGGTATCGCCGCCACCATCCTGATCACCATCACCGAGGAACAGTTCCAAACCCGGACCGGGCTGGCCCGCACCGGACACGGCGCCCACATCACCACCGAACTCGCCCTCAGCTTGCTCGGCGACGCCCGGGTCATGCCCGTCGTCCTCGGCAAGACCCGCGAAATCACCGCCTACGGCACCACCCACCGCATCTTTACCGAAGGACAACGCCTGGCCATGATCGCCCGCGACCAAGGCTGCTCATTCCCCGCATGTGACCAACCGCCGTCACGATGCCAGTCCCACCACATCACCGACTACACCATCACCCGACGAACCTCAGTCGACGACGGCGCCCTGCTCTGCGGATACCACCACCGCGAACACCCCAAACTCGGCTGGACCTGCCACATGACCAACGGCACCCCACACTGGACACCACCCCACTGGATCGACCCCACCGAAACACCACAACGCAACCGAACCCAAGACCAACTGCCCGTCTGAGCGTCCGCGTGCCCGTCGGCGTCTCTGAGCCGTATCCCCCGGGCGCCTAGCACGTTCTGTACCACGTACACGATCGCTCGACGTCCGCGACGGAGATCATCGGCTGTAACCGGATGGACGGAGTCGTCCAGTGGCCCCGTCACCGCAGGCTACGAGCGAATATCACGCACGGCCGAACGCCAGCCCGAAACGCTGACCGGCAGAATGGCGCGGTGACCGGGTTCCCGCTGCTGCTCGACGTGTCTGCGCGGCGCGTCGTGGTGGTCGGCGGGGGTACGGTCGCCACCCGACGCGTGCGAGCGCTGCACAAGGCGGGTGCGCAGGTGCTCGTCGTCGCGCCGAGCATCGCCGCCGAGCTGGTTGCTCTCGACGTCGCGTGCGAACGCCGGGAGTTCACCGCCCACGACCTCGACGGAGCGTGGCTGGCCGTGGCGTGCACCGACAATCCGGCGGTGAACGCGGCGGTCGTTGCGGCCGCCGAGCAACGGCAGGTCTTCTGTGTGCGCTCGGACGCCGCGCCTGGCGGGAGCGCGCGCATCCCCGCGGCGCTGCGGCGCGACGACCTGACCGTCGCGGTCAGCGGCGGCGACGATCCGCTGCGGGCAATGGCGTTGCGCGACGCCATCGCGGTGGCGCTCGACCTCGGGGAACTGCCGTCGCGCCCCGCCCGCCCGGCGACGCACGGCGGCTCGGTGGCACTGGTGGGCGGCGGCCCCGGCGATCCGGAACTGATCACCGTGCTCGGGCGCCGCCTAGTCGCCTCCGCCGATGTCGTCGTCGTCGACCGACTGGCGCCGCGCACGTTGCTCGACGACCTGCCCGACTCGGTCGAGGTGATCGACTGCGGCAAGTCCCCGCACCGGCAGAACCTCAGTCAGGAGGACATCAATGCGGTGCTGATCGCGCGCGCACTCGCGGGCAAGCGGGTGGTGCGGCTCAAGGGCGGCGACCCGTTCATCTTCGGGCGAGGCGGTGAGGAGTACCTGGCCTGCGTCGCTGCCGGCGTGCCGGTGAGGGTCGTACCCGGCATCAGTTCGGCGCTCGCCGGCCCGGCCGCGGCGAGGATCCCGCTCACCCACCGGGGCGTGTCTGCCGACTTCACCGTCGTGTCCGGGCATCTGGACCCCGGCCGGCCTGCTGAATCGGGCATCGACTGGCCGGGTCTCGCGGCGGGGGCCGGCACTCTGGTGTTGCTGATGTCGATGGATCGGCTCGACCTGATTGCCGGTGAACTGATCGCCCACGGCCGGCCTGCGGCGACTCCCTCGGCAGTGGTGCACCGCGCCACGCTGGAGGGCCAGCGGGTGGTGCGGGCCCCACTGGCGGAGCTGGCGGCAGCTGTGGCCCGGGCCGGCGTCGGAGCCCCAGCGGTGATCGTCATCGGCGAGGTCGTCGACATCCTCGAGCCGCCGGCATCCACATCGTGATCTCGCCCGGTTCTGTGCGATCTCACAGAATCGGCCGAAATCCTCACAGGTGTACGGGTGGCGCCGCTGCTTGTGCGACGTCGTGACCCGAGGTACTCTTCGAACAGACGTTCGAAACTGGAGGTGGCAGATGACGGTCGGTCGATCCCTACCCGCTGCCGGTGTTCCGGGCCCGGGCCTGTCCGGTTCCGCGCGCGCAGTACTCGTGCAGGCGCGCACGCTGCTGGCTGAGGCCGCGGCCGCCGACACGGCGGCCGAGCGATTCCGGCTTGCCCACCTCTCGGCACTGCGCACCGCGGCCGCCGTCTTCGTCGAGCGCGCTCGCCCGGCGGCGGCTCGGCGGCGACTGGTCAGCGCATGGGTGCTCGTCGAGTCCGTCGCCCCGGAATTCACCGAATGGGCCGGGTACTTCGCGGCCGGCGCCGCGACGCGGGCCGCGGTCGAGGCTGGGGCGGTGAGCGCGGTCAGCCACACCGAGGCTGAGGACCAGCTGCGCGCCGCCGGGGAGTTCCTGGTACTGGTCGAGGATGCGCTGGGGCTACTCGCCGCGCCGTTGGCCAGCTGAGGCCCTCGACCGGCTGAGGCCCTCGACCGGCTGGCCCCTCGACCGGCTGGCCCCTCGACCGGCTGAGGCCCTCGACCGGCTGGCCCCTCGACCGGCTGTGCTAGACCGTCCGCGGAGCCGCGCTGGGTACGGTCCTCCACAGGCCAGCTGCCCGCGCTGCGGTGGTGCCGACTTGCGGGCGTCGTCCGCGGGCCGGGTTAGGGTTCGAACGTGCAGAACGAGACCCGCCTCGAGCGCACCACCTCGGGTCGACAGCGCCTGGTCTGGATGCTGCTCGCCGACGCGGTCGCGTCGGTGGCACCCGGTGAGCGGCCGGCCGCGGTCCTCGACTGCGGTGGCGGAAGTGGCAGCTTCGCCGTCCCGCTCGCCCGCGCAGGTGCCCACGTCACCGTGGTCGACGTGAGCGTCGACGCCCTGGCCACCCTGAGCCGGCGCGCCGACGAGTCGGGCGTCGCCGAGCGGGTCCGGCCCCTCCAGTGTGACGTCGAATCCCTTGCCGAGGCCGTGCCGTCGGGGTCCTTCGACCTGGTTCTGGCGCACGGCATTCTGGAAGCCGTCGACCACGTCGCGCCGGCCTTCGACGCCATCGCGGCGACGGTTCGCCCCGGCGGGTTGCTCAGCGTGCTCGTGGGTAATCCGGTGGCCGGCGTGCTCGCCCGAGCACTGGCCGGCGACGTTGCCGCCGCGCTGCGCGAGCTGCGCGGGCTCGGCACCGACTTCAGCCGCCCCGGACCGGCGGCCGTCCAGGCGCTGTGCCGAGCGGGCGGTCTGCTGATCGAGCAGGTCCACGGGATCGGAGTATTCGCCGAACTCGTTGCCGGATCAGCACTCGACGCCCCGGGAGCCTTCGAGGCATTGGCCGAGCTCGAGGCCGAGGCGGCGGCTCGCCCGCCCTTCTGCGACATCGCCAGCCGGGTACACATCCTGGCGCGGCGCCCCCAGGGATAGCGATGGGCCGCAGCGCTGACGTCCCTCGCGCGATTGAGGACTTCGACGGGGACGACGCCGGCTGCTCGCTGTTGCACGTCGACATGGACGCGTTCTTCGCCAGCGTCGAGATCCGGCGTCGACCGGAGTTGCGCGGAACACCGGTTGTGGTCGGCGGCAGTCTGCGCGGCGTCGTGGCGGCCGCGTCCTACGAGGCGCGGCGCTACGGGATCCGCAGCGCGATGTCGATGGGGCAGGCATTGCGGCTCTGTCCGCGGCTGATCGTGCTCCCCCCAGACCGCGACGCCTACGCGAGCGCCTCGGCGGCGGTGATGGCGATCCTGCGTGACGTGACGCCGCGGGTCGAACCCCTGTCACTCGACGAGGCGTTTCTCGATGTCGCGGGCGCGGAGCGGTTGCACGGGCGCCCGGCGGCGATCGCGGCCGGGATCAGGGCCCGCGTCAGCGAGGAGCTCGCGCTCACCTGCTCGGTCGGTGTGGCGCCCACCAAGTTCGTAGCGAAACTCGCGTCGGCGCGCTGCAAGCCCGACGGGCTGCTCGTGGTCCCGGCGGCCGAGGTGCTGAGTTTCCTCAGGCCGTTGCCGGTCACCGTGCTGTGGGGGGTGGGGGCCCGAACCGCCGAGCCGCTGCATCGTCTGGGCGTGCGTACAGTCGCCGACCTCGCCGACACCCCGCTCGACACGCTGCGCAGGGCGCTCGGGGCGGCCGGCGCCGAACACCTGCATGCCCTGGCCCACGGCCTGGACCCACGCACCGTTCAATCGGGCGAGGTGGAGAAGTCGATCAGTGCAGATCACACCAACGACGTCGATCTGACCGCTGAGGACGACGTGCGGCGGGAGCTGCTGCGCCTGGCCGGCGAGGTCGGGCGGCGGGTTCGAGAGCGCGGCTGGGTCGCTCGCACGATCGGCATCAAGATCCGTTTTGCCGACTTCCGCACGGTCACTCGGGTTCGCACCCTGCCGGGTTGGACGGACTCCACGGCGACCATCTATCAGATAGCCACCGAGCTCTATGCCGGGCTCGGCCTCGACCGGCCCCGGATCCGGCTGGCCGGCGTCAAGTGCGAGAACTTCCGCGTCGCCGGGCAGGCGCCCGAGCAGCTCACCCTCGACACGCTCGGCGCGAACCATCTCGACGACCAGCGCGCCCGCACCGACCCGGTCATCGACGCCGCCCGGGCGCGGTTCGGAGCACAGGCCATGGGCTACGGCTCTCTGTTGCCGACACCGGGACAAACCGATCGCGGCGAGGGTCCGTGACGCCCTCGCGCGGGCAAAGTCGCGAAGACGTGATCCAGCCGTAACTTTCGATACTGCGAATCGGCTCGTATGCTCGACAGCAGGCGGGGCGCCCGAGCACCATCCATCGGTAGCCGAGCACCCTGTCGAGATCGGGCGATCCATTCCAGACGGCGGTGATCCGCCGTCGCGGCAATGAAGGAGGGCATGGTGCCGCTCTCCGACCACGAGCAGAGGTTGCTCGACCAGATCGAGCAGGCGTTGTACGCCGAGGATCCGAAATTCGCCTCCGCCGTGCGCTCGGCCCGCTCCCGGTCGCGCACCCGCCGCTCGATCGTGCTGTGCGTGCTGGGCGTCCTGGTCGGCCTAGGGCTTGTTCTCGTGGGCCTGGTCGCAAACGTGATCGTGCTGAGCGTCGTCGGGTTCGTCCTCGTCGTCGGTGCCTGCGGTTGGGCGGCCCAGTCCTTGCGCAATCACCCGGCAGGTTCGGGCGAGGGCATGCCGCAGCTGGGTCGCGCGTCACGGCAAGCCGGCCTGCGCACGCGCATGGAAGACCGGCTGCGGCGTCGCTTCGACGAGAGCTGAGCCCGTT
This sequence comes from Pseudonocardiales bacterium, assembly GCA_003243915.1. GTDB lineage: Bacteria > Actinomycetota > Actinomycetes > Mycobacteriales > Jatrophihabitantaceae > QHCC01. The sequence continues at coordinate 4,171 of QHCC01000028.1, read as the reverse complement.
CAGCGGCGCCTGCGCCGCCCAGCTACCCGGAACCGCCGCCACCCCAACGACGCGGGTAGCAGCCGCGCCCCGATGCGCACTGCCCGGCTGCGTTCGGCACGTAGTCGCGCCTCGACCGTGCGCAACTCCTCGACGAGCGACGTGGTCGCTCCCGGCCGGTCGTCGGGAGCGTAGCGCGCGACCTCGACCGCTGAGGCCAGGGTGCGCAGCGACTGCGCTGTGGGGGCGTCAACCTGGCGGCCCAGCCAGCCGGCCACCTGGCGGGGACTGCGTGCAGGCGACCAGACATAGCCCAGGTCGACTGCGGTGTCGGACAGTTCGGCCCACAACGGGTCCGGGTCGCCGCCCCCTGCCGCCCGCAGTCGTCCTCGGCGCCGACGCCATCGGGTGCCGGCGGGTAGGAGGGCGAGCAGGACGACGAGCAGCGAGCCGAGCACCCATACCGCCGGCCAGATGAGGCTGGACCGGCCCGAATGTGCCGCGGCGGCCGCCGGGCCCGTCGAGGCGGAGCCGCTCGGCACCGGGATCGACGGCCCGGAGACGCTCTTGCTCGGAATGTCCCGGCTGTTCGGCGAATTGGGCTGCGCGTGCGGCGCCCATGGCAGATCGGCCTGGACGCCTCCGTCGATTCCGACGAGCGGAGTCGGGTCGAACGGGATCCAGCCGATTCCGGTGAAGTAGGCCTCGACCCACGCGTGAGCGTCGTTGGTGGTCACCGTGAACGTGCCATTCGCATCAGGCACGGGATGGGTGTAGCCGAGAACCACGCGCGCCGGCACGCCGGCGATCCGCAACATGATCCCCATCGCCGCGGCGTACTGCTGGCAGAAGCCTGACTTGTGGGTCAGGAAGTCGACGAGGTCGCTGCCGGAGTCGCCGGCCTTCGTCGTCACGCTGTAGCGATAGCCATTTGCCGGGTTGGTGAAGTAATCGGTGAGCGCGCGCGCCTTGGCGTACTGCGTGGAGAGCTGCCCGGTGAGCTGTCCGACCAGACTGGACACGAACGCTGGCATGTTCGCGGGCACCCGCAAGGCCGACGTGAGTTCGACGGGGACATTGGCAGGTGAGGAATCGAGCTGTTCGCGGCTGGGCGCAGGCTGAGCCACCTCTTCGGTGAACTCCTGGCCGCTGTTCACCCGCGTACCGATCAGCAGCTGATCGTCGCGGCTCCAGTTGACATCGCCGTTCAGGCCCGTGATCGAAAGCGGGTGGCCGAACACGGGCGGATTGTCACCGAGGCCAGAGATGTGCACCCGAGCGGTGAAGGTCACCGCTTTGTCTTGCGGCGATGCCGGCGGCGTCATGTCGAATGACGAGGAGGGCACAGATTCGGGACCGCCGTGCCTGCCCGGCGACCAGCCCGTGTCGGAATAGTTCGACAGCACGTTCGCGCGCACATAGAACGGCTGGGCAGCCGGGGCGCCACCGATCGTGACCGTGAACAGTTTCACCGGCTTGGTGCGCTGGAGGTCGCCCTTCAGCGCATCGAACGGGTCGAGTGACACCCCGCCGTCAGTGCCGAAGCCGCCCGGACCACCGGCGGAGGAATTGCCGTTGTGCAGTGCGTCGGCGATCAGGTTGGCTGGTCGCGACGGGGCGAACAGCGGCAGCACCACCGCCGCGATCACGGCGATCACCGCGATGCGCGAGCCCGATACCGATAGCCCGGACGAGGTTCGGGAATCGCCCGTGCGCGGGATGATCCGCCCCCAGCCGTGCAACTCGTCGCCGGCGTCGACGGAGAGCAGCAGCAGGAAACCGGCAGCCGCACCAATGAAGAACAACCAGGACACCGGGTGGCGGGGTACGGCGCCGGACACGGTGTAGACGACGAGCAGCGGTACGCCGGCAAGCGCCCCGCGCCGGCCCACCACGGCGATGAGGTCGACGAGCGCCGCGAGCAGCACGAGCATGGCGGCCAGGACGAACTTGATCGCGAGCGTGGTGTGCACCGGGGCCACGCCGTTGGTCGTCGTGTCGTGTACGTCGCCCATCAAGACGCTGACGTCGTGCCACGTCGCCGTCGTCGGCAGCAGTCCGCCGCGCGCGTGCTCGGGCACATAGTGCGCGGTGAGCCAGATGACGACGAGGGCCAGGCCGAGCCAGGTGTGCAGCACCCTGGGGCGCTGCCAGCACCGCAGCAGCGCGGCAGGCCCGACCGCGATGAGCATGGCCAGCCAGACGTCCAGGATCCAGCCCCGATCCCTGAAGAGTTCGCACAGTGGCAGCACCCCGAGGGCGCTGGCCGTCAGGGCGCGGACCGTGCGCCGGGCGTTGCCGAGGTCCATGTCGGCCGGCCGGCGTGAGACGTTCACCGGTGCCGTCATCGCCGACCGCCGACCGGACGTTCCTGCAGCGTGTTCAGCCGGGGGGTTGCGCTGCCGTGCCGGGCCCGAATCAGGTTCTGCCAAGCGTCGGGAGTCGAGTCGCCGCGCCGTACGATGATCACGCTCCAGCCGGCCGCGCGCAGAACCCGGGCCGCGGTCTCACTGGGACCGCTCGCTGCGCCTTCCGGCGCAGAACCGAGCCAGGTCTCGGTGTCGAGCAGCAAGGCGAAGGCGGGGATCGCGGCGCCACGCGGGTGCGCGTCGGCCAGGGCCCGCAGGCTGGTCGGATCCAGGCTCCCGAGTACCGCCACGAGGGCTGAGTCGCGCGCCGCGGAACGGGCCAAACCAGCGACGGAGGACAGGGTCTGTGCCGGTGCGGCCTGGACCGCGGCAAGGCGGTCGGCCAGCCGGCCGGGATCGCCCAGGTGGAGCCGTTCGGGCTTGGCGAGATCATCGATGAGCCCGACGTCGCGACCTGTGATCATCACGTGGGTGCCGATGCTCGCTGCTGCGCTGATGGCCCATTCCAGGCTGCTCGCCTGCCGCGGATCGCTCGGTGCGTCGTCGGTCTTCGACGGCGGGCAGACGACGTGCGCCGCGCTGCGGATGTCCAGCAGCAGCGTGATCTGCCCCTGCCACGGGCGTTCTTCCTGACGGACCATCATGGCGCCGGTGCGTGCCGTGGAGCGCCAGTGGATCTTGCGCAGGTCATCGCCCGTGCGGTACTCGCGGGTCGAGGCGTCATCCGCGCCATGCGCGCCGATCGAGTGGCTGCCGGCGTTGTCGCCGATGTCGTATGAGCGCGGCGGTTCGACCGAAGGAAGCGCGTCGACGACCGGGGTGATCATGAATTCCGTCGTCGCGGTGAAGGACCGGGTGACGTCGACCATCCGGAACGGGTCGGCCAGCCGGATCCGCAGCGGCCCGGCGCGGTAGCGGCCCCTGGGCAGGCCCGGCATCCGGTAGGACACGATGCGCGCCTCCCGTGCGCCCAGGCCCGGCACAACGAAGCGGGCCCGGCCGCTGAGCTGCTGGGGCAGCTGGTCCTCGAGCATCAGGGCGCCGGTGCGCAGCAGCGATCGGTTGGTGATGGAGAGATGGATGGCCACCGCCTCCCCGGCACTGGCACGGTTGGGGTCGGCGCTGCGCCGGTTGGCAATCCGCACGCGCGAGCGATACACGACCATGGCAGCTGCCAACGGGATTGCCAGCGCGAGAATCCCGGCGCGTACCAGGTCTACCTCGCCGAGCAGCAGCCCGCAGACCAGCGCTGTCGCGCCGGCTGCGATCAGGCAGCTGGCCCGCGTGGTGAATCCCGCCCGAACCCCCGCCACGGCTCAGCGCACCCCGCGCACAGGAGCGCTGGAGTCGGCTGGAATCGGGGTGGACTGAGCGAGCCGGCCGAGGATGTCCTCCGCCGTTCGCCCGCCGATGTGGGCGTCGGTCGTGAGCAGTAGACGGTGGGCGACGACGGGAACCAGCAGGAACTGCAGGTCGTCGGGGATGACGTAGTCCCTGCCGTCCAGGGCCGCCCAGGCTTTGGAGGCGCGCAGCAACTGCAGGGTCGCCCGCGGCGAGGCACCGAGCCGGATCTCGCCCGCGCGCCTGCTCGCCTCGGCCAGGTCGACCGCGTAGGCCTTGATCGACTCCGAAACGTGAACCTGGCGAACCGCCGCGATGAGACCGCGCACCTCTGTGGCGTCGGAGACCGGCTGTAGCGAGTCCAGCGGGTCGAGCGAGGCGTGCTCGCCCAGCATCGTGATCTCTGCGTCGCGATCGGGGTAACCCATCGAGATGCGGGCAGTGAACCGATCGCGCTGGGCTTCGGGCAGCGGGTAGGTGCC
>QHCC01000027.1 GCA_003243915.1 Pseudonocardiales bacterium | reverse complement strand
GCCTTGAACTTGTCGGCCAGCCAGTCGATGATCCGCTGGTCCCAGTCGTCGCCACCGAGGTGGTTGTCGCCGCTGGTGGCCTTGACCTCGATGACGCCCTCGCCGATCTCGAGCAGGGACACGTCGAACGTGCCGCCGCCGAGGTCGAACACGAGGATGGTCTGGTCCTTGTCGCCCTTGTCCAGTCCGTACGCGAGCGCGGCGGCGGTGGGCTCGTTGACGATCCGCAGCACGTTGAGGCCCGCGATCGTGCCGGCCTCCTTGGTGGCCTGGCGCTGCGCGTCGTTGAAGTAGGCGGGAACGGTGATGACCGCGTCGGTGATGGGTTCGCCGAGGTAGGACTCCGCGTCGCGCTTGAGCTTCTGTAGCACGCGGGCGCTGATCTCCTGCGCGTTGTAGCTCTTGCCATCGATGTCGACCTTCCAGGCCGGGTCGCCCATGTAGCGCTTCACCGAGCGGATGGTGCGGTCGATGTTGGTAACTGCCTGGCGCTTGGCGACCTCGCCGACGAGCACCTCGCCGTTCTTGGCGAAGGCGACGACGCTCGGCGTGGTGCGCGAGCCTTCGGAGTTCGCGATGACCTCCGGTTCGCCGCCGGACAGGACCGCGACGACGGAGTTGGTGGTGCCGAGGTCGATGCCGACCGCTCGTGCCATGGATGACTCCCTAGACTGATGTGACTGGTTGGATCGCCAGCATCGTGCCCGCCGACGTCGACTACTGGCAACATAACTGAGCGCGGGCGACTCAAGTTCCCCGGTGACCTGTGACCCGTGTCACGGCTAGGCCCATCCCCGCTGCGGGGGCGGTGGGACGGCGGCGGACTTGGTCAGTGGAAGATCTTGGTGACGCTGCCGCGCAGGATGTAGTCGCCCGGTGCGGTCGTCGTGATGCTGGTGTAGCCGTACCCGTCGTCGAAGACCCGCGCCGACACTCCCGAGCTCACGGCGTCGACGGGCACGGCCTGCGCGCGCAGGAACTTCGACCACCGCACCCGGACACTGAACGTGCACACGCACGGCACCCGGATCGTGAGGTGCGACTGGCTGTAGTCGAGTACGTTCTGCGGCGGCGCCACGATCGGGATGGGGTCGGCCACCCGGTACAGCGTCCAGTCCAGGCCCGACCACACCTTCGTCAAGAACTTCAGGGCGCCGCTGGTGACCAGGTTGAACTCCGAGGACTTGTCGCGCTTGGAGCTCGGCACCGCGACGTAGCCGACCGAGTTGTTGTCCAGCCACACCTTGTACGACGTCGCGTCCAGATCCGGGTTCAACAGCGTCTTGTTGAGCGCGTTGTCCTCCTGCGTCTCCCAGCCACGGGCCAGCATCGCGTGATCGAGCAGCGCGTCGTAGGCGGCGTGCGCACCGCGGGTGACGATCTCGACGCGGTAGTTCGCGAGCCCGTTGAGCTTGTCCAGTTCGGCAGCGAGGGGCTTGTAGTACGACGTCTGCGACACCGGGCGGGCAGCGACGCGCAGGTCGGAGACCGTGCCGTCCGCACCGAGCAACACGACCGGGACGGTGGCCAGCAAGGCGATCCACAGCCGACGACCGCTGGTGGCCAGCACGGCGGCCGGCAGGACGAACCATGCCATCCGCGCGAAGTTCGAGCCCATCCCGTTGGGCACGACGGTCAGGACCAGCGCTGCGGCGATCGAGAGGTAGATGACAGTGCGCAGGTAGGCCGGTGGCCGGGCGAACAGGAACAGCACCAGGCCGGCAACCGTCTCGGCGCACAGCGGGTAGGAGAAGTGCTCGGGGCCCGGCGTGCCGAACGCGAGCGCGACGAGGCCGAAGCCCACGGCGACGGTGGCTATGGTCGTCGCGCTGATCGCACGGTGCGCCTTGCTCTCGATGAGCGATCCGGCGACACCCAGGGCCAGGAATGCACCGGACACCGGGGAGGCAAGGACACTGAGCAGGGTGAGCGCCACGGCAGACACCCGGCGCTGGGCCTTCACGGCGATCAGGGCGGCGACGGCGAACGCGCAGCCGAGGATGAACGGGACCCGGCCGCTCCACAGGTTCAGCCCCGCCGCGGCGCTGGCCGTGGCGACGCCGGCCAGCGGGTAGCGGCTGTCCTTGAGCAGCAGTGCGCACAATGGCGTGATTGCCACCGCAGCCAGCGCCCCGACCAACTCGGCGGTGAGCAGTGCCGACAGGTACGGGCTGAGCACCGAGTAGTTGCCCGGCGTCGAGCCCCCACCGAACCAGGAGAACCAGTACGTCAGGCCGACGCCGTGGTCTGCGGCATTGGCCCGGGCCCGCGCCGCCCACAGGTCGTTAACGCCGGGACGGATGATCATGAAGGCGACGGCGTTGACGATTGCGGCCAGGCCCGGCAGCGCGGACAACCGCCAGAGTCCCGCCGGCGGGGCCGGGGCAGGGGCGGACAGCCTGTCCTCTAATCGTTCGAGTACGGCCGCCACAGCATCGATAATCCCACAAGCCCGAGCCCTCGGCGCCCGATTACTCAGCGACCATGCCCCCTCGGCGACTGGGCGGACGGTCTCTCGGGCTGGGCGACGCCCCTGTTGAGCGATATCGTCGCCCGCATCGTGCGGGCAAGTCCCGCGGACCACGGGAGTCGCCATGCAGGTTCAGCTTCGTCACAACCCGTCCTTCACCGTCGCCCGCTGCGTGCTCGCGCCCGGCGAGCCGCTGCGCGTCGAGGGTGGCGCGATGATCGCCATGAGTGCGGGCGTCACGCTCAGCGCCAAGTCGGAGGGCGGCGTCATGGCGGGCCTGAAACGAAGCGTGCTGGGCGGCGGCTCGTTCTTCGTCACGACCTACACCGCCCCCCAGCAGGGCGGCTGGGTCGACATCGCGGGCGTGCTGCCGGGCGACCCGGTCTCGATCGATGTCACGCCGGAGCGGCCGTTCTTCCTGCGCAGGGGCAGCTGGATAGCCAACTCCCACGGCGTGCAGGTCGACACCCAGTGGGGTGGGATGGCCAACCTGTTCGGCGGTGAGGGCGGCTTCGGCTTCCGGGCCTCGGGCCAGGGTGAGGCACTGGTGAGCATCTACGGAGCCGTCGACATCATGGACCTCGAGGCGGGCGAGCAGGTCACGATCGACACCGGCCACGTCGTCGCCTATGACCTGAGCATGCAGTTCAAGATGCGGCGGGCCGTCGAGGGCCGCTCGATCCAGTCGATGAAGTCCGGTGAGGGCTGGGTGTTCGACTTCTTCGGGCCCGGTCGGGTGCTGCTGCAGAGCCGCAACCCGGAAGCCTTCGCGCAGTGGGTCGGCGAGGTCGCCCCGGGCCAGGCACCGCGCGAGGGGCTGGGCGGTGTCGGCGGCATGGCCGGCGGTCTGGGCGGCATGTTCGGCCGCTGAGGTCTATTCGGCCCAGAGCGGGGCGATCGCTGCGGCGAGCAGCCGCCCGACGTCGCCGAGCAGGTGCCGGCCCGCGTCGACCACCACCCGGCCGTCGACGACCACGGTGTCGACGTCCGACGCCGTCGCGGCCAGGATTGCCTGCCGCGGCTCGGATCCTGCCGTGCGCGGCGTGCCGAGGCGCACCGTGGTGAGGTCCGCGCGGGCGCCGACTTCGATCCGGCCGGCATCGGCCCAGCCGAGGCTGCGTTGCCCGTCGGCAGTGAGGGCCGCCACGAGTTCGTCGATGCCGAAGCGACCGCGCCGCAGGCTGGCCAGCCGCTCGTCCATCTCCAGAGCGCGGGCCTCCTCGAGCAGGTCGATCACGGCGTGCTGGTCACTGCCGAGCGTGATCGGCGAGCCGGCGTCCTTGAGGGCCCGCGCCGGCCCGATGCCGTCGGCCAGGTCGCGTTCGGTGCTCGGGCAGATGCTGGTGAACGTCCCCGATCCGCCGATCTCGGCGATGTCGGCGCTGCTCAGGTGGGTGGCGTGGACGGCAGTGGTGAACGGTCCCAGAGCGCCGGTTTCGGCCAGCAGCCCGGTCGGGGTGACGCCGTAGGCCTGCCGGCACTGATCGTTCTCCGCCGGTTGCTCGGAGACGTGGACGTGCAGCGGCGTGCCGCGCGCGGCGGCGACGACCGTCGGTAGCTGGTCGCGGGGGACGCTGCGCACCGAGTGGATGGCCGCACCGATCTGGACGTGCGGAGCCGTTTCGAAGGCGGCCAGGCGAGTCGCCCAGGCGGCTGCGTCGCGATCGGCGAAGCGTTGCTGCTGGACCCCGAGCGGCAGCGGACCGTCCGGACCGAGTCCACCGACGAGATAGCAGGTGTCGAGCAGCGTGATCCGGATACCGGCTTCGGCGGCCGCCTGCGCGAGCGCGGCGCCCATGGCGTTCGGGTCGGCGTAGCTCGCGCCGCCTGCCGCGTGGTGCAGGTAGTGGAACTCGCCCACGCTGGTGACTCCGGCCAGGGCCATCTCGGCGTAGGTGGCGCGGGCCAGGGCGAAATAACTGTCGGGGTCCAGGACGGCGGCCACCGCGTACATGCGCTCACGCCAGGTCCAGAACGTGCCGCCGTTGTCGTGGGTGCGCCCGCGCAGGGCCCGGTGGAACGCGTGGCTGTGGGTGTTGGCGAAGCCCGGCAGCGTCAGGCCGCCCAACGTCCGGTCGCCGGACTGTGCGGACCGGCCGGCGTCGACGGCATCGAACCGGCCGTTGGAGACCGTCATCCGCACGTCGCGGGCCAGGCCGCCCGGCAGCCAGGCGTAGGGCGCGAAGTAGGTCTCGTTCACGCCGGCGCCTCCGGCAGCAGGGCGCCGGCCCGGCGCAGCCCGAGCGCGCCGATGAGCGCGTCCACGGCGGCCGCGGTCTGGGCGCCGCAGGTTCGCACGAAGTCCAGCGGGGCGCCGTAGGGGTCGGCGATATCGTCGAACGCAGGCCCGGCAGCAGGCAGCGCGGCACGGCGCGCTGCGACCTCGGTGACACGTAGGCGCAGGTCATCCGCACTCGGCGGCGCAGGCAGCGCAGCGAGCCCGGCGCCGACGCGGCCGAACTCGCGCAGGGTGAACGTCCGACCGACCGCTCGGGGGTCGGCTTGCATGATCATCGTGCGATGATCGATTTCGGCGGTCAGGATCAGGTCTGCGCCGGTGACCAGGTCGGGGCGAAGCCGCTGCCCGCGGTGCTCGTCGCCGTCGCCGCCGAGCTCGCACAGCACCAGCGCGGACGGCCCGTCCATCGGCCAACCGGTGAGGCCGCCTGTGCCTGCACTCACGGTGCGCCAGGAACTGGCCGGATCGGTGCGTGCACGGAACAGCCGCTCGGCCATCGGCGAGCGGCAGATGTTCCCGGTGCAGACGAACAGGGCGGTGAACGTCATTCCGGCGTCCGCGTGAGATCGGCCAGCACCGCGGCCAGGGCAGTGACACCGGCCAGGCAGTCGTCGCGTTCTGCGAACTCGGCCGGCGAATGCGACACGCCGGTCGGGTTGCGGACGAAGAGCATGCCGGCCGGGAAGCCTGCGGCGGCCAGGATCCCCGCGTCGTGACCCGCGCCGGTCGCCAGTACCGGTGGCTCGCCGAGGGCTGCGGCCAGCCTTCGGCGCAGCTCGGTGTCGAAGGTTGTGGCGCCGGTCAGGGACTCCTCGGTGAACGTTCCACCGGCCTGTTCGCTCAGTGCCGCGAGTTCGGCGATCACCGCACGCGCGTCGTCGCCGGCTGGGGCGCGCACATCGACCCAGGCGGTGACCAGAGACGGAATGGCGTTCACGCCGTTTGGTGCGAACCGCACCTTGCCGCACGTCGCCACGGCGCCGTGGGTCTGCGCGGACCTACGCGCGGCGAGAATCAGCCGCGCGTAGGCCAGCGTCGGATCGACGCGGTCCTCTAGGCGGGTGGTCCCGGCATGATTGGCCTGGCCGGGCAGCTCGGCGCGGTAGCGCCCGTGCGGCCAGATCGCGCTCGCGACGGCGACCGGTGCGTCGAGCTCGACGAGACCGCGGCCCTGCTCGACGTGCAGCTCGACGAACGTGGCGACCCGGCGCAGCGCCTGCTCGTCGCGGCCGATGTCGGTCGAGCGCCCGGCCGTGGCCAGCGCGCCGGCCATCGTCACACCGTCCACGTCGGAGAGCGCGAGCGCTCGTTCGGGGGCGAGCGCGCCGGTCAGCAGTCGCGAGCCGGCACAGGCGATGCCGAACCGGGCGCCTTCCTCGTCGCAGAAGTTGACGACCCCGAGCGGGCGCGCGGGCATGAATCCCTTGTCGCGTAAGGCATCCACGGCCGCGAAGGCCGAGACGACGCCAAGCGGACCGTCGAACGCGCCGCCGTCCGGGACGGAATCGAGGTGGCTGCCGGTGACGACGCCCGGCACCGTATCGGGCTCACCCCACCAGGCCCACTGGTTTCCACACCGGTCGACGGTGACGTCCAACCCGCGTGACACGGCAGCGGCGGTGAACCACTCACGCAGGTCGTGGTCGGCGCGCGTCCACGCGAAGCGACGGTAGCCGCCCGTCGCGGGATTGCGGCCCACGTCGGCCAGTTCGGCCCACATGCCGTCGAAGCTCACCGCGCCAGGGTGCCATGCGGTGTCTTGGGTCGCGTCGACGACGGTTCGCTGGGGTCGCTGTCGTTCCGGGTCGCCTGGCCAGGGTCTTTGGGGGCAGGCCGGGAGGCACGCACTCCGGGCGGCCAGCCTGGCGACGACAAGACGGCCTCGGTGGGGCCGAGGCCTCGATCAGTGGAGGGAATAGCTGAGGACGAGGGAGAGGGAGTACCCGCCGCTCTTCGTCGTCGGCCCGAAGGTCGCGCTGAAGTCGGTGATCGTCGTGCGGTGGTTGACGTCTCGGCCGCGACCGTCCTGCCATGTCACGTCGCTGGGCGGCCTCGCGGGGTCATACATGCTGAGGTAGAGAGTTCCAGCAGAAAGCCTGACGTGCACGCCGGCTGCGGTGCGCGTCGCGGTGAAGGTCACTGGAGACTGTTTCGTGTCCCAGAAGATCGGCATCGCCGTACTTCGGCCACGTGCTTGCTTGCGGAACGCGGCCCGACCGGCTGCGATCTGAGCGCGAGTCCCGGGCGTGCCGGATATGACGTCGACGGTCTGTTGCTGTTGGACGGGGTCGTCGGTGAACAGGTAGTAGGCGTATTGCGCCAGGAAGGCGTCCATAGCCTGACCCGGGTTCGCACCGGCGTTGATATCCAGGACAGGCAGCGTGACCGCGCCCAGATATGTCCCGGGGAGCATCAGGGACTGGTCACCGGGGGTGGCAGTCAGGTCGACGTTTCCTGGCGCCGGCGCACCGGGAGCAGCCGGCTGGTGTGAAGATCCGCCGCTGGCGCAACCATTGAGGAAGGTCAACGTCACCACCAACGCCAGCGCGATCCGTGCAGGAGATCGACGCATCGATCGATGCTACCGCAGCCGCGCTTAGCTTTTCTCGTTGTTTCTTAAGGTGAATCTCCTAAACCGATCAACGAATGGCACCCCGACGAGCGGCACGCCAGAGGCGACCCGACAGCGGCCAGTTCGGACCGTCTGCCCGTCGGAGCTCACTCGCAGCTGGCGCGTGTACGCCGGTGGACCGCAGCGAGCATGAACACGGCAGAGATTCCCGCACGTGATCGCACGGGTCGCCGCGCTGCTCAGTGGTGACGGCACACCGTCGAGCGACAGGTCGCGCAGCGGCCCGGGACCAGCTCGGTCCCGGGCCGCTCCGCACTGCGCAGGCCTCAGCCCAGGCCCGCGCTGGCCAGCCATTCCTTCGCCACCGCATCGGCGGTCTTCTTGTCGTTGGTCACCTTGCCGACCAGCACGCCCAGAGTGGCCGTATCGAGCTTGGCCGAGACGGCGTTGGCCGCGTCGGCGATGGTCTTGGTCATCTTGGCCTTGTTCACCAGCGGCACGATGTTCTGCGCCGCGAACATGCTCTTGTCGTCGGTGAGCGAGACGAAGCCGTTGGCCGCGATCGCCGGGTCGGTCGAGAAGATGTTGGCCGCGTCGACAGTGCCGTTCTTCAGGGCGGCGATCGTGATGGCGCCGCCGGCCTGTAGTGGCGTGAAGTTGCCGAATGTCACGCCGTAGACGCTCTTGAGCGCGGGCACTCCGGCGGCCTTCGTCTTGAACTGCGCAGGCGCTCCCAGAGTGAGCTGGCTGGCCACCGACGCCAGATCGCCGATGGTCTTGAGGTGGTACTTGTCGGCGGTCTTCTTGGTCACGGTGATCGTGTCGCTGTCCTGCGCCGGGGACGGGTTCAGCACCGCCTGGGTAGCGGGCACCTTGGTTTCCAGTGCCGTGTAGACGTCGGCCGGGGACTTCGCCGTCGTCGACGTGTCGTAGAAGCCCAGAATGGTGCCGCTGTACTCGGGCACGAAGTCGATCGAGCCGTCTTTCAGCGCGGCGATGTATTGCGCCCGCTCGCCGATGTTCAGCTTCTTCTGCACCTTGACGCCCTTGGCCTGCAGCGCGCCGGCGTAGATGTCGGCGAGGATCTCGTTCTCGGTGAAGCCGGCCGAGCCTATGGTGATCGACCCGGCGCCAGCCGGATAGGTCGCGGTGCTGCTCGGCAGCGGCGCGCTGGAGGATGCGGAGGACGTGACCGTCGGGGTGGTCGAACCGCTCGTCGAGCCGCCGGCGGGCGCCGACGACTTGTTCGAGCTACCGCTGCTGCCGCAACCGGCGAGGGCGACAGACATGCCGAGCACGGCTGCCGGCACGAGGTATATGCGCTTCATTGTTCTCCCTGCGTTGTCTGAGGATTTCGGTTCCCGGCGCCGAGCCGTCCGCTACGGCCTCACACCCCCGCCAATTCCATTCCGACGACGCTGCCGTCGGGAGCGTGTACACCGGCCTTGGTCTTGCGGTACCGCCCGGAGACCCCGCGCGAGACGACATAGCGTTGAACGATGATCAGCGAAACCTCGGCGACCAGCGCGAGGGCAGCCACCACCAGTCCGGCGCCCACCATCGCCGGATACCCGGTATGCGGGTCGTTGATCGTCTGTACGCCGTTGACGATGAACTGGCCGAGCCCGCCCAGGAAGGGAGCGAATGCGGCGATGGTGGCCGTGGCGATGACCTGGAGCACCGAGCTGCGCAGCCCGGACATGATCAAGGGCAGCGCGCACGGCAGTTCGACCTTGCGTATCACCTGGGCGCCGGTCATGCCCATCCCCTTCGCGGCGTCGCGTGCGGCCGGATCGACGTTCTGCACGCCGGCATAGGTGTTTGTCAGGATCGGTGGTATCGCCAGCAGCACCAGCACGATCTCGACGGGGATGAGATAGGGCAGTGCACCGTGGTGGTCCACCACGCCAGGCACCGTCTGCAGCAGGTGGATCTTGGGCGAGAGCCAAACGACCAGCAGCACGACCAGGCCGAGGGACGGCACCGCGCGCAGCCCGTTGGCCAGACCGCCGACGAGGAATGCGCCGCGCCCGGTGTGCCCGACGATCAGGCCGACGGGCAGTGCGATGACCAGTGCGATCACCACCGCGACGACGGTGTAGACCACGTGTTGACGCAGGTAGAACAGCAGCCCGTTCGGGCCCGTCCAGTTCTGCGGGTCGTTGAGCCAGACGACGACCTGGCTCAGCGGCGGCCGGGTGCTGCCGTCGGCGAGCAGCGCGAGCGCGCTCATCGGGCCCGCACCGCTCGCTGCCACGGCGTCAGCAGCCGTACTCCGATCAGGATCACGGCGTCGAACGCAAACGCCAACACCATGACAATGATGACGCCGAGAACGATGGGCACGAGCGCGCCCTGCTCGCTGCCTCGCACGAACAGGGCCCCGAGTTGTTCCACCCCGACGAGCGAAGCGACCGAGACCAGGCTGACGTTCGACACCGCGGCCACCCGCAGGCCGGCGCCGATGACCGGTATCGAAATCGGCAGCTGCACCGCGAAGAGCCGCTGCCGGCCGGTGTAGCCCATCGCGGCCGCTGCCGCGAGCGTGTCGCCGGACACCGATGACAGGCCGTCGGCCACCACCCGCACCATCAGCGCGACCGTATATGCAGTCAGGGCGACGCCGACGTTGATCGGGTCCAGCACCTTAGTGCCGAGCACACCGGGCATGGTCACGAACAGCACGATGGACGGGATGGTGTAGATCAACCCGGCCAGGGTGACCAGCGGCGGATAGGTCCACCGGTACCGGTTGGCGAGCCAGCCCAGCGGCAGGGCGATGATCAGCCCGGCGACCAACGCGCCGCCCGCGAGCCAGACCGTCGTCCACGTCCAGCGAGCGATATCGCTCTGGTTGGCACGCAGGTAGTTCCACAGCTCGCTCACGGGGCTGCTCCGGCATTGTGCGTGGACCCGGCATTGTGCGTGGACCCACCGGCCAGGACGTCTGCGGTGTAGGACTCCGCCTCGTGCCGAACGCCGGCCGCGCGCGCCTCGATCCGCGCGAGCACCTCCGAGGCCGTGACGGTTCCGGCGAAGCTGCCGCCCTCGTGCACGATCACGCCGCGACCGCTCGGCGAGGAGAGCGCGGCGTCCAGCGCCTCGCGAAGCGTCCCGGACTCGGTGGCCAGCGTGCCGCCCAGGTTGAGCAGTTCGGGAGTCACGCTGCCACGCTGCGCATCGACGGCCAGCCCACGAACACCGAGCCATCCCTGCGGCTGTGACTCGGCGTCGACGACCAGCGTCCAGCCGTCGCGGGCCCGATCACAAGCCGTCGAGAGTTCCTCGCCGAGGCGCACCACCGGCTCGTCGGTGAGCGGCAGCTCGCCCGCCTCGGCGAAGCCCAGCGCCCGATAGCCGCGGTCGCGCCCGACGAAGCCGGCCACGAACGCGTCGGCCGGACGGGAGAGCAACTCGGCCGGCGTGGCCAGCTGGGCCAGCGTGCCGCCGACCCGCATCACCGCGACCTGGTCGCCGAGCTTGATCGCCTCGTCGATGTCGTGGGTGACGAACACGATCGTCTTGCCCAGCTCGCCCTGCAGGCGCAGGAACTCCTCCTGCAGCTGGGCCCGCACCACCGGATCGACGGCTGAGAACGGCTCGTCCATCAGCATCACCGGCGGGTCGGCGGCGAGGGCTCGCGCCACCCCGACGCGCTGCTGCTGCCCGCCGGACAGCTGCGCCGGGTAGCGATCGGCAAAATTGGCCGGCAGCCCGACGCGTTCCAGCAGCTCCAGCGCCTGAGCTCGTGCCTCGCGGCGCCCCGTGCCGAGCAGCAACGGCACGGTGGCGACGTTGTCGATGACGGTTCGGTGCGGGAAGAGCCCTGCGTGCTGGATGACGTAGCCGATTCCGCGGCGAAGCTGCGACGGGCGGCCCTTCGCGGTGTCGCGGTCATCGAGCCAGATCCGGCCCGATGAGGGGTCGATCATCCGATTGATCATCCGCAGGGACGTCGTCTTGCCGCAGCCGGACGGACCCACGAGAACAGTGATCTGTCCGGACGGTGCGACGAGGTCGAGGTGATCGACCGCGACCGTGCCGTCCGGGTACTTCTTCGTCACGGATTCGAACCGGATCACCTGCCGGTCACCTCTCTTCGAAGTTGGGCGGTGCGTGGCACGCCGAGCTGTTCGGCGATCGCGTTCGCCTCCCGGCTGACGATCTCGCCGTATTCGCGCATGGCGTCGTCGTCGATGCGGTAGGTGGGGCCGAGAACGCTCAGGGCGCCGGCAATGCCGCCCGGACGGAGGATGGACGCCACGATCGCCGTCACGTCCGGCTCGAGCCGGTCGCGTTCGGCGAAGTAGCCCGGCGCGGCGACGGTCCCGTGCAGCGCGCGCCCGACCGCCAGATCCGCGCGCGAGATCGAGCGACCGACCCAGCTGGTGTGCCGCACCGCGTGGGTGCCCTCGACCATCGCAATGTAGATCGCGGTCTCCCCCGGCCCCGCGATCGCAAGGTAGGACGACTCGCCGGTGGCGGCGACGATGCGCTGCATGCCGGGCTCGGCCAGGCCCACCAGGGATTGCCGCCCGAGCGCGACCGCGCCGAGTTGGATGAGTTTGCCGCCGGCTCGGAAAGCGCCGTCGGTCTCGCGGGCCACGAAGCCCGCTCCTTCGAGCGTGCGCAGCAGCCGCAACGCCGTACTGGCCGGCAGTTGGGCGCGGCGGGCGCACTCGGACAGCGTGATGGAGCCTTCGGCGCACACCTCGGAGAGCAGCCCTAGGGCTCGCTCCACCGTCCGGGTCGACGCCGGGTGGGCCATCGAGGTCACCGCCGAACCCCCTCAACACGACTTTCATCACGTAGAAGTGCCTTGCCAGTGGGCGGTACGGTTCCACACTCTGCAGCCGTTGGGAAGGCCAACAGTCCGCCTCGGCGCCGATCGATGCCGCAGCGTGACCAGGACCGTGGGGCGCGCCACAGCGAGCCCGGCAGATCGTGACTGCCGAGTAGGACCGAATAGGCTCAGCGACGCTTGCCGACGACGTGTGAAATATGAGGAGCGACCCTGTGGCGCTGCGCCTGACCCTCGCCCTGCTGATGCTGGTCGTCACTGCAGCCGTCGCCGGCCGCCGGATCTTCTGGCTGACCAAGCTGATCCGCTCGGGTCAGCCTGCCCCCGGTCGCACCGATGGCATGAACGAGCGTCTCAAGGCTCAGCTCGTCGAGGTGTTCGGCCAGCGCAGGCTGCTGAAATGGAGCGCGCCGGGCCTGGCCCACTTCTTCACGTTCTGGGGCTTCCTCGTCCTCGGATTGACGATCATCGAGGCCTTCGGCGCCCTGGTCATCAGCCGGGACTTCGCCATCCCGTTCGTCGGGCACGGCCAGTGGCTCGGCTTCCTCGAGGACTTCTTCGCGCTCGCAGTACTGCTGGGCATCATCTGGTTCGCGATAAACAGGCTGCAGGACGCTCCGTCGCGCCGGCAGCGGGCCAGCCGGTTCTACGGATCGCACACCGGCCCGGCCTGGGTCATTCTCGGGATGATCTTCCTGGTCATTGCGACGCTGCTGCTCTACCGCGGCGCGCAGTACAACACCGGCCACTCTCCGTTCGGCCGCTCGAAGTGGGCCTTCGCGTCCTACGGGGTGTCGAAGCTGCTCGGCGGGGGGGCGTACAACCAGGGCGTCGAGACGTTTTTCCTGCTGGCGCAGATGGCCGTCATCTTCGGCTTCACGATCATCGTCACCTACTCCAAGCACCTGCACATCGCCACGGCCCCGCTCAACGTCACGACCAAGCGACTGCCCGACGCGCTGGGCGCGCTGCTGCCGGTCACCGACGCCGACGGCAAGGCGATCGACTTCGCGGACGCGGAGAACCTGTCCGAGGACACCGTGTTCGGCCGGGGCACGATCGAGGACTTCACCTGGAAGGGTTACCTCGATTTCGCCACCTGCACCGAGTGCGGGCGCTGCCAGTCGCAGTGCCCGGCGTGGAACACCGACAAGCCGTTGTCGCCGAAGCTGATCATCATGGACCTACGCGACCACCTGTTCGCGAAGGCCCCCTACCTCCTGGACGGCAAGTCCGTACCTGACGACGCGCCCGCCCTGACCGCCGCCGAGGATGCGGTGTCGCACGGCAATCACGTGCCCGAGGCCGGCTTCCCCCGGCTGACGGGCTCCGGGGTCGGGCAGGCGCAGCGCCCGCTGGTCGGCGACGCCGCGTCGTTCGGGGTCATCGACCCGGACGTGCTGTGGTCGTGCACCACGTGCGGTGCCTGCGTCGAGCAGTGCCCCGTCGACATCGAGCACATCGACCACATCATCGACATGCGGCGGTACCAGGTGCTGATCGAGTCGGCGTTCCCGTCCGAGGCCGGCGTGATGCTGCGCAACCTGGAGAACAAGGGCAACCCGTGGGGGCTGGCCGACAAGGGCCGCGAGGAATGGCTGGACTCGTTGGATTTCAGCGTCCGCCGCGCCAATCCCGGCACCAAGCTGGACGCCGATGTCGAGTACCTGTTCTGGGTCGGTTGCGCCGGTGCGCTCGAGGACCGCTCCAAGAAGGTCACCCGCGCCTTCGCCGAACTGCTGCACGTCGCCGGCGTCGAGTTCGCCGTCCTCGGCGTGGGTGAGACGTGCACCGGTGACCCAGCCCGCCGCCTGGGCAACGAGTTTCTGTTCCAGATGCTCGGCACCGAGAACGTCCAGACGCTGAACTCGATCACCAGGGCTGAACCCCTGAAGATCGTCGCCACCTGCCCGCACTGCTTCAACACCCTGGCCAACGAATACCCGCAGCTGGGCGGGCACTACGAGGTCGTGCACCACACCCAGTTGCTGGCCCGCCTCGTTGCCGAAGGACGCCTGACCCCGGTCGAGCCAGTCGACAAGAGCGTCACCTACCACGATCCGTGTTACCTGGGGCGGCACAACAAGGTCTACACGCCGCCGCGCAACGTGCTAGCCGCGATCCCGGCGCTGAAGTCGCAGGAGATGCACCGCTGCAAGGATCGCGGCTTCTGCTGCGGCGCCGGCGGCGCGCGGTTCTGGATGGAGGAGAAGATCGGCAAGCGGATCAACGTCGAACGCACCGAGGAGGCGCTGGGCCTGGATCCCGACCTGATCTCGACAGCCTGCCCGTTCTGCATGGTGATGCTCTCCGATGCGGTCACCCAGAAGCAGGCTGAGGGCGACGCGAAGGAGCACGTGCAGGTACTCGACGTGGCGCAGATCCTGCAGCAGTCGCTGTCCGCCCCACCCACGGCGCCGCCCGAACCTGAACCCGAACCCGAACCCGAACCGGATCCGGAGCCCGCTCCTGCGCCGGCCGGGTGAGACGACGTCGCGGAGCGACGCAGCGGATCGGCCCCGGCAACTAGGGCAGCGAACCGTTCGCCATCCCAGGGCGATCTGGGTCAGCAACATGGCGGTCACGAGCGCCTGGTGCGACTCGACGAAGGTCCTACCGCGGTGCACCCGCCCGTCGAACAGGACCGGAAAAGGGTCCCGTTCGAAGGTCAGACGGTCCGGCTCCGCGTAAAGTCCGGGCCTGTGAGCGGCCAGCGCGACGTCATCGACTACGGCCTGCAGCGGCGGGCCCTACTCGGTGACGTCGCGGCCGGCCGTCGCACCCAAGCCGAGGCCTGCGATGCGCACCCTCACCTGCTGCTCGCGGCCAAGCACTACGGCACACCGGGCCCAGTCGCGTGCCCAGTCTGCGCCCGGCACCGCCAGCAGCACGTGCACTATGTCTTCGGCGCTGCACTGGGCAAGACCAGCGGCCAGGCCAAGTCGCCCGCGGAGCTGTCCCAGCTGGCGGCCACCCACACCGAGTTCGACGTCTACGTCGTCGAGGTCTGCCCGGACTGCGGTTGGAACCACCTGATTCGTTCCTTCGTCCTCGGCCGGCCCGCCGACTCCGCGCTCACTGCAGCGGACGGCTGAGGTCTTGGCCGAACGGGCGACGTCGCCCACGGGCGATGACTCCGACCCAGCGGCGAGAGCGGGCGCGGTTGCCGACCGCGGATCCGGCGCAAGGCTGTTCCCCGGATGGAAGGCGCGGCGCCGCGCGAAGAAGCAACGGCTGGCCGCGCTGAGCCGACCGCGTCGCATCCTGCGCCGCTTTGCCGTGACGGGCAGCTGGGTGCTGGCCATCGCCACCACGGCCATGATCACGGCCGTCACGTTGTTCTACACGCTCAGCAACGTGCCGCGTCCGGAGAGTCTGCCGCTGCCGCAGGTAGCGACGATCATGTACTCCGACGGCTCGGTGATGGCGCGGATAGGCACAGTGAACCGCACGATCGTCAAGCTCGACAGGGTGCCCGCGACCGTGCGCTGGGACGTGCTGGCAGCCGAGGACCGGGGCTTCTACGAGGAGCCTGGTGTCTCGATCCGGGGCACGATCCGCGCGGCGCTGTCCGACCTGTCCGGTGGCGACACCCAGGGCGGCTCGAGCCTCACCCAGCAATACGCCAAGAACGCCTATCTCAGCAATGCCCGCACTCTGTCCCGCAAGCTGAAGGAACTCGCGATCGCGGTGAAGCTCAGCCGCCAGTACACCAAGAACCAGATCTTCGAGTTCTACCTGAACACCGTCTACTTCGGCCGGGGCGCCTACGGCATCCAGGCCGCCGCCGACGCCTACTTCGGCCGGGATGTCAGCACGCTTACCACCGCACAGGGAGCGGTGCTCGCCGCCCTGCTACGCGCCCCGAGCTACTACGACCCGGCCGTCAATCCCGTCCAGTCGCAAGCGCGCTGGAGATATGTGCTGCGCGGCATGGTGAGCACGAAGCACCTCAGCAAGGAGCAGGCAGCCACGCTCACCTATCCGAGGGTCAACCGCCCGAACACCAGCACGCTCGGTACCAGTGGGCCGGCCGCCCTGATCGTGCACCAGGTGATCCAGGATCTGGAGGCGCACGGCATCAGTGAGGCCGAGATCAACACCCGCGGCCTGCGCATCCGCACCACGATCGACCGGAACGCGCAGACCATCGCCGTAGCATCGGTCAAGCAGACGTTCGCCAACCTCACCCCGCAGCAGCGCAACGTCAAGAACGCGCTCGTCGCCGTGAACCCCGCGACGGGGGCGGTGCTCGCCTACTACGGCGGCCCCAACGGCAAGAGCTACGCCGGCAAGATCGACAACTTTGACTACGCGGGCATCGGCTCGCGGCCGCCGGGCTCGTCCTTCAAGCCGTACACGCTCGCGACGGTGCTCACCCAGACCCTGAAGAAGGCGCCCGGCAGCCCAGCACTGACCATCGACAGCCGCGTCGACGGCAGCTACTGCGTGATGATCGAAGGGCGCAAGATCTGCAACGACCCCGGCGATCTCAGCGTGAGCAGTTCCTCGGTCCAGCTCGCCCTGGCCATGAAGTACTCGCTCAACACCACGTTCGACCAACTGGCCGAACGGGCCGGGCCGGACCAGGTCGCCGCGACGGCGCACGCTGCCGGTATCGCCACCACCGACGGCTACGGCAAGAAGACGCTGGTGAACCCGAGCGGCATCACCGCGTTCGGGATAGGCATCGGCGACTACGCCGTGCGTCCGCTGGACCAGGCAGTCGGTTTCGCCACGTTCGCCAACAACGGCAACCGCAACAACGCCTACTTCGTGCAGAAGGCGGTGGACTCCAACGGGGACACGGTCTATGAACACAAGAAGTCCGCGGCGCGCTCGCTCGACCCGAAGGTCGCCAACGACGTCACGCTCACCCTCGAGCCGGTCGCCGCCTGGTCGAACGACGCGCTCGCCGGCGGTCGGGTCTCGGCCGCGAAGACCGGCACGGAGGGCATCCCCGGGACGACCGCGAACAGCGACGCCTGGATGGTCGGCTACACGCCCCAGGTCAGCGCGGCGGTATGGGCGGGCAGCGGCGATTCCAGACACCCGATCTACAACTCCTACGGCGGTCCGGAGTACGGATCGGACCTGCCGGGCAGGACCTGGAAGTTGTTCATGGACACCTACCTCGCGCAGCGACCGGGGCTGCCGATGGCGACCAAGCAGATGATCACCGGCGGAGTCGACACGGCTAGCGCGCCGACCACAGCCGCCACCTCGCCGAGGACCACGGCGCCGCGGCCCTCCTTCACCCGCAGGACTGGATTCTCCCCCGTGTCCACGCCGGCCCCGCCCACCTCCGCCTCATCGAGCCCGCCACCCCCGTCCACGCCGTCGGTGTCGTGCAGTCCGGTGCTGCTGGGTCAGTCGTGCACGACCATCACCCCGACCCCGACGGGTGCGCGGGCCTCAGTGCCGTGACCAGGCCCCATGCCAGGATGGGCCAGTGACCTTCGCGGCGCCGCCCCGTCCCGCCGGCGCGGACCGTCCGCTCGGCGCTGCGAACCTGCCCGCCCCCACGCACACCGACCCCACCGCGGTCCGGGCCAGCCGCATCCTCGGCGGCGTCTGGGGACGGCACGCCGGCGTCGCCCCGGGGTCGTGGTGGACGCCGATGCGCATGGTGATGGCGATGACCTGCTTCACGCTGCTCCTCGGTTTCGCCCAGAAGTCTCCGTGCGCGAGCGGGCAGTGGACGGGCAACAAGCAGTACACCCATATGTGTTACTCCGACGTCGTCCCGCTGTGGAGCGACGAACGCCTCGACGTCGGCGGGGTGCCCTACCGGGACACCGCCGTCGAGTACCCCGTTCTCACCGGCGGCTTCATGTGGCTCACCGCCGAGCTGACCCGCGGCGTGCACGCGATCGACTCGCAATGGACCGAGCTCGTGATCTTCGGTGCGCTGACCGCGCTGCTACTCGGCGCCTGCGGCCTCATGGTCACGGCGGGCACCGCTCAGACCGCCCGTCGCCGCCCGTACGACGCGGCGATCTTCGCGCTGTCGCCGTTGCTGGTCATCCACGCGTTCTCGAACTGGGACCTGCTCGCGATGGCGCTCACCAGCGCCGCGCTGTGGGCCTGGGCGCGAAGACAGCCGGTGCTCGCGGGCACGCTGATCGGGCTGGGCGCCGCGGCGAAGCTCTATCCGGTCTTCCTGCTCGTCGCGATCGCGATCCTGGCGATCCGCACGCGCAAGTACGCACCGGCCGCGTGGGCCACCCTGTCTGCGGTCCTGGTGTGGCTGGCCGTGAACGCGCCGATCGCGGCGTTCTACTACCGCGGGTGGTCGGAGTTCTACCGCTTCAGCATCGAGCGGCCCACTGAACGCAGCACGGTGTGGGCGATGGGCAAGACGCTGACGTCGACGGGCATCGGCGCCGGCGACGCGCCGTTCTGGATACCGCCCGGCGCCGCGGTCGCGGCGGTGCTGCTCGCCGCGCTGGTGATCGTCACGTGGATCGGGCTGCGGGCACCGGTGAAACCCCGCCTGGCCCAGCTGGCCTTTCTGGTCGTTCTCGCCTTCCTGCTCACGACGAAGGTGTGGAGCCCGCAGTACTCGCTGTGGCTGGTGCCCCTGCTCGCGCTCGCCCGGCCGCGGTGGAGGCTCAATCTGCTGTGGCAGTTCACCGAGATCGCGGTGTGGTTCCTGACCCTCACGCTGCTGCTCGGACTGAATCCCGGCCAACCGCAGCACGGGATCGGCTACGGCTGGCTGATGGTGATGCTGGTGGCCCGTGACGTGCTGCTGCTGAGCATCGCCGGGCTAATCGTGCGCGAGATGTGGCGCCCGGAGCTGGACCTGGTGCGCGCCGGCGCCGTGGACGACCCAGGTGGGGGCTACTTCGATGACGCACGGGACTGGTTCGCGCCCGCTCAGGCAGCGACGAGCGAGGCCCGCAGGAATGCGATGTCGGCGCCCTGACCCTGCGGACCTCCCGGGGTCTCGACGATGACGTCGCTGCCGGCGGCGCGGCACACCTCGGCGATGGCCGCCGAGTCGATGCGTCCGGTGCCGAAGTTGGCGTGCCGGTCGGCGCCGGAGTCGAACTCGTCGCGGCTGTCGTTGGCGTGGACCAGGTCGATGCGGCCGGTGATGGCCAGGACGCGCTCGACGATGCCGGCGAGCTCTTCGCCGCCGGCGTGCGCGTGGCA
>QHCC01000026.1 GCA_003243915.1 Pseudonocardiales bacterium | reverse complement strand
CGACCTCGCCCATGCCGAGCGTCTTGCCGGGCAGCCACTCCAGGTTGCCGTGCTTGCCGACGTGCACGACCGCGTCCGCGCCGAACCCGCCCTGCTCGGGGGAGGCGGCCAGCCACCGGTAGGCGGCCAGGTAGTGGTGGGTTGGCGGCAGGTCCGGGTCGTGGTAGATCGCGATCGGGTTGTCGCCGAACCCGCGCGGCGGCTGCACCATCACCACCACGTTCCCGGCGCGCAGCGCGGCCAGCACGATCTCGCCGTCGGCATCGCGTGAGCGATCGACGAACAGCTCACCGGGGGGTGGGCCCCAGTGCTGCTCCACGCCGGCCCGCAGATCGTCCGGCAGGGCTGCGAACCACCTCCGGTAGTCCTCCGCGGCGATGCGCACCGGGTTGTCGGCGAGCTGCTCGCCGGTGAGCCAGTCCTCGTCCTGCCCGCCGGCCGCGATAAGGGCGTGGATCAGGGCGTCGCCGTCCTGGGCTGCCACGCCGGGCAGCTCGTCACCGCCGATGTCGTAACCGGCATCCCGCAGCGCGGCCAGCAGCGCAACGGTCGAGGCAGGCGTGTCGAGCCCGACGGCGTTGCCGATCCGGGAGTGCTTGGTCGGGTAGGCCGACAGCATCACGACGATCCGGCGCTGTGCTGGCGCGAGGTGGCGCAGCCGGGCATGCTTGACCGCGATGCCGGCGACGCGGGCGGCCCGCTCCGGATCGGCGACGTAGGCACTCAGCCCGTCCGGGCCGACCTGCTTGAACGAGAACGGGACCGTGATGAGCCGGCCGTCGAACTCCGGGATCGCCACCTGGGTGGCCGCGTCCAGCGGGCTGAGCCCTTCGGCGCTGCCCGCCCACTGCTCGCGCGAGGACGTGAGACAGAGCCCCTGCAGAATGGGGACATCCAGCGCGGCCAGGGCGCCGACGTCCCACTCGTCGTCGCTACCGCCCGCGCCCACGGTGGCCGGGAGGGAACCACCGGCAGCGAGCACGGTGACCACCAGAGCGTCGGCCTGGCGCAGGGTGTCGAGCAGGCCCGGCTCGGCCGTTCGCAACGACGAGCAGAAGACAGGCAGCGCCCGGGCGCCCGCGGCCTCGATCGCATCGGCCAGGGTGTGCACGAAGGCCGTGTTCCCGGCGACGTGGTGGGCGCGGTAGTAGAGCACCGCGACCGTCGGGGCGGGGCTCGGTGCCGCCCGCCGCTCCAGCACGCCCCAGGTCGGGGTCGCGGACGGAGGCTCGAAGCCCAGCCCCGTCAGCAGGATCGCGTCGGACAGGAACCGGTGCAGGCTGGTGAGGTTGTCCGGACCGCCGTGCGCCAGGTACGCGTGCGCTTCGGCCACCAGGCCGCCGGGCACCGTCGACAGCTCCATGAGCTCTGCGTCGGGCGCCTGCTCGCCACCGAGGACGACGACGGGCACGGCCGCGGCGAGCACCGCGTTCAGGCCGTCCTCCCAGGCCCGGCGCCCGCCGAGGATGCGCACGATGACGATCTCGGCGCCGTCGAGCAGGGCGGGCAGGTCCTCGACGCCGGTCCGGGCCGGGTTGGCCAGCCGGTAGTCTCCGGCGCTGGCCCGGGCCGACAGCAGGTCGGTGTCGGAGGTCGACAGCAGCACGATCACGTGGTTCCAGCCTCTCGCGGGGTCCGCGCCCCGGTTCGCAGGGGCGGCCACAGGCAGTTCCTGGCTTCCGGCGCGCCGATTTCGCGGGGGCGCCGGTGACAGTGGCGGGACCGCGCTGGATTCGCACCAGCTTCCTGGACCCGGGGCCGCATTGTGCGCGTTCAGCCTCGCATACGCCGACGGCATCACGTGCTGCGGTCCGACGATCGGGGCCTGGTCGCACGAATGCGGGCAGAGCACGAGGTGTCTGACCGTCACCATCCTTGGCGCTACTGCGTACGATCCAGGCCGTGCGTTCGAGCGTCGCCGCCCTCCGTGACCAGGTCGATCTGTGCCCCGGCGCCCTGACGGTGCACGAGGCCGCGGACGGCGGGCTGGCCCGAATCCGGCTACCCGGCGGTGCGGTGTCGAGCGCCCAGCTGCGCACCTTGGCCACGGCGGCGGCCGAGCTAGGCGGGGGCCGCCTCGAGCTGACCTCGCGCGGCAACGTCCAGATCAGGGCGCTGCCCGTCGGCGCCGAGATCGAGCTGGGGCAGCGCCTGGCCGCGGTGGGGTTGCTGCCCTCCGCCACGCACGAGCGGGTGCGCAACATCGTGGCGTCCCCGCTGGCCGGTATCGACGCTCCGGACGCCTACCCGCCCGGACTCGTCGCCGAGCTCGACCGAGAGCTGTGTTCGCGGCCCGGGCTGGCTGCGCTGCCTGGCCGTTTCCTGTTTGCGATCGACGACGGCCGCGGCGACGTGGCGCGGCTCGGCGCCGACGTCGCGCTGGTCGCCCACCCCGCCGCCGGGCGCGCATCGATCGGTTCCCTGGACCTGCCGCTGGGCAGCGCCGTGCAGGTCATGCTCGCGATGGCTGAGGCCTTCCTCGCCGAGCGTGGTGTCCAGCGTTCGCAGGCGTGGCGCATCGGGGAGCTGGCCGGCGGGCTGCCCGCAGTCACCGCACGGGCACTGCCTGCACTCAGCGGCGCCGGCGTGGTGCCCGGTGGCTCAGACCTCCCGCCCGCACCACCGGAACCGGCCGGGGTGATAGCTCAGCCACAGGGCCTGTTCGCGCTGGCCGTGCTCGCCCCGCTCGGCCGGCTCAGTGCCGCGCAGGCCAACCTGCTGGCCGAGTTCGCCGGCCCGGGCGGACTGCGGATCACACCATGGCGCAGCATCGTCGTACCGGACCTCGTCGATTCAGGTGCGGCCGCCGAGGCCGCAAGCGCCGCCGGGCTCGGGGTCGACGCGGCCTCACCCTGGTACCGGGTGAGCGCCTGCACCGGGCGACCGGGCTGCGCCAAGGCCCTGGCCGACGTGCAGGCCGACGCCGCGGCCGAAGCGGGGCGCTGGCCCGGGCGGCAGGTGCACTGGAGCGGTTGTGCCCGTGGCTGCGGGCGTCCCCACGGCACCGAGGTCGACGTCGTCGCCACGGCCGGGGGGTACGCGATCAATGAGTGACTACCTCCGCGACGGCGCGGAGATCTACCGCCGCTCGTTCGCGACCATCCGGGCCGAGGCCGACCTGACCCGCTTCCCCGACGACGTGTCGCGCGTGGTCGTGCGCATGATCCACGCCTGCGGCATGGTCGAGCTCGCCGACGATGTGGCCCATTCTCCGGACGTCATCGCCAAAGCCCGCGCGGCCCTGCAGGGCGGTGCGCCGATCCTGTGCGACGCGAACATGGTCGCGAGCGGGATCACCCGGCCGCGACTGCCCGCCGGCAACGCGGTCGTGTGCACGCTCAGCGACCCGGGGGTGCCCGCCATCGCCACCCGCATCGCCACTACCCGCTCGGCCGCCGCGCTCGAACTGTGGGGCGAGCGGCTCGACGGTGCGGTGGTCGCGATAGGCAACGCGCCCACGGCGCTGTTCCGGCTGCTGGATCTGATCGCCGCCGGCGCGCCGCGGCCCGCCGCCGTGCTGGGGGTGCCCGTCGGCTTCATCGGCGCCGCGGAGTCCAAGCGGGCGCTGGCCGGGTCCGACCTGGAATACCTCGTCGTGCACGGCCGCCGCGGCGGCAGCGCCATCGCTGTCGCCGCCGTCAACGCGATCGCGAGCGAGGCCGAATGAGCGGGGTCCTGTACGGCGTCGGCCTCGGTCCGGGTGACCCGGAACTCGTCACCGTCAAGGCGGCTCGGCTGATCGCGGCCGCGGAGGTGATCGCCTACCACTGCGCCCGGCACGGCCGCTCGATCGCGCGCGGCATCGCCGAGCCGTATCTGCGGGCCGGTCAGGTGGAGGAGAAGCTCGTCTACCCGGTGACGACGGAGACGACCGAGCACCCCGGCGGCTATACCGGTGCGATCGCCGACTTCTACACGCAGGCCGCGGCCCGGCTGGCCGCGCACCTCGACGCCGGGCGTGACGTCGTGCTGCTCGCCGAGGGCGACCCGCTCTTCTTCAGCTCGTATATGCACATGCACAAGCGCCTGGCCGGGCGCTACGAGACGCGCATCGTCCCAGGCGTGACGTCGGTCAGCGCGGCCTCGGCAGCACTCGCGACGCCGCTGGTCGAGGGCGACGAGGTGCTGACGGTCCTGCCGGGCACGCTGGGGTCGGAGGCGCTCGCCGAGCGGCTGCAGGGCACCGACGCTGCGGCGATCATGAAGGTGAGCCGCCACTTCGCGGGCATCCAGAACGCGCTGAAGCAGGCCGGGCGCCTCGACGATGCGCGCTACGTCGAGCGGGCCTCGGCAGCATCGCAGCGCACTGCGCCGGTGGCCGACGTCGACCCCGACACGGTGCCCTACATGGCCCTGGTGCTGGTGCCTGGCGCGCTCGCCTCGGCCCGCGAGCCACAGCCCCCGCAGGCCCGCGCCGATCAGCTGCCGGGCCTCGGCCGTGTCGATGTCGTGGGGCTCGGGCCGGGCGGGCGGGACTGGATGATCCCGCAGGCGCAGGCGGTCATCGACGCGGCGGATCACGTCGTCGGCTACGGCCCCTACGTCGATCGGGTGGCCCTGAACCCGCGCCAGCACAGGCATTCCAGCGGCAACGCGGTCGAGGCCGAGCGGGCCGAGTTCGCCCTCGAGCTGGCGCTGGCCGGTGCTCGGGTGGCCGTCGTCTCCTCGGGCGACCCGGGCGTGTTCGCCATGGCGAGTGCGGTCATCGAGGCTGCCGCGCAGGATCGTTACGCCGCCGTCGACGTGGGTGTGGTGCCCGGGCTGACCGCGGCGCAGGCTGTCGCCAGCCAGGTAGGTGCCCCGCTCGGACACGACTTCGCGATCATCTCGCTGTCCGACCGGCTCAAGCCGTGGGACGTCGTCGCCGCCCGGCTCGTGGCGGCGGCACAGGCCGACCTGGTCATCGCGATCTACAACCCGGCGTCGGAGTCGCGCCGCCAGCAGATCGTCGATGCCCGCGAGCTGTTGCTGCGCCACCGTTCGCCGCAGACGCCGGTAGTCGTCGGTCGTGCGGTAGGTAGCGACGATCAGGAGATCCGGGTGACGACGCTGGGCGAGCTCGATCCCGCGACGATCGACATGCGCTGCCTGCTGATCGTCGGCTCGTCGCAGACGCGCGCGGTGCCCGCGCCCCGCGGCACCCACCGGGTGTTCACCCCACGGCGATATCCAGCCACGCCGTAGCTTCCTCGACGCTCGCGACGGTGTGCACGCCCGCCGGCAGCGGCGGCCGATCGACCATGACGACGGGGATCGCCCCGGTGCGTGCCGCGACCAGCTTGGCATTGGTCATCTGGCCGCCGCTGTCCTTGGTGACCAGCGCGGTGACAGCGTGCTCGCGCATCAGCGCCGTCTCGCCGTCCACCGTGTACGGACCGCGGGCCAGCAGCAACGTCATCGGCTCGGGGTGTGGCCCGCTCGGCGGATCGACGGTGCGCACCAGGAACCGGTGACGGCGGTCCCCGGCGAAGGCGGCGAGATCGCGCCGCCCCGTGGTGAGGAAGATGCAGCCGGGCGGCGTTGCGGCGGCGGCGGCGGCGGCCGCCGCGATGTCCGGCACCCGCGTCCACCGGTCACCGGGCTGCGCGTTCCAGCCGGGACGGCGCAGCACCAGCAACGGGCAGCCGGTGTCGTCCGCGGCAGCGGCCGCATGGGCCGAGATCGTGGCGGCGAACGGGTGGGTCGCGTCGATGAGACGGTCGATGCCGTGGGCGCGCAGATGCCCGGCCAGACCGGCAGCCCCGCCGAAGCCGCCCATGCGCACCTGACCGACCGGCAGCGCCGGATCGCGCACCCGGCCGGCGAGGGAGGACGTCAGCTCCAGGCCAGGGCGGTCGTGCAGCGCGGCCGCCAGCGCCCGGGCCTCGCCCGTCCCGCCCAGAATCAGCACCCGCACGCGGTGACCCTACTGAGCGCTGCGGGTACGGGAGACTGGCGTCATGGCGAGCGACCGGCCCGAGCGCGGCAGGCTGCGCTACGGCTGGACGACCGGCGCCTGCGCAACGGCCGCGAGCACGGCCGCGTACACGGCGCTACTCACCGGCGAATTCCCCGACCCGGTGCAGATCACCCTGCCGCGCGGACAGACCCCGTCGTTCGCCCTCACCCGCGAACGGCTGGTGATCGACGAGGCGTCGGCGTCGATCACCAAGGACGCCGGCGACGATCCGGACGTCACCCACGGCGCGATCATCACGGCCAGCGTGCGTCATGGCGAGCCCGGCACCGGCGTGCTGTTCCTGGCCGGCGAGGGCGTCGGGACGGTGACCAAACCGGGACTGCCGCTGGCGGTCGGCGAGCCCGCCATCAACCCGGTACCGCGGCAGATGATGCGCGGCGCAGTTGCCGGCGTCGCCCTTGCACACGGTGCTTCCGGCGACGTGGTGCTCGAACTGTCTGTCGACGGCGGCGCCGAGATCTCGACGCGGACATGGAATCCGCGCCTGGGCATCCTCGGCGGGATCTCGATCCTGGGCACCACCGGCATCGTCGTGCCGTACTCGTGCTCGGCCTGGATCGACAGCATCCGCCGCGGAGTCGACGTGGCCCGCGCGCTCGGGCACCGGCACGTCGCCGGCTGCACGGGCAGCACGTCCGAGCAGACGGTGCGTGAGCTCTACGGCCTGCCCGACGACGCCCTGCTGGACATGGGCGACTTCGCCGGCGCGGTGCTGAAGTACGTGCGCCGGCACCCGGTTCCGCGGCTGACGATCGCCGGGGGAATCGCCAAGATGTCCAAGCTGGCGGCAGGACACCTGGACCTGCACTCGGGCCGCTCGCAGGTCGACCTCGGCGGGCTCGCGGCGCTGGCGGGGCTGGCCGGCGCGCCGCCGGAGCTGGCCGCGCAGATCGTCGACGCCGGCACGGCACTGGGCGCACTCCAGGCCAGCCATGCGGCCGGTTTCGTGCTGGGCGACGCGGTCGCCGCCGCCGCCCGCGCCGTCGCGCGGGATGTGCTGCGCGAGGCTCCGGTGGCCGTGGACGTGGTGGTCATCGATCGCGCCGGCACCGTCGTCGGCCGGGCCTAGTCGCCACGCTCGCGGGCGGCCGAGTACAGGTGGCTGTCGCGAAAGCCCTCGGCGGCGAGCACCGCCCCGACGATGATCACGGCGGTGCGCCTGATGCCGGCAGCGTGAACCTGCGCCGCGATGTCGGCCAGGGTCGCGCGCAGTACCACTTCGTCGTTGCGGCTGGCGTTCGCGACGACCGCCACCGGGCAGTCCGCGCCATAGTTCGGCACCAGTTCGGCGACGACCGCGTCGATGCGCTGCACGGCCAGGTGCAGGACGAGCGTCGCGCGCGAGGCACCGAGCGAGGCGAGCTGCTCGCCGGGCGGCATGGGTGTCGCGCGCTGCGCAGTGCGGGTGAGTACGACCGTCTGCCCGACGCCGGGAACGGTCAGCTCGCGCTTCAAGGCAGCAGCGGCGGCGGCGAACGCGGGCACGCCGGGCGTGATGTCGTAGGCCACGCCGGCCGCGTCCAGGCGTCGGGCCTGTTCGGCGACGGCGCTGAACACCGATGGGTCACCCGAGCACAGGCGGGCGACGTCCTGCCCCGCGGCGTCGGCGGCGAGCAGCTCGGCGGAGATCTCGTCCAGCGTCAGGTTGGCGGTGTCGACCAACCGCGCCTGCGCGGGGCAGTGGCCCAGTACCTCCGCGGGCACCAGGCTGCCCGCGTACAGGCAGACCGGCGACGCGGCCAGCAGGCGCTGTGCACGCAGCGTGATCAGGTCGGCAGCCCCCGGCCCGGCCCCGATGAAATGGACCGTCATGCGAGCTCCTTGCGATAGCTCCACTGCGTCACGGGCATCGCCGGGAACCAGCCGGTGAACCCGCCCACCGGGGCGGCCCGCTGGATGGCGAGGCGGGTCAGCGAACCGCCCACACGGGCATGCCAGCCACCCAGCACAGCCTCCGTCTGGACCGTCACCGCGTTGGCCACCAGCCGCCCGCCATCGGGCAGCGCGGCCAGGCACGCCTCGAGGACTCCGGGCACGCTGACCCCGCCGCCGACGAATATCGCGTCGGGCTGAGGCAGGTCGGAGAGGGCCTCCGGCGCCGTGCCGCCGACGACCTGCAGGCGGGGGACGCCGAGGGCCAGGGCGTTGCGCACGATGCGTTCGCGGCGCTCGTCACGGGGCTCGACCGCGATGGCGCGGCTGGCGGGATGGCTGCGCAGCCACTCGATGGCGACGCTGCCGGAGCCGGCACCGACGTCCCACAACAGCTGCCCCGGGACGGGTACGAGTGCAGCGAGGGTCAGCGCGCGGACCTCGCGCTTGGTGAGCTGCCCGTCGTGCTCGTATGCCTCGTCGGGCAGGCCGGGCGTGCGGGGCAGCGCCACGATGCCCGCCTCGGCCCGGCACTCGACGGCCAGGACCGCGAGCGCGTCGTGCGCGGCCGTGACCCAGGTCGCCGCCGTCGCCGCGATCACCTGCTCGGCCGGGCCGCCGAGCTGTTCGAGTAAGACGACGGGCTGTCTCTTATACACATCT
>QHCC01000025.1 GCA_003243915.1 Pseudonocardiales bacterium | reverse complement strand
CGGCTCGTCGGCGGCGCCGTCGAGGTGGACGGAAAGCTGAATCTGGATGAGATAGCTGAGATATCCGGCTTGGAGCTGCCCGAGGGCCCTTACGCGACCGTGGGCGGCTATCTGATGGCGGTGCTCGGACGGCTGCCGCAGACCGGCGACGAGGTCGATCATGACGGCTTCCGGCTCGCCATCACCGAGGTCGACGGGCGCCGCGTGGCCCGGGTACGGGTGACGCCACCGGAGCCTGACCACGCTGGCAGTGTGCCGCCGCCGGATGCCAGAATCGGAACCCATGGCCAGGATTCCTGAGCACGACCCCGCCCGCCGCCCACGCGTGCTGTCGGGGATCCAGCCGACGTCGGGCTCGTTCCACCTGGGCAACTACCTCGGCGCGCTCAAGCAGTGGGTCGCGCTGCAGGAGACCTACGACGCGTTCTACTGCGTCGTCGACCTGCATGCGATCACCCACAACCCGCCCGAGCCCGACGTGCTGCGCCAGCGCACCCGTGCGGCGGTCGCGCAGCTGCTCGCGGCGGGGCTGGACCCCGAACGATGTGCGCTGTTCCTGCAGAGCCATGTTCCGGAGCACACCCGGCTGACCTGGGTCCTGGAGTGCCTGACCGGTTTCGGCGAGGCCTCCCGGATGACGCAGTTCAAGGACAAGTCCAGCCGCGGCAACGCCGAGCACTCCTCGGTCGGGCTGTTCACCTACCCCGTGCTGCAGGCGGCCGACATCCTGGTCTACCAGGCAGACGCCGTCCCGGTCGGTGAGGACCAGCGCCAGCATCTCGAGCTCACCCGCGACCTCGCGCAGCGCTTCAACTCCCGTTACGGGCACACCTTCACGGTGCCCGAACCGGTCATCCCCAAGGGGCCGGGCAAGATCCTCGACCTGCAGGATCCGAGCGCGAAGATGAGCAAGTCGCTCGGCGACGCGGGCAGGGTCAACCTGCTCGACGATCCGTCCGCGGTGGCCAGGAAGATCAAACGGGCCGTCACCGACACCGGCACCGCTGTGCACTTCGACCCGGTCGCCAAGCCCGGCGTGTCCAACCTGATCACGATCCTCGCCGCCGTGACCGACCGCCCAGTCGTCGACGTCGTGGCCGACTTCGACGGCCAGGGCTACGGGGCGCTCAAGTCCGCGGTGGCCGATGCCACCGTCGCCTTCGTCGAGCCGTTCGCGAAGCGCACGAACGACCTGCTCGCCGACCCGGGAGAGCTGGACCGCATCCTCGCCGCCGGAGCCGACCGGGCGGGCGCTGTCGCCTGCGCCACGGTGGCCGTGGCGTACGAACGGGTTGGGTTCCTGGCTCCGACCGCGGGCCGGCGCTGACCCCGTGCTCGACACGGTGACGCTGGGCGTCGCGATCGCAATCCCGCAGCCGCACGCGACGGTGCTGACGAACTGGCGCCGCCGCGTCGGCGACCCGGCCGCCGAGCTGATCTGGCCGCACGTCACCCTGCTGCCGCCCACGCCCGTCCGGCTCGCGGACCTGGCCGACATCGACAAGCACCTCAGCGAGACAGCTGCGGCGGGCAATCCGTTCGTCATGCAC
The DNA here is from genome assembly GCA_003243915.1 of Pseudonocardiales bacterium. Lineage (GTDB taxonomy): Bacteria > Actinomycetota > Actinomycetes > Mycobacteriales > Jatrophihabitantaceae > QHCC01. The sequence continues at coordinate 7,091 of QHCC01000025.1, read as the reverse complement.
CTCGCCGGCACCGGCACCTTCCGCCCGACGACGCCGGTGGTGTTCATCCAGATCGCGCGAGGGGTCGGTGACTGCGAGGTGCTGGAGAAGGCCATCCGCCAGGGACCGCTGGAGCGTGACCTGGACTTCCCGTACCACCCGCACGTCACCGTTGCCCACGAGATCGACGACAGCGGCCTGGACGCGGCCTACGACGGCCTGGCCGGGTTCGTCGCGCGGTTCACGGTCATGCGCTTCGGGCTGTTCTCCCGCGACCCCGACGGGCACTGGCGATGGCGCACCGAATACGAGTTCGGTGGCACCGCGCCGCAGTTGCGATGAACCAGCGCCCGAACGTGTTCGTGCGCACGAAGAGCGCTGCCAGCGCGCGATGGGACGCGCTCAACGAGCGGTATCGGGGGCTGCGGCACGTCGTCGCCGCCTGGAAGGTGCTGCTGGAGAACAACGGCAATCAGTACGCGGCGGCGATCACCTACTTCAGCTTCCTCGCGTTGTTCCCATTGCTGTTGCTGGCGGTCGCGGTCACCGGGTTCATCCTGCACGCCCACCCGGCCGCGCAGCAGAGCCTGCTGGACCACATCACGGCCAAGGTCTCCGGCGATCTGGGCAGGACGCTGCGGGACTCGGTCCGGACGGCCATCAAGGCGCGCACCAGCGTCGGGCTCGTGGGTCTGGTCGGGGTGCTGCTCACCGGCCTGGGCTGGATAGGCAACCTGCGGGCCGCGATCGACGGCGTGTGGGGCCGGCGCCCGCCGAAGCGCAACTTCTTCCTGAGCAAGCTCATGAATCTGCTCGTACTCGCCGGGCTGGGCCTCGGCATCGTCGTGTCGCTCGCCCTGACCGTGGTCGGGACGGCGCTGACCGACCAGATCCTGCGCGCGCTCAATCTGGATCACGTCGCGGGCGTGCATTACCTGGTCACCGTCCTCGGGCTGGCGCTCGCGCTCGCCGGTGACGTGTTGATCTTCTGGTGGCTGCTCGTGCGGCTGCCCGACATGCCGCTACCGCGGCGCACCGGCCTGCAGGGGGCCCTGCTCGCGGCCGTGGGCTTCGAGATCCTCAAGGTCGTCGGGACGGTGACGATCGCCAAGACAGCGCACAGCCCGACCGCGGGACCGTTCGCCGGGCTGCTCGCGGTGCTGATCTGGATCCAGCTGGTGGCGCGCTACATGCTCTTCTGCGCCGCCTGGACCGCCACCGGCGAGGGCGCCCCGCTGGGACCGCAGGACGCCGCCGGCGCACCGGAGAAACCCGCCGATCCGGCGGCCGGACAGGCAACGATCCGGTGACGAGATCATGGCCGGTTTGCCCGAGGGTCTTGCGGCCGGCGCTGTGCTGGCTACGGTGTCCGACAGACCCGCGAACACCGGACTCGGACCGGAGATTGAAGGAATGATGAATTTGCATGCAAAGCGAACTCGAGTAGCCATCGTTGGCATAGCGGTACTCGCCCTGACCCTGGCCGCCTGCGGAAGCAAGGCGAAGTCCAAGAAGAGCGGCGCCGCCAGCACCAGCGTGAGCGCGGGCGGCGCGACCTCGGGCGGCTCCACCTCGGGCGGCAGCGCGACCGGCACCGCCTCGGGCAAGCCGTTCAATGCCTGCATGGTGCTCGACGTCGGCGGCGTCGACGACAAGTCGTTCAACCAGTCCTCCTACGCCGGCATGACGGCCGCCAACAAGGCCAACCCGAATCTCAAGATCTCCTACGTGCCGTCGCAGACCCAGAACGAGTACGTGCCCAACCTCAACGCCGAGGTGTCGAAGGGCTGCGACTCGATCATCGCTGTCGGCGGTTTGATGTTCGACGCGGTCAAGGCCGTCTCCGCGAAGAACCCGACCAAGCACTTCGCCGAGGTCGACGCGGGCTCGACCGGCGCGAACGTGTACGGCCTGCAGTTCAACACCGCGCAGGGCGCGTTCCTCGGTGGCTACCTCGCCGCCGCGACGAGCAAGTCCGGCAAGGTGGCGACCTTCGGCGGCCTGAACATCCCCCCGGTCACGATCTACATGGACGGTTTCTGGGAGGGCGTGCAGTACTACAACAAGCAGAAGTCCAAGAGCGTCAAGGTGCTCGGCTGGGACGAGACGAAGCAGAAGAGCGGCACGTTCGCCCAGTCGTTCACGGACAAGAACAAGGGCAAGCAGATCAGCCAGACGTTCATCCAGCAGGGCGCTGACGTCATCTTCCCGGTGGCGGGCGGCACCGGCGCGGGCGCCGGTGCGGCGGCACAGGCCTCCGGCGGCAAGGTCAGCGTCATGTGGGTCGACACCGACGGGTGCGTGTCCCTTCCTGAGTTCTGCAAGTACTTCCTCAGCAGCGTGACCAAGGGCCTGGCCACGTCGGTCGAGAAGTACCTGACCGACGCCTCCGGCGGGACGTTCCCGACCGGGTCCTACATCGGGACGCTGGACAATGGCGGCACCGGCCTGGCCCCGTTCCACGACTTCGACTCGAAGGTGCCGCAGGCCGTCAAGGATGACCTCGACAAGATCAAGGCTGGCATCATCGACAAGAGCATCCCGATCAGCTCTCCGAGCCAGCCGAAGTAGGTCGCTCCGCGGCGCCGGAGGTCGGCGAGTGGAGCCCGGGCCAGGGCTCCACTCGCCGACGTTCATCTGAGAGGGTCAACGAGTGAAACTCGAGCTACGGGCGATCACCAAACGCTTCGGCTCGTTCACGGCCAACGACGCGGTCGACCTCGTCGTCGAGCCCGGTGAGATCCACGGACTGCTCGGTGAGAACGGGGCCGGGAAGACCACGTTGATGAATGTCCTCTACGGCCTCTACCAGCCGGACGAGGGCGAGATCCTGATCGACGATGTCCCGGTGACGTTCAAGGGGCCCGGCCACGCGATGAGCGCCGGGATCGGCATGGTCCATCAGCACTTCATGCTCATCCCGGTCTTCACGGTTACCGAGAACGTCATGCTGGGCCACGAGCAGACCACGCCGGGCGGCTTCCTCAACCGCCGCCGGGCCGGTCGCGAGGTGGCCGCCATCTCCAAGCGCTACGGCCTCGAGGTGCCGCCCGACGCCCTGGTCGCCGACCTTCCGGTGGGCGTCCAGCAGCGCGTCGAGATCCTCAAGGCGCTCAGCCGCGACGCCAGGCTGCTCGTGCTGGACGAGCCGACGGCCGTGCTCACCCCGCAGGAGACCGACGAGCTGATCACCGTCATGCGGGCGCTGCGCGACGGCGGCACCTCGATCGTGTTCATCAGCCACAAGCTGCGCGAAGTGCGTGAGGTCGCCGACAAGATCACGGTGCTGCGGCGCGGCGCGGTGGTCGGCACCGCCGAGCCGGGTGCATCCCAGAGCGAGCTCGCCTCGATGATGGTCGGGCGCCCGGTACAGCTCACCGTCGACAAGGAGCCCGCCCAGCCCGCCGACGTCGTCCTGCAGGTCGACGGCGTCAGCGTCGTCGACCCCAACGGCGTGGTGCTCGTCGACAACGTGTCCTTCGCGGTGCGCGGCGGGGAGATCTACGCGCTGGCCGGGGTGCAGGGCAACGGCCAGACCGAGCTCACCGAGGCTCTGGTCGGTCTGACCACTCCCACCCGCGGCACGATCGCGATAACCGGCCGCAATATCGGCAAGCTGTCCACCGACGAGATCCTCGACATCGGCGTCGGTTACGTGCCCGAGGATCGCCTGCACGACGGGCTGGTCGGCCAGTTCAGCGTGGCCGAGAACCTGGTGCTCGACCACTTCGACAGGCCGCCCTACGGCTCGCGCGGCTCGCTGAACCTGCGGGCCATCGCGGACAACGCCGCGGTGCGCGTGCAGGAGTTCGACGTCCGGCCGGCCAACGGCCTGGCCGGGGCGAGCACGCTGTCCGGCGGAAACCAGCAGAAGGTCGTGCTGGCGCGGGAGATGTCGCGCCCCCTCAAGCTGCTGATCGTCGCCCAGCCGACCCGGGGCCTGGACGTCGGCTCCATGGAGTTCGTCCACCGGCGCATCGTGGCCGAGCGCGACCGCGGCACGGCGATCGTGCTCATCTCGACCGAACTGGACGAGGTGCTCGGGCTGGCCGACCGGATCGCCGTCATGTACCGGGGCCGCATCCAGGGCGAGGTGCCGGTGGGCACGCCAGCGGCGCAGATCGGCATGTTGATGGCCGGCTCGACGTCGGCCGAGGCTGCTGCCGGGACCACGTCGCTGAGCAAGGGCGCCGTGGCCGCGCCCGGAGCGGCAGGTGTCCTGTGACCTATCAGGGCACCGCCCCCGCGTCCGCGGCCGAGGAGATGCTGCCCGAGGCCAAGCCCGGCCCCGCGCGCCGCCTGGTGGACGCGATCCGGTACGGCAACTCCGTCGTTCTCACGTTGCTGGCAATGCTCTGTGCGCTTCTCGTCGGGGCGATCATGATCGTCATCGCCGACCCTCCGACGCGTTCCGCCATGGGGTATTTCTTCTCCTCCCCCTGGGACACGTTCACCCGCGGCTGGCACGCGATCTCGGCCGGTTACGTGGCGCTGTTCGAAGGATCGGTCTTCAACCCGGATTCGCTGTACTCCAACGGCCACACGCCGATCTTCGGGCCGATCTCCAATACCCTGCTGAATGCCGCACCCCTCATCCTCGGCGGGCTGGCGGTCGGGGTCGCGTTCCGGGCCGGCCTGTTCAACATCGGCGTGCAGGGCCAGCTGATCATGGGAGCGATCTGCGCCGGCTACGTCGGCTTCGCGTTCCGCCTGCCGCCGCTGCTGCACCTGCTGGCAGCACTGCTCGCGGGTGTCATCGGCGGCGCGGTGTGGGGCGGGATTGCCGGCTGGTTGAAGGCGCGCACCGGCGCGCACGAGGTCATCTCCACGATCATGATGAACTACCTCGCGCTCGGCCTGCTGAACTACCTGCTGGGGATCTCCGGCTTCCAGGCCCCCGGATCGAACCAGGCCATCTCGCGCAGCGTCCACGGCACCGCGCGGCTGCCGCACCTGCTCGGCCCGAACCTGAGCCTGCACCTGGGCATCGTCATCGCACTGCTCGCCGCCCTGGGCTGCTGGTGGTTGTTGACCCGCTCCACCCTGGGCTTCTCGCTGCGGGCCGTCGGCGCCAACCCGTCCGCCGCGCGCACCGCGGGCATGAAGATCGAGCGCAGCTACGTCGTCGTCATGCTGATCTCCGGGGGGCTGGCCGGACTGGTGGGCTGCTCGCAGATCCTCGGCACCAACCACGCGCTCACCGGCGACATAGACGCCGGGTTCGGCTTCGACGCCATCACGGTCGCGCTGCTCGGGCAGGCATCGCCGCGCGGCACCATCTTCGCCGGATTGCTGTTCGGGGCGTTCCGGGCCGGTGGCGTCGTGATGGTCGCCAACACTGGCATCCCCGCCGACGTGGTGCTCGTCATCGAAGCGGTCATCGTGCTGTTCCTGGCCGCGCCCGCCCTGATCCGCGCGATCTTCAGGCTGCGCGAGTCGCGCGGCGGCGGCGTCGGCGTCGGCCAGCTGGCCAAGGGGTGGAACGCGTGAGTGGCCCGCCCGTGACGCAGCGCCCGCCCGAGGACGAACTCGTCGTGACGCACGAGGTCGTGGAGATCGCGGTGTCGACCCGCCGGCGGACCATCGCCGGCATCGCCATCATCGTGACCGGGCTGATCTGCCTGCTGGCCTGGGGTCTGGGGTCCAAGGCCGGCGACGCCGCGTTCGCGCTGTCCGACATCGCCGACAAGCACCAGATTCCCTTCGTCCGGATACCCGGCAAGGCCGCCGGCGTCGTGCTGGGGCTGCTCATCGTGCTCCTTGGGTGCTGGCACCTGGCGCGAGGCTTCTCGGCGCGCTCGATGCGCTGGGTGCTCTCCGCGGTGCTGCTGTGCTTCGTGATCGCGTTCCTGTGCTGGGCGGGTACCGGCGACCCAACCCTGCAGCTGAGCATCTTCGGCCTGCTGCAGGGGACGATCTTCCTCGCCGTCCCACTCATCCTCGGCGCGCTGGCCGGCATCCTGTGCGAGCGCTCCGGAGTCATCAACGTGGCTATCGAGGGGCAGCTGCTGGCGGGCGCATTTGCCGGCGCGCTGGCCGCCACGGTGGCCCACAACGCCGGGGTCGGCATCCTCGCGGCCATGCTCGCCGGCGCGGTGATCGGCGCCCTGCTGGGCGTGTTCGCCATCCGCTACGCGGTCAACCAGGTCGTGCTCGGCGTGGTGCTCAACCTGCTGGTCCTGGGTCTGACCAACTTCGGTTACGACGCGCTGATGCAGAAGAACACGGAGGGCTTCAACAACCCGACCGTCCTCGCGCCGATCAAGGTGCCGCTGCTCGGCGACATCCCCCTGGTCGGTCCGCTGCTGTTCGACGCGAACATCATCGTCTACTGCGTCTACGTGCTGATCGTGGTCGTCGACGTGGCGCTGTTCCGCACTCGCTGGGGCTTGCGCACCCGCGCGGTCGGCGAGCATCCCAAGGCCGCCGACACGGTGGGCATCAAGGTGTCGCGCACGCGCTACCTGAACGTGATCCTGGGCGGCCTCGTCGCCGGGCTGGGCGGCGCCTACCTGACCATCGGGGCGGTCGGGTCGTTCTCCGGGAACATCTCCTCCGGTAAGGGGTTCATCGCGCTGGCCGCGGTGATCTTCGGCCGGTGGAGCCCGCGGGGCGCGGTCGGCGCCGCGCTGCTGTTCGGATTCGCCGACGCCCTGCAGACGCTGCTTTCCGCGTCACACACACCTGTCACGGTCCCATCGGCATTCCTGTCCATGCTCCCGTACCTGGCCACCCTGTTCGCGGTGGCCGGCCTGGTCGGCCGGGTGCAGGCGCCGGCGGCCGACGGCGAGCCCTACCTCAAAGGGTGAGTGAAATGACTTCTTCGGTGGACTGGCCTGGTTTGCGGCGTGCCGCGCTCGAAGCCATGGGTCGCGCGTACGCGCCCTATTCGCAGTTCCCGGTGGGTGCGGCCGCGCTCGTCGACGACGGGCGGGTGGTCGTCGGCTGCAACGTCGAGAACGCCTCGTACGGGCTGGGGNNTGCGCCGAGTGCGGGCTGGTGTCCTCGCTGCACGCCTCCGGGGGCGGCAGCCTGGTCGCGTTCGCCTGCGTCGATTTCCGTGGGGCACTGCTGATGCCCTGCGGGCGCTGCCGGCAGCTGTTGTGGGAGCA
>QHCC01000024.1:5497-16367 GCA_003243915.1 Pseudonocardiales bacterium | reverse complement strand
CTGCCCGAAGTGATGGGAGGCGAGCTCAACTTCGACTACCGCTTCGCCTGGCTGCGCGACCTCAGCCTCACCATCCGCTCGCTGTGGCTGGCCGCCTGTCCCCATGAGCCGGCCCGCCTGTTCACCTGGTTCGCCAACGCCGCAGGGCACCTCGGCGATGAACTTGTGCAGATCATGTACGGCGTCGAGGGCGAACGTGACCTCACCGAACGCGAGCTGCCGCACCTCACCGGCTACCACGGCAACCAACCGGTACGCATCGGCAACCAAGCCTGGGAACAGAAGCAGCTCGACGTCCTCGGTGAGGTCCTCGACGCCGCGCACATCCTGCGCGACTCCCTCGGCGATCTAGACAGCGAAGTGCAGCACCTGCTGGTCACCTTCGCCGACCGAGCAGCCGAAGCATGGCCACAACCCGACGCCGGCATGTGGGAAAGCCGCGATGCCGCGCGCCACTACACCTCCTCGAAGGTCATGTGCTGGGTCGCACTGGACCGCGCCGTCAAACTTGCCGCACGCCTGGGCGCCACCCCCGACGCCGTGGCGCGCTGGGCCATGGCCCGCGACGAGATACACGCCGCCGTCGTGGATCAGGCATGGAGCGAATCGCTAGGCGCCTACGCCGGCGCCTTCGGCTCAGATGAGCTGGACGCCTCGGTACTCATCCTGCCCCTCGTTGGCTTCCTGCCCGCCTCGGAGGACCGTATGCGGGCGACCATCGACACCATCGACTCGCAGCTCGGCGGTGGCGGGCTCGTTCGCCGCTGGTCAGCTGAACCGAACGGCTTCCTGATCTGCACCTACTGGCTCGTGGAGTGCTTGGCACTCGCCGGACACCCCGAACGCGCCCAGGACGTCTTCCGCCGAGCAACCGCCTACGCCAACGACCTCGGACTGCTGTCCGAGCAAGCCGACCAAACCAGCCGCGAACTGCTGGGCAACATGCCCCAGGCGTTCTCCCACGTCGGGCTCATCAACGCCGCGTGGCGCATCGCCCACCCATCCACCGAGCCCGCCGATTCAGCGGAGGAACACCATGACCACTAACGCAACAGCATCGGGAAGACTCGCCGGCAAGGTCGCGCTGATCACCGGATCGGACTCCGGCATCGGGCAGGCCAGCGCAATCGAGTTCGCCCGCGAAGGCGCCGACCTTGTCGTGCACTACCTACACGACGAGCAGGGCGCGGCACACACGAAGGCCGAAGTCGAAGCCGCCGGGCGACGCGCAATTATCGTGCAGGCCGATGTCAGCGACGAAGCCCAGGTGACCCGCCTGTTCCGGGATGCCACAACCGAGTTCGGTTCCCTGCACATCCTGATGAACAACGCCGGCGTCGACGCCTCCGGCACACCAGTCGCCGAACTGTCGACCGCCGTGTGGGACAAGGCGATCCGCACCAACTTGTACGGCTACTTCTTCTGCGCGCGCCGCTTCATCCAGCTACGGGTCGCCGCCGGAGCACCCAGGAAGATCATCAACGTCTCGTCCGTGCACGCCGACAACCCCAACGCCGGCGGCGCGGACTACGACTGCTCCAAAGGCGCGATCCGGATGCTCACCCGCACCCTCGCACTCGAACTCGCACCGCACCACATCAACGTCAACAGCCTGGCCCCCGGAATGGTGCTCACCCCGTTCAACCAGGCCGCGATCGACGATCCCAAACTACTCGAGGAGCAGGTGCAAAGCATTCCCTGGAAGCGCGCCGCCCAGCCCAGCGAGATCGCCAAGCTCGCGCTCTTTCTGGCCTCCTCGGACTCGGACTACGTAACCGGCGCGTCCTACGTCATGGACGGCGGGCTCATGATCAACCTCGGCCAAGGCGCATGAGTGATCGCGGTCGCAGCGCGCTGGGACCTGCGCGACGGGGCCGCCTCCCGGGACATCTACAAGGGATACGCCGGAAAGCGCCCCAGAACGTGGCTGTCGCTGACCGAGGCCGGGCAGGTTGCAGTCGCCGCTCATCTGCGCGCGCTCGAGGAGATCGCCGCACAGGGAGCGCAGACGCTCGGCGCCCACAGTGCGGGCCATGAATCGGCTTAGCGACGGCGCTGAGGTCAGCGGGCGATGATCGAGGCGACCGGCGTGACCAAGCGTCACGGGTCCAAGACCGTGTCGGTCCCGACGACCCTCGGCCGCGCTTGGATGCCGAAGGCATCAGAGTGCTGCTGCGCGACATCTTCGGTGCTGCGGGCGGACTCCATGACGACTGGCCGACTCGTGATCGCGGCATGCTCGAGCAGCGCCGCACCGCAGCGCTGCTGACGCTACGCGTGCTGCGTTCCAGCAGTTGGACAGCGTTCCGGCCACACGGATCGCCTCGTCATTGACCCGGCAACTCGATCCGTCGAGGATGGCGACCGTGGTGACCGAGGCGGTGGACGCCGATTATCTCGTGGTCGGCGCCGGCGCTGCGGGGATGGCGTTCACTGATGCCCTGATCTCCAACGCGGATGTCAGCGTCGCGTTGGTCGATCGTCGGCACACCGTCGGTGGCCACTGGCTGGATGCCTACTCGTTCGTCCGCCTCCACCAGGCGTCCGCGTTCTACGGCGTGGCCTCGACGCTCCTCGGTGACGGCGCCGTCCAGACGGAAGGGCCCGAAGCCGGCCTGCAGGAGCGCGCGACGTCGCCGGAGATCTGTGCGTACTACGCACGAGTACTGCAGACCCGGATGCTCGCGTCAGCGAAGGTGTCCTTCTACCCGAACTGTGATTACGTCGGCGACCGGCAGTTCGTGTCACGTCTGTCCGGGCAGCGCTATCAGCTGGACGCCCCTTGCCGCGTGGTCGACGCGAACTACCTCGCGCCGCAGATACCGGCCGATACCCCGGCGCCATTCGGTGTCGCCGAAGGCGCGCGGGTCATCACGGTGAACCAGCTGGTCACGCTCGGCGAGGCCCCACCGGGCTACGTGATCGTCGGCTCGGGCAAGACCGCCATGGACGCATGCACCTGGCTGTTGTCGAACGGTGTTGACCCGAATGCGATCTGTTGGGTTCGTCCACGCGATCCATGGATGCTCAACCGTGCGGTGGTCCAGCCGAACCCTGAGGTGTTCATCGGGATGGCCGCCGACACGTTCCAGGCCGCCGCCGAGGCGACGTCGGCGGACGAGGTGTTCCTCCGGTTGGAAGCGGCGGGAGTCATGCTCCGCATCGACGGATCGGTCACTCCTACGATGGCGAAGACGCCGACCATTGCCGGGTGGGAGCTCGACTACCTCCGCAGCATCGACAACGTCATCCGGCTCGGGCGCCTACGTCACGTCGAGCCGGAACGCCTGGTGTTCGACGACAGCAACCTCGCCATCGCGAAGGACGCCGTGATCGTGCATTGCGCCGCATCCGGACTTCGGTATCCACCGCTCGTCCCGATCTGGGGCAGCGAAGCGATTACCGTGCAGAACATCCGGGCCGGCTTTCCGTGCTTCGGGGCAGCCCTGGCCGGATACGTGGAGGCAACGCGCCACGACGACGCCGAGAAGAACCGGATCTGCCCGCCGTCTCCCTACTCGAACACCCCCACCGACTGGGCGCGGATGCAGGCACTAGGTGCGCGAGCGGCGATGTCGTTCGGGGCCGAGCCCGACATCAAGGCGTGGGCCGATCAAGTTCCACTCAACCCGGCGCGCATCCCCCCGGACGCTCCGCCCACAGCTGAACTCACCGCGGCGCTGGAGCGCTACCGCACCCACCTCGAGCCGGGCCTGGCGCGTCTGACCCAGCTCGCGGACGGATGACTGCATGGCGGTCGCGCACCGTGCGATGACCGCAGGCGTGATCGCCCCGCGACGCTGGTCGATGAGTCCCTCTGCATGCAAACGCGACCGCTCCGCCGGCCGGATCCGAGCCGCACGTCGAACAACCGGATCCAAAGATGCGTGGTTCGCAGTGAGCGACGGCTACCTCAGGTGGTCTCACCATCAGTGTTGTTCATCGCGCTTCTGGCGCGCAGTCGCCGCTCTCGCCGGTTGAACGCGTCGAGATGTCTGCGGCGGCGGCAACCCAATCTGAAAGGCTCATCTCGTCGGTCGCGTCGGTGCGGCACAGACAGACTCCTGCCCCAGGCCCCACCGAGTGCCAGCGAGCGGGGTGTCGTTGAGGAGCTTGCGCACATCGGTTCGCGCGAGTACCCGATGGGAATCTCGAGATCTCATGCGGTTCTTCAGAGCAGCGTCGGCGAACGTTGTGCGGTAGGTGGTTCCTCGTGCGGACGACATCCGTCGCTCACCCGGGTGTCGTCCGCGTACCTGGAGCGGCCGCGTGTGGAAGGGCCGCGACGCACTTACACCGGTCCGAGCGCACCTTTCGCCGATGACCCTTCGGCGCCATTCTTGAGTTCTACGAAAATGACGTGCGTCGATGTGTCGCCGATGTTCTCACCCGAGTGTTGTTGGGCAGGCAACCAGCCGGTCCGACCTGCAGCCATATCCACGTCGCGATATGTGTCGTCGGAGTGGAGCCGTCTCCGAAAGTCGCTCAGCGTGTACATGACACTGTCCGGATGATCGTGCGGCGTGGTCCTGTCGCCAGGGGCGTCGGTGTACTCCAGAACACGCACACGATCATTCTCGAAGACCACCGAGTAGTGGTTCGGGTTGCTCTCCACAGGGTCCAGGCTCATCAGGCCACTGTCCCGCAGCAAGCAAGATCTCGCTACCCCGGGTTACCTGGTCAGTTCTCGCGGCCGATCGGTCAGCCGCAGCGTTGGACGCCGGAGTCCCGCTACGCGATGTACAGGAAGCGGCGTCGCACGCCGATCCACGCACGACGATGCGCTATGCCCCCTGGCGTCTCGCTCGACCGGCACGCCACCTACATCGTCGCCGCCTACCTCGCCGGCTCCGCACGCTGACGTCGTCCGCAGGCGTCAGCGTCGGGCAGTTGACGGCGCGGATACTCGCGACAGACGTCATTCGAGGGCTGTGCGGAAATCCACGAAACGCAGGACGACTGTCAGTGGGCATCCGCGATACGGGAGTGACCGTCACTTCGTCGCTGCTTCGATGCCTCGTCCTCAACGGCGGCACCTTTCTTGTTCAGTGAGCTCAGGCGGGGACATGAGCGAGTGGATCAGTGCAGGTGGGTGAGCAACAGCGCGATGGCGAGCAGCGGAACAGCGACCGACAGCGCCTTCAGGGTCGCCTCGAGCGGCGCGAGCAGGCTGGCCCGGTCGACGGGCTGCTGCGTGCCATCGGGCAGAGTGGCCACCGCGGTGATGTCGGCAAGGCGGCGGCGGATCGTCCGCGCCGGGGTGCTGAGCCGCCGCTGGGCGTAGGACAGGCCGACTGCAGCCAGCACGGCGGCACCACCGGCGGCGGTGACCGGGCGGGTCAACGGCGGCGCTTGGGCGAGGAAGGCGACCGCGACGGGGAATCCACCCCACGCAGCGGCGAAGCCGAGGTCGGTGTGCAGCCGCCCATCGAACAGTTCGAGGTTGTAGCCAAGTACCAGTAGGACACCTACGCCGATGCACGGCACCAGAACCAAGCCGCTGTACGGGACGGCCAAGGCCCCGACGAGGACCGCGCCAGACATGCTGCAGATTGCGACCGTCCACAAGCCCCCCGTGCTGATGCCCGTGTTCAGAGGTCGACCATGCAACTCGTCCAGGGCATGCGCAGCCAGACCGACCGCGAGAAAGAACGCGACGATAGTGCCGCCGAGCATCGCCCAGCTCAGCCGCGGGGCCATCGCCGCGCCGAGAACCACATAGCTCAGATGCCAGATCGTGTACGGCGGATGGAGCAGCGTCCACCAGTCGCCCCGACGGCTGCCGCGCCGCGCATAGAACGCAGTCCCCGTGCCGGACGCGCTTACGACCCGGCGCTCAGCCACTGACCTTGCGCCCCCACATCACCGACCCACCGCCCAGACTCATCGATCGAGTCGTGATCGCCTCGAAGCCGGCGGCACGCCACGCCTGCTGCATCCACTCGATCGGGTACCGGCGGTAGTGCGCGCTGATCGACGGGCCGAGAAAACGGCCGACGGCGAACCACTCCCGGCCACCGGTAAGGTAGCCGGCCATCGGCAACGCCAACCGCGTGTAGCCGAGCCAACTTGCATGCCAGAGCCGATGCGTCGGCACGGCGAACTCCAAGCTGGCCACGCACCCGCCCGGTCGCACGACTCGGGCTAGTTCGCGGATCGTGGCTTCAGGATCGGACACGTAGCGCATGAGGTAGGTGAAGGTGAGCGCGTCGAAGGCTCCGTCCGCAAACGGCAGTTGCTCGGCTCGGGCGAGGACAAGCCTGATTCGGTCGCCACGCCCGCGCCGGGCGATCCGATCCCGGCCGCGACGTAGCATCGCCTCGGTGAGATCTAGGCCGGTGACGGCGGCGCCGGTACGCTCACTGAGCATGAGGGCCACCCCCGCCGTCCCGGTGGCCACGTCGAGCACCCGTCGTGGCGGGGGCACCATCTCGGCGACGGCGTCAACCATCGCCGTGCGCCAGCGCCGGTTCTGCCCGAAGGACAGCACCTCGGCCAGCAGGTCGTACCGCCCGGGCAGCCCGTCGAACAGCTCCCGCGCGAACCGGTTGGGTTCGGCCCGAGACCGTGCCACTTCCCGCATGTCAATCTGCCCTTGCTCTGAAGACGGTTCGCCGTGCCGCGCTTCGACGCCGTCATCGTAGGCGCCGGACCGGCCGGCAGCACAGCAGCGCTGTGCCTGGCCCGGGCCGGCGCCCGGGTCGCCCTGGTCGACAGCCGCACATTCCCGCGCGACAAGGCCTGCGGTGATCTCATCGGACCGCGAGGGGTACGCACGCTTGATGAATTGGGCATCACCGTGCCGCGCGCCCAACCGGTGGGCGACATGATGGTCATCGGGCCGTCCAGACGCGCGGCGCTGCTGCCCGCATTACCCGGCCTCGACTACCCGGGGCACGCGCTCGCGATGCCGCGACGCGATTTCGACGCGGTGTTGTTCGAAGCCGCCGTCCGCGCTGGCGCGTTCCCAATACACGCCCGGGTCACCGGACTGCTCGGAGATCCGCGGGAGGTAACCGGCATTCAGCTCGCACCCGGCGGCGAAATACATGCTGACGTCATCGTTGGAGCCGACGGCGCGAACAGCCACGTGGCAGACGCGGCGGGGCTGGTGGACACCCGGCGGGCGCTATGGGGATTCGCGCTGCGGAGCTATTTCGACGTGCCGATCCAACTGCCACATATCCTGCTCTGGGAGCCGCAGCGGTGGCGGCTGTTCCCCGGGTACGGCTGGATTTTCCCCACGGCCGACGGTGGCTCCAACGTCGGGCTCGGGCTCGCCGTCGGCGCCGACCGAACCGGGGCCCGCGCGGCCGGCGACCGGTTCGCCGAGTTCGTTACCTACCTCGCCGAACTGGGCTTGTTGCCGCCACGGCACACCCCGGGTCATCGCCTGGGAGGCTGGCTGAAGATGGGCCAAGTCGGCACCGTGCCCGCCCGCGGCCGCGTACTGCTCGCCGGCGACGCCGCCGGGCTGATCAACCCGCTGCAGGGCGAAGGCATCGCGCAGGCCATGTTCAGCGGCCGCGCCGCCGCTACCGCGATCCTCGGCACCGAACCCGCACTGGCCGCGGACCGCTACCGAGCCTCACTGCGGCAGGGCACCGCCCACCACCGAATCAACGCACCGATTCAGGCTGGCATCGTGCGCCACCCGATTGCCGTATCGCTGACCGGCCGCGTGCTCACCGCGCCCCTCGTGCGCGGAGCCGTTGCCGGCGCCTGGGGCTTGTACTGGAACGACCTCGTCCGCGGCGCCCAGCCCAGCCGGAACCGCAGCATCGCTCATGCGGCCACCCGACTCGCCGCGGCAGCTTCGGCGCACAGCAAGATTGACACGTGGTTCTCCCAGGCCAGTTGAGTAGCCCACCCCGCGACGACCGCCTCGACATCACCGCACTGGTTCAGGCCGGCGGTCAAGTGCCTCTAGCCCTGCAGAAATGGGTGGAGCTGAGGGTCTTCGAACCTCCTGACCCCCACACTGCCAGTCTCAATCGTGGGCAAAATGGAGCCCAGCGATTCTGGGTTCTAGGTCCCTCTAGGCCCCGTATTTACTGGCCTGTAGTCGTTGGTTGGCGGTGGCGCTGTAGAGCTGTTTATGGACGTTCTGCGGACTTCTTGCGGACTTTTTGCGGACTGAACCAAGATCAAGTACCCGAGTCCATCGGCGGGGCCATATCCGGCCGGGGGCTGACGCGACATTCACGGCAGTGTCTGTTCGCTGGATACTCGGCGGCGATGTCGGTCCCTAAGTCGCTTACAGTGCGGCCGGTCGCGGCGCACACGCCTGCTGTACCGCAAGACGATCACGCGAGCGCGCAGACTTCTGGCCGTGCCTCACCTGCTGTCGCCGAGCAGGCGACCAGTCGTGATGGGTTCCATCGCCCGCCACACCCACAACGCAGACGTGTATGGGCTGCGCAGTCCCAGATCGTTACGACGGCTCCTGGCCTCAGCCTCGCTGGTCAGGCCCGCGAGCCGACCGAGTGAACGCGCCCACTGAGAATCGTTGAATCGCGGACGCAGTACCCTCCAGGCCTGCGGCGCCAGGTCGTCATAAAATCGGGAGGGATGAATGTCGCAGCTTGAACAACTGCCGCGCCTCTCGGCATATGACCCAGGCGCCGTAGGGGAGGGCGGGCTCGACCCGCTCGGCCTCGGCGCGATCGCGGACCGCATCGCCGAAATCCTGGCCCCGGGCGTACGTGCCCGAATGAGTCAACCCAGATTCGTCACACTCTCCGCAGTGGGCGCGATTGCGTACCAGGCGCTGCACGACCTCACCGCCGACGAGGGCAAGACCACCGTCGACATCGCGTTTGAGTGGATCGTCGTCGAAGCCATCGTCCGCAACCCTGCCGGCGGCCGGACAGAGGGATTGCCCGGCAATCAGAAGGCCTTGCGGGCCAAGCAGATGAATCAACGGTTGAGCAGGCGGACGTACCTGAATGGTCCGCGGGTGTTCGGCTTCACCGGCGTGTACCGCCCATTCTCACGCAACGTCGGCGTACTCAGCCACGACGATCTGCCAGCGCACCAGGCCGAACGACTCGTGGGAGCGTGGGAACGCGACTTCGACCTGGCCGGATTCCTTTCCGGCGTCGCCGGAACACCGGGTGGGCGGCTGCGCAAGGACATCGCCGACGCCTGCCGACGGACGCTGGAACGGGCCGAGTGCGCGGCCCCTCCTACGGGGCAGCTCTTACGCGACCTGTCCGACTGCCTGGCCCCGCGCGAGGCCCGCCTAGGGGAGAAGCGAATCCTGCGGGACCTGATCACCACGGGCGAACACGAGATCCGCAACGAGATCACCGCGAAGCTCGTCGCGAGCCCGCCGGCTTCCGGGACCTCGCAGCGCGACCTAGCGCAGCAGCTGCTGCGGGGCACGTCCACCCCCACTCGCGGTGCCCTGCAGGCCGCCATCAAGTACGAAGAGGCCGCTACGGCCATAGATAAGACCTTCCGCCGCTTCCTGGCCTACACCGCGCAGCAGCACGGCTCCATCATCAGCCCCATGGATGCGTTACGGACCCCCGGCCTTGCCGATCTGGCGCCTCGGGTCGGTGCTCTGGTCGATCGCGCGATCACGGCGGTCACGGCCCTCGACGACGTGGCGCTGAGTAACGACACAGCAGACGCTCTCCGGCTCTTCACGGGTCGCTCGGCGCCAGCCGAGCTCCTCGATGCACTCGTTGAGCGCCACGAAGAAGTCCAAGCCGGCAAGGGAAAACTCTCCTGGCTCGACCAGCTCCAAGGGGACTGGACAGTCCGTATCCCGTACCGCAACCAGCCCATCGACCTGGACGACAAGGTCTGGACCCACCCGATGCGGCTGACCACGCTCGCAAACTTCCTCGCGGAGACCGCCGCATGAAGCCGACCCCCCTACTGGACTTCTGGCAGACGAAGCCGGTCGGCGCCGGTGCGCCGGTCGCGATGCTGGCTACTACGTTCGCCCTCGAGACGGACTTCTTCGAGCAGAACTGCCTGGCCAGGTTCCTCGAGGTGTCCAGTGTCAACGAGGACACGGGCTCGGTCGACGACATCGTGGCCAGCGTCGAACTTCACGAGCTCCTGCAGAGCACCCTGGTCACAGTGCTGGCCGACCGCAGCGCGCCAGCCGAACGCACCTCGCTGCTGTGGGATCTGCTCAGCTGTCACGTCGAGGGCGGCCTGCTCCACGCCAAGGTCGCAGTGCTGCTCTGGGAGAACGCAACGCGGGTCATCCTCGGCTCGGCCAACCTCACCGCGGCCGGCTACCGCCGCCAGATCGAACTCGCGCTGGCCGCTGACCTCGGCCCCACCTGCCTGTTCCCGCAAGAACTGCTGACGTCGATCGCCGACGAACTGCAGTCCTACCTGCGGATAGTACCCGGCTTCGACCCCAACCAGGTGGTCTTCACCCGCGCGGCGAGCACGCTGGACCTGTTCCGGCAGCGCATTGCCCAGCAACCCACCGTGCGGACAACCGTGCGCGCGGTCTTCGCCCCCACCAACCCCACTCGCGGTCCACTCGAGCAGCTTCCCGCGGCGTGGAACGGTCCACAGGCGCTGTGGGCTACACACCTCTCGCCATTCTGGGACACCGGTGATCCCGCCGCACTCCTGACTACGAAGACGCTGCTCACGGGCCGACCTGCTGCCGACCGATCCCAGCACGTCGCGGTCGTCCTCGGACCCCGCGGCCAGACCGCCTTTCCGCAGTCTCTCGCGGAAGCAACCGGCGTCTCGGTGCACGAGCTCAAGAAACTCGACGAGGAGACTCGCACGCTGCATGCCAAATGCCTGCTGATGGAAAGCGTCCAATGGGTCGCCGCCCTGGTCGGCAGCTCCAACCACACCAAGGCCGGCCTCGGCCTGATCGCCCGCC
>QHCC01000024.1:0-5470 GCA_003243915.1 Pseudonocardiales bacterium | reverse complement strand
TGAGGGCAAGGCCCTGCTGGATCTCGTGCAACTCGGCAGGACCGTGCCCGCCGATGCCGAAGAAGTCGAACCGGAGGATGAAGACGAAACCGAACTGCCGTCCCTGCCCACCTGCTTCGGCCTGTGTCAGGTCAGCCGCCCTGGCCTCGACGCCGCGTGGCAGCTGCAACTCGGGATCACCGAGACGAAGGACATGCCCGCGGCCTGGTCCGTCAGCGTCGCCGGCGAAACGCCCATCGTGACCCGCGCGCAGTGGACGAACGCGGGGAGCCCGCCGAGCGTCACGAGCATCCTGGGCCAAGAAGCGCTTCCGATGTACGTGCTCGTCAGCTGGGACAGCTACGCCGTTCCATGGGCCGTGGTGGCCGACGACCGACACCACCTGCCACCGGGGCCAGCGCTGTCGAGCCTGCGGGCGCAGCACCTGCTCGCCGCGCTCGCCAGTGGCCGCTCACTCGCGCAGGTACTCCGCGAGGAACTCGAACAGTCGGCCATCACGGACCCTGATCACAAGCCGGGAATCAATCTGGACCCGCTCAAACGGCTCGAGGTCGAAGGATCCCTGCTGCGCAAGGGCCGTGCGTTGGCCGCCTCGCTGTCGGCCATGCAGCGCAGGCTGGAGCGTCAGGTGGTCGGCGTCGACACCCTCCGTGCGCGACTGGCCGGCCCGCTCGGGCCGGAGTTCGTCGCCGCGAAGGTCGTCGAGGCGTTCGAGTCCGGCCAGCAAAGCAGGGCCGAAGCAGTGTTCACTCTGGCCGAGATCGCCCTCGCGGTCGGTCGGGTCAACTGGGTGGACGTCGTCGAACACATCGACACGACGCAAGGCCTTGCACTGGTCACCGAAACCCTCAAGCGGCTCGATGGCCTGATACAGCGGCTCGGGGACGACCCGCCGGAGCTCGTGTCCTACGCCCGTCGCGCGATCGGGGAAGCCCGCCGATGCCTAGCCTCCTGAGCAGCACCCTTCGTCCCCACACCGAGGCCCGCTTCGAAGAGGACTGGGCCCGGCAGCGGCACACGGCCGAGGACATCCTGCGCCGTCTGCGCGCGCAAGAAGGCGTCATCCTGGCCGACCAGGTCGGAATGGGGAAGACCTACGTGGCGCTGGCCGTCGCAGTGAGTCAGATCCTGGCCACGCCCGAGTCTGGGCAAGTCGTGATCTTCGTTCCGCCGGCTGTGGCCGACAAGTGGGTCCGCGAGTGGAAGAAGTTCAGCGAGACCCTGCTCGAACCCGGCACCGGGATCCGATGCGTCGAGCAGCCTCTCCGCAGCGGCGAAGATTTCCTCAAGGCACTGGACGACCCGCCGGATCGCCGCAAGCACATCGTGGTCGTGACCCACTCGGCGCTGACCAACGACATCAAGGACACCTTCGTCCAGCTCGCGCTGCTCTACTACGCCACTCGGTACCAGCGCGATGGTGAGGGACTCAGGCGTCGCATCGCCAAATGGAGCACCGGCAGTTCGGGCCTCGTGCGCGATCGTCGATTCACGGAAGCACGCGTCGCGAAACTCCTCGCGAGCCGACCACAGGACTGGCGTGAGGTATGGCGTCGCATGCCGGGCTGCGACGATCTCGGCGGCGAGCCCGTGCCACAGCAGATCATCGACGCCATTGACCCAGCGAACTTCGGTGCCCTGCGCGAGGTAATCCGGTCGCTGCCCGTCTATCGCACGGCGAACATCAAGGCGCGGATCGCCGCTGCCCGCCGAGAGCTGAAAGACGCGTTGACCGAAGCATGGAAGCACAGTCTGGCATCGATTCAGCAGGACCTGCCCCTGCTCATCGTCGATGAGGCGCACCGGCTCAAGAACAGCTACACGCACGTCAGCAAGCTCTTTGCCGAGCGATCGACTGCGGACAAGGAGGGTGGCGTGTTCGCCGGCCAGTTCCGTCGGATGCTCTTCCTGACAGCCACTCCGTTCGAGCTCGGGCACACCGAGCTGGTCAACGTCCTCAGCCGCATGGGCGCGGTACGCCCCCTTGACCCGCCGCGCCAGACGCTGCCTAATCGCCTCGAGGCGCTGAGTAAGGTGCTCGCCGCGGCGCAGGCGAACGCCATCACCTTCGACACCGCCTGGGCCCGGCTGACAGCCGATGATCTCCCGGTCTTCGACAACTGGGCACCCACCGCACCTGCGCCGCCAGGGCTCGGCGCAGCCGCTCGGGAAGCATGGGAGCACGCCCGGTTGGCCCGCCAAGCCCGCCACGAGCTGCATGCCGCCCTGCGGCCCTGGGTGATCCGCCACGAGCGTCCCCACCGGCGCACCTACTATCCCGGCAACGCCATCCTCGCCGCCGACAAGCAGCCGGCCGGCGGACTGGACATTCCCGAGGCTGCGGCACTGCCGTTTCTGCTCGCGGCTCGTGCCCAGTCGGTGGCCCTCGACGACTCCGGCCCCGCGCGGCCACTCTTCGCCTACGGCATCGCGTCCTCGTACGAGGCCTTCGGCCGCCTGGGCCCAGGGCACACCGACGACGGGCGCGACATCGATGTGCCAGAGGAGGACCCTGACGTCACTGCGGTGCCGAGGGTCCGCCACGGTGCGTCCTCGGATGCCGTTCGTTGGTACCGCGACGAGATCGACCGAGCACTCGCTGATGCCGATGTGCGCGCCGCTCATCCGAAAGTCCGGGCTACCGTCGACAAGGCGGCGCAGTTGTGGTTCGCCGGCGAGAAGTGCCTGAGCTTCTGCTGGTTCATCAAGACCGGCGAAGCGGTCGAGCAGACCCTCGCAAGCCGCATCGACCGCCTCATCCTCGATCGAGCGTCAGTGTCATTGCGCACAGGCCGCGATGAGGACACAAGGGCCGAGCTAGAGCGCATCGCCGAACGACTGTTCCGCCGCGACACCTCGTCCTACGAGCTCATTCGAGACAAGCTGTCCCGCGCGCTACGGACCAACGCCGGCGGCCACGACGATGTCCTCGACCTCGTTGTCGACGCCGCGATCCGCCACCTACGCACACCCAGCTACCTGGTGCGCTACACGCCACTGACGCCACAGATCGACGCCGACGACGTCTGGGCCGGCATCCACGGCGACAACCCCGGTCGCCTAGTCCTGCTCAAGAAATGGCGCCGGTTCGCCGAACGTCTCGCGAAAGCCCGCGACCAGATCGAGGCTGTCGACTCGACAGACGAGCACGACAGCGAGTTCGCCCGCATCAATGCAGCTCTGCTCGGTGCCCGCAACGAGGATGATCAGACCGTTCGACGTGGAGCGAGCCTGCACCCGGTCCGCCGCGCCAGCGGTCAGACCGACAGGCATGTTCGCGAACGCCTCATCGCGCTGTTCAACACGCCCTTCTCGCCGGATCTACTCGTCGCGAGCTCGGTCATGGGAGAAGGCATTGACCTGCACCAGGAGTGCCGGTTCGTCATCCACCACGACCTGGACTGGAACCCCGGCGTCCTTGAGCAGCGGACCGGCCGCCTGGACAGAATCGGCGCACTGGCCGAGCGGGAGAACAAGCCGATCGAGGTCTACGAGCCGTACCTCGCCGGTACCCACGACGAAAAAATGTTCCGCGTCGTCAAGGACCGCGCCGGGTGGTTCGACATCGTCATGGGCCGAGCCTCCGGTGCGGACGAACACGTTACCGACGCAGAAGAAGCGCGAATCCCGCTGCACGACATAATCCGCGCCGCGCTGACCATGGATCTCCGAAGTCCTGGGGCAGCCTAAGCAGATCGCCCTGCGGAGTGCGGAGACTCGCGTCCGAAGAGGACGGCCGACCTACGCGTCCGTGTTGAGGCAGGGTAAGCCCGCACTTGGCTCGACTATCGGCGCCGCACCTGGCCGCACACGCCTAACCGGCACCTGGTGATTTCCCGCGGGATCTCACATGGCGTCGGTCCGGTTGGCCGCAACTATCTCACCGAGCGGCTGCTGCCGGCCGGAGTCGAACTCGATCGCATACGCAAGGACCGAGTCCTGCCACGAAGTGCACAGCGTCGGGCCTGACCCGCTGCGCCCTGTCCCTGGTCTTCAACCCTCCGCGGCCGGTGTGTATCGAAGATGCGCGCTGCGCCGCTCTTATCGCGCGCGCCCGCTCTTTCCGGGACGAGTGACCGGGTCTGCTCGTGTTGCCAAACTCAGACGGCCTCGATCATCGCCGCGGCAGCAGCGCGCTTGACCGCCTCGCAACCCTCGTGCGCGCCTGCCTTGGACTCGTAGGCCTCGCTAGAGGCGACGATCTCGCCATTAGCGGCCTTGAGCCGAAACCGGTACTGGCTGCCGCTCTGGTAGACCTCGAACTTCGCTGCCATTGTCTGTCCCCTCGGAAGATCATCGCCCCTGCGCCGGCCCCGACTGTGGTCGCTGGGCGGTTTGGCGGCACTCGTCAGCTGCGACACACGTCCGGCGGTGATGCCGAGCGCGCCCGCGACATCGCGCACGGACCAACCAGCGGCCACCGCCTCGGCCGCGACGGTGGCCATGCGTGCCGCGATGCTCGCCTGCTCGTGGGCCAAGTCCTGGCGCCGCTTAGCCAGCGCCAAAGCCTCGCGCAGCTGTTCGTCGTCGCTCGTCAGGACGAACTCGACGTCGACCGCGGTTTCGTCGGCCAGGTCCGCGGCGAGGATGATCGCGTCGGTGATCTCGCGGCGCAGCCGATACAGCGTGCGGGCATACGCGTGCGCGCCCGGCAGATCGGGAACCTCGGCTAGCCAGTACTCGCCTTCTCGGCTTACCGTCGCCCGGTAGCTCACAGCAGCCACCTCCGTCCGAATGCCGGTGCCAGGTCCCGTTGGATCGCATGCATCGTCCCCATCGGGATATCCCGCGAGGCGTGCTGCTGCACCGTGGTAAACGCCGTGCGTTGGACGCCGCTCACGTCGGAGTACCTCGCCGCGTAGCGCCGGTGCGAGCCGCGCTGACGCGTTTCGTAGCCGCCGAGCTCCTCTATTCGCATGTTCACCTCGCGCGACTTAATGATTGTAAGTTTAGGAGCTAAACAGTGCAAGTGTCAAGCAGCTAAACACCATGCGGACGATGGTTAGGGTCAAGTTCGAGAGCAGGGATAGTCCGCCAAGCACTCAAGCCTAGGAGTTCCGCCGACGCGGCCGACGGTGTCGATCTCGCGGGTGCGACGTTCGCGTCGTGTGCTGCAGCCCCGGCGGCGACTGCCTCGGTCCGGGGAAGGCGTAGCGCTGTACAGATGAGCTCGCCCTCCGCTGACGGGCACCCAGTCCGAACTACGGGGACCAAAATTCGCTCCGTTGCTACGGCGACCCCATCTACTCCCGCGGCGAATGCGTTGTCCGGGGATGTTGATAGGACACCGCGTTCGATGGCCTCAAGATCGTCCGTCCTCGTCCTCGTCCTCGTCCTCGTCTCCCGTGTTTCTATCCGCGAGCCAGAGAACTAGTGGTCTGTCTCGTCATTGGTTGACCGCTTGGAGGGCGACGCGTCCGCGGGCGACTTTGGCGAGGATCTCGTCTGCGGTGGCGGTCCAGATGAACGG
>QHCC01000023.1:239-14922 GCA_003243915.1 Pseudonocardiales bacterium | reverse complement strand
TCGCCGATCACGAAGTCGTACCAGAATGCCCCGAACGAGCGCAGTCGGGCGATCACGCCGCCACCCCCTCGGACCGGGCGTCCGATGTCGCCGGGGGCGGTGCCGCGTCCACCCGGCGCAGCACCAGGACGAGCAGCAGCCCGAATACCGCGACGGCAGGGGCGAGCACGAGCAGCGCTGCATCGGCGCCCGGCCATTCGGCGCCCGCACCCTCGGCGCCCCAGAACGTCCCGAAGGCGGTGAGCATGACGCCGACCACGAACTTCATGCTGTTCTCCGGTACCCGGGCCAGGGGCGCGCGCACTGCGACCCCGAGCACAGCCACCGCGGCGACGGCACAGCCGGCGGCGAGTGCCGCCAGCGGCACGTTGTGGGCATTGCTGCCGAACGTGACGACGATGAAGGCGACCTCGAGCCCCTCGAGCAGGACGCCCTTGAACGACAAGGTGAACGCATACCAGTCCGCCACCCCGCCGCGGCTCTGCGCGCCGACCGCCTGTGCGGCCGCGAGTTCGGTGCGGTAGATCTCCGCCTCGTCGTGGCGCGCCTTGTGACCGCTCGCCCGCAGGACGGCCTTGCGCAGCCACTGCAATCCGAAGATGAGCAACAGCGCACCGACCACCAGGCGCAGCGACCGCAGCGGGATCGCGGTCAGCGCGGGACCCAGCGCGGCGACGATCACCGCGAGCACGCCGAGGGCCGCGGCCATACCGGTCAGGGCCGAGCGCCACTGCCGGTGCGCCGTTCCGGCGGCCAGGATGATCGTCAGCGCCTCGACGGCCTCCACCATGCAGGCCAGGAAGGCAGCCGCGAACAGCGCCCAACCGTTCATGCCGCCACCCTAACCGGCGCTGCTCGCTCGGTTGACATTGTTCCTGCCTCGTCGGCATAGTCCTCTATACGTAACGGTCGGTAACGGGTAGGTCCAGGACGGACGGCAGCTGCGATGCGGGTGACCTCTACGGACGGCGTCGGCCTCGCGGTGTACGAGCAGGGACCGGCCGGCCGGCCGGTCATCGTGGCGGTTCACGGCTATCCCGACAATCACAGCGTGTGGGACGGCGTCGTCGCCGTCCTGGCCGAGCGCTACCGGGTCGTCACCTACGATGTGCGCGGCTGCGGCGCGTCGGACAAGCCCGGGCGTCGGGAGGCCTACCGCCTCGGGCAACTCGTCGAGGATCTCGGCGCCGTGCTCGACGCGGTCAGCCCGGATCGTCCCGTGCACCTGCTCGCGCACGACTGGGGCTCGATCCAGTCCTGGCCCGCGATCTGCAGTCCGCGATTCGCAACCAGGGTCGCGTCCTTCACCTCGATTTCCGGTCCGTCACTCGATCACGCCGGCACGTGGATGCGCGAGGCGACGAAGCATCCCGGAGCGACCCTGCGCCAGCTCCTCGAGTCCCACTACACAGTGCTCTTCCAGCTGCCGATCCTGCCCGAGCTGGCCTGGCGCACTGGCCGCCTCGACCAGCTGATGGCCGTGTCCCGCGGCCGGCGGCGCAGCTCGGCGGCCGCCGACGGCAAGCCCCCACGCAGCGACGCGGACAAGATCAACGGGCTCGAGTTGTACCGCGCCAACATGTTCAGCCACCTGAGTCGGCCGCGGCCCGGCCGCACCCGGGTCCCCGTGCAGGTGCTCGCGCCGGTGGATGACATGTTCGTGTCCGTGGCACTGCAGACGCAGGCCCCCAAGCCCTACGCGTCCAACCTGCGTACCCGCACGATCTCCGGCGGGCACTGGGTGATCAGTGATCGACCCGACGTGGTGGCCCGCCTCACGGCCGAGTTCGTCGAGTTCGTCGGGGGCGGTGACGAGACCCGCGCGCTGGCCAAGTCCCGCCAGCGGCGTCACGGCACGTTCGCCGGACGGCTGGTCGTCATCACCGGCGGCGGGCGTGGCATCGGACGGGCATGTGCACTCGAGTTTGCCCGGCACGGGGCCGACGTGATCATCGCCGATGTCGACGACGCGGCGGCGAAACAGACGGTGACGCTGGTCCGCGCCGCGGGTGTGGAGGCGGCGGCCTACCACCTCGATGTCTCCGACGCCGAGGGTTGGGAGCGCTTCGCTATGCGGGTCCGCGACGATCACGGCGTGCCCGACGTGATCGTGAACAACGCGGGCATCGGGATGGCCGGGCCGTTTCTGGGCACTACGGTGGCTGACTGGGAACAGATCATCGGCGTCAACCTGTGGGGTGTCATCCACGGATCTCGGCTGTTCGCAGCGCAGATGGTGCAGCGGGGCGAGGGCGGCCACGTCGTCAACATCGCCTCGGCAGCGGCCTACTCCCCGTCCCGGATCTATCCCGCCTACGCCACCACCAAGGCCGCCGTGCTCATGCTCACCGAGTGTCTGCGCGCTGAACTGGGCCACGAGGGCATCGGCGTCACGGCGATCTGTCCCGGGTTCATCGACACCGACATCACCAGGACGACGGTGCACGTCGGCGTCGACGAGGCGGCCCAGCAGTCACTGCGCGAGCACGCCGTGGCGTCCTACGCCCGGCGCAACTACACCCCGGAGCGGGTGGCGAAGCATGCCGTCCGCGCGGCTGCGCGCAACAAGCCTGTTGCCGCGATCACCGCGGAGTCCAAGCTGCTACGGACGATATCCCGCTTCGCGCCGCCGCTCGCCCGCCAGGTGGCCAAGGTCGACCTCAACAAGCTGTGAATGCTCAGGCGACGCCGACGGCCCGTTCCAGAGCGCCGAGCTCGTCGTCGAGGTAGCTGAGCAGCCGCTGCAGATGCGGCACGGTGCGGCGGCAGCCGGTGAGCCCGAAAGCGATCTCGTCGGAGTAACTCGTACAGGTGATGTTCAGGGCCTGCCCGTCCAACGGGATCGACAGCGGGTACAGCCCGTCCAAGCGCGCGCCGTTCCAGTACATCGGCTTGCGCGGGCCGGGCACGTTCGAGATCACCAGGTTGAACGGTGGGCGGATCACACCGTTGAGCCGCAGCGCCGACAGCACGATGAGCGGGCTCATCCCGATGGCGCTCATCGCCAGGATCTGCAGCTGGCTCAGCCCCTTGAGTGACTCCTTGCCCTCGATCATCGAGTGGTGGACGGCGCGCAGGCGCAGCCCCGGGTCGTCGAGATGCGTGCCGAGGTTGCACAGCACGGCGCCCACGGCGTTGCCCCCGCCGTCGGCCGAACTGTCCTCGGTGTGCAGTGACACCGGGACCATCGCGATCAACGGAGCGTCCGGTAGCGCGTCTAGGCTGGCCATGTAGGCGCGCAACGCGCCCGAGCACAGGGCGAGCACGACATCGTTGATCGTGGCGTCGCCGGCCTTGCCGACCTGCCGGATGCGTTCCATCGGCCAGGACTGGGCCGCGAAGCGGCGCGAACCCGTGATCGGCACATTGAACATCGTCTTGGGTGCGGAGAACGACATCGAGCCACTCTGCTCGTTCAGGCCGCGGTTGACGGTGCGCGCCAGCACCGGGACGAGACCGGCGGCTTCGCCGACTGCTTCGAGCGCCGCCCGAACGGCAGAGAAGGGCAGTGCGGGCAACCCACCGGCCTCAGGATGTCGCGGGGAACGCTCGCGTTCGCGCAGCGCCCATGGCGCGGGCATGTCGCGCTGAGCGGGGTCCACGCTCAGCATGCGGGACAGCATCCGCGTCGCTGCCACCCCGTCGACGAGGGCATGGTGCACCTTGAAGTAAAGGGCGTAGCGCCCGTCGTCGAGACCTTCGATCAGATGGATCTCCCACAGGGGGCGGTTGCGATCGAGCAGCGTGGAGTGCAGCCGGGAACACAGGGCAAGCAGCTCGAGCACCCGCCCAGGTTGGGGCAACGCATTGCGCCGTACATGGTGCTCCAGGTCGAACTCACCGTCGGACTCCCATCCCCACTGGCCCAGCGTCGTGATCGAACGGCGGGCCCGCTTCTGGAACAAGGGCGCCACCTCATCGGCCGCGATGGCAGCGTCGAACATCGAGCGCACGTCGATCGCGTTGGCACCCTCGGGCGGCTGGAACAGCTGCAGGCTGCCGACATGCATGGGGTGCTCGCGGGACTCGGTCAGCAGGAACATCGAGTCGGTGGGTGACATGGGAAGCAGCATCAGCGGTCTCTCGGTGCGTCCGAACACCTCGGCACGGCTTCGGTTACCTGCGATTCTGGCACTCGCTCCCCCGCGGCGCAGCCTGGGAGCACCCGGTAGGCTGGTCCGGCGCCCGACGGGTGGGTAGCGTCGCACCGGATGTCCGCTTCGGCGGTGAGCGCTCAGGAAAGGGGCAGATCATGGATTTCGACAGTCTGAAGGACAAGGCCGAAGGCTTCGTCAGCGAGCACGGTGACCAGATCGAAAAGGGGCTGGACAAGGCCGAGGAGGTCGCCAAGGACAAGGTGTCCGGGCACGACGAGCAGATCGAGCAGGGCGTCGCCAAGATCAAGGGCCTGATCCCTGGAGGCGAGTGAGGCGCCGGTCACGGCCCCGGAGCGATGTGCACCTGCCCGTGGGCGTCGATGCAGTGTTCGGCGTCGTGCGCCGGTGAGTCCGCGTGATCGGCCTGCAGTGTGACGTGCCCGATGCCGTAGCGCTCGGCCAGTAGCAGGCGCAGCCGCGAACTGACTTCGTGGCAGTCGCGCGGCGGCCCGACCAGCACATGGGCCGAGACGGCGGACTCCCCCGAGCCGATCTGCCACACGTGCAGGTCGTGCAGCTCGGCCACGCCGTCGATCGCCGCGAGCTCCGCACCGAGCGCGTCCGGGTCGATATCGCGTGGCGCACCTTCGAGAAATACCCTGCCGGCAGCGCGGACCAGGCCCGACCCGGTCCAGGTCATCAACCCGGCCACGGCCAGGGACGCGAGCGCATCGGCGCGATCCCAACCGCTGGCCAGGATGACCACACCGGCCACGGCGGTGGCCGCGAATGCCCACACGTCGGTGACCAGATGGGCCAGCACGCCACGCACGTTGAGGCTGCTGCTGTCGGCCCGGCTCGCCAGCCAGCTGGCCAGCACGTTGACCACGGCTCCGGCCAGCGCCACGGCGGTGACCACGCCGCCCTGGACAGCACCCGGGTGCACCAGCCTCCGGATCCCCTCGACGGTGAACCACAACGCAAGCAGCAGCAGGGTGATGCCGTTCGCCTGCCCGGACAGGGCATCGACCCGGGCCAGGCCGTAGGTGTAGGCGCCCTTGGCCGGGCGCTGCGCGATCCTGGAGGCAAGGACTGCGACCAACAGCGCCGCGGCATCGGTGATCATGTGCCCGGCATCGGTGATCAACGCGAGTGAATGGGCGAGCAGACCGGCGAGCACCTCGAGCACCATGAACGCCACGACCACTCCAAAGGCCGCCAGCAGCCAGCGTCGGTCGGTCTGCGCCGACGCGGCTCGCGGGTGGACGTGGCTCTTGTGCTCGCGGTTCACCCGTCCACTGTCACACACGGCGAGCGGCGGCGCCGGATCACCAGCTGGCGTGGACAGGACGGCCTTCCGCGTAGCCGGCCGCGCTCTGGACGCCCACCAGAGCCCGCTCGTGAAACTCGGCCAACGTGGTGGCACCGGCATACGTGCACGACGAGCGCACGCCGGCCACGATCGCGTCGATGAGATCTTCGACGCCGGGGCGCACGGGGTCCAGGTACTGCCGGCCCGAGGAGATGCCCTCTTCGAACAGGGCCTTGCGGGCGCGCTCGAAGGCACCCTCGCCGCTGGTCCGGTTCGCCACCGCCCGTGCCGACGCCATGCCGAAGCTGTCCTTGTATTGGCGCCCTTCCGGCGTCGTGTGCAGATCGCCGGGTGACTCGTATGTGCCCGCGAACCAGGATCCGATCATCACCGACGAGGCGCCGGCCGCCAGCGCCAGGGCGACGTCACGCGGATGGCGCACTCCCCCGTCGGCCCACACGTGCTTGCCCAGCGCGCGAGCCGCAGCTGCGCACTCGAGCACCGCCGAGAACTGCGGGCGCCCGACCCCCGTCATCATCCGGGTCGTGCACATTGCGCCTGGACCGACTCCCACCTTGACGATGTCGGCCCCTGCCTCGACCAGATCGCGCACGCCCCCCTCGGACACGACGTTGCCGGCCGCGACCGGAACCGTCGGGGACAACGCCCGCACCGCGCCCAGCGCGTCGAGCATCCGCTGCTGGTGTCCGTGCGCGGTGTCGAGCACGAGCACGTCGATTCCGGCGTCCAGCAGGTCAGCGGCCTTGCCCGCGACGTCACCATTGACTCCGATGGCGGCCGCGACACGCAGCCGGCCCGCGGCGTCTACGGCCGGTGTGTAGAGCGTCGCGCGCAGTGCGGCCGTCCGGGTGAGGATCCCCACCAGGGTGCCGTCGGCCGCCACCACTGGCGCCAGCTTGCGACGGCCGGCGTCGAGTCTCTCGAACGCGTCCTGGGGATCGACCGGATCACTCAGGGTGAGCGGGTTGGGTGTCATCACCTGATGCAGCTGCGCGAAACGATCGCTGCCCAGGCAGTCCGCCTCGGTGACCACGCCGACCGGGCGGCCGTCGTCGTCGACGACGACGACGGCGCCGTGGGCGCGCTTGAACAGCAGGGCGAGCGCGTCACTGACCGGGCTGTGCGGTGACAGGGTCAGGGCGGTGTCGACGATCAGATGCCGGCGTTTCACCCAGTCGAGCACGTCTCGCACCACCGGCACGGGAATATCCTGCGGCAACACCGCCAGCGCCCCCCGGCGGGCGACGGTCTCCGCCATCCGCCGTCCGGCGACCGCGGTCATGTTCGCGACGACGATCGGGATGGTCGTCCCGCTGCCGTCCGAGGTGCTCAGGTCTACGTCGAACCGCGAGGCGACCTCGGAGCGGGCCGGGATCATGAAGACGTCGTCGTAGGTGAGCTCGAACGGTGGGATCGGGTCGACGAAGCGCACGAGACAGCCTATCGGCACAGCGGTGTGCCGGGGCGGACGCCGCTCGCCACGCCAGTCACGGGCCACGGGGTCGTCCTACCCCATCGGCAGCGGCCGAGGACAATGAGGAGCATGACCGCAGCTCCCGTGAACCTGGCAGCAGCCCTGGCGTCGTTCGACGAGGTATACAGCCCGCGGATCGTGGCCCGCATGAACGACTACGACGTGCGCATCGCGCACACCAAGGGCGAGCACGTGTGGCACGTGCATGAAGACACCGACGAGTTCTTCCTCGTCCTCGACGGCCATTTCGACGTCGCCCTGCGCAATGCCGATGGATCGCAGACCACCGTCGCGCTGGGCCAGGGCGACACGTTTGTCGTGCCGAAGGGCACCGCACACAAGCCGTCCTCGCTCGGCGGCTCCATCCTCATGTTCGAGCCATCCGGAACGTCGAGCACCGGTGACAGCCACGAGGGAGTCATCCCCAATCACGTCGACAGCACCGTCGGTCATCAGCTCTAGAAGAACCGATCCCAGAAACGAGCGACGCGTGAGGGACCTGATCGTCACAGAGAACATCACGATCGACGGCGTCATCGAGGCCAGCGATGGCTGGTTCGACCCCGCCCGCGGCAACGAGGACATGTCTGACGTCGAAACGGCGCTTCGTGAGCAGCGCGACGCCGCCGATGCATTGCTGCTCGGGCGGGTGACGTTCGAACAGATGCGCGGCTACTGGCCGCTGCAGACCGACGACCCGACGGGCATCACCGACTATCTCAACGAGGTGACCAAACACGTCGTCTCCAGCACCCTGCGCGAACCGGAATGGGACCACACTGTTGTGCTGCGCGGCGTCGACGACGTCCGAACGCTCAAGTCCGAGCCGGGCAGCGACATCGTGTGCACCGGCAGCATGCGGCTGGTGCGCGCGTTGATCGCCGCCGGGCTCGTCGACGAGTATCGGCTGTTCACCTATCCAGTCGTAATCGGCCGCGGACAACGCCTGTTCGCGGACGCGACCGATGTTCCGCGGCTTCGTCTCGTTCAGAGCCACCCGTTTCGCTCCGGCATCGTGCTCCTGCGCTATCGGGCGCCGTGACGGCCGAGCTTGCCTCCCAAGCCAACACGAGAGTCCGCTGCTTCGTGAAAGAATGGGGTGGTGGGCGCCGGACCTCATCCCGAGGAGCCCCGCCCGCCCTGAGTGCGCGGAGGACCGTCGCCTCGGTGCTGGCCCGACAGCTGTCGCTGTCGCCCACCCGCCAGGCTGCCGACATCCGTCGCCGGGAGAAGTGGCCGTGTCCCTGACGACTGAACATGACTCGCAGCGGCCCGCATCGCCCTGGACGGGGTCGCAGTACCAGACCCGGCACCGGTGGCAGCTGGAGCGGGTGAGCAGCCTGGCCGAGGCCGCGAAGGACCTCCGGGAATTGGGCGCCGAGCTGACCGCGGCCGACGCCGCGGGCTGGTGGCTGGTGGAACCGATGAGCAGCGGTCACCTGCTGGCCGCTCGCGCGTCTCGACGCCAACGCGCCCGGCAGACGCCTGGCCCGCAGCCGCAGAACGCCAGCCCATCCCCACCCGCCCGGCGCTGGCGGCTCCGGGTGGTCGACGAGCCGCCCCTTCCAGGCCAGCACGTGTTGGACACCGCAATCGCGGATCGGACCCCGGTCCTGGCCTGGACCGGCCGCGCACTCGAACAGATCAGCGGACCCGGCGTCCCCGCTGATGTGCTGACCGACACGCTGCGGCAGGTGACGTCAACCGGCCTGTCGCATCGGCTGTGGGGTTTGGCCGGAGCACGCGTGGGACCGAGCTTCGATCTCGTCGCCCACGGCAGCGGGCTGCGGCTGCACGCCGTTCAGGACGGCGCTCTGGTCCGGACCCACGAAACCCTGACGTTCCAGCACGCTGCGGACGGGGCCGCCACCCTGCTCCAGGCTGCTGCCGCGTACGAGCGACTCGCCCGGGCCGCTGACGCGATGTCCGCCGTCGGCGGCCGGTTGGTCGGTGCCGACGACGGGCTCCTGCACGTCGATTACGACAGGTCGCCTGGAGAGCTGCTGGTGTGCGCGGGGTGACGACGCGGCCGGTGCACGCCTTGCTCCCGCTGCGCCCTGATCGCCGCTCTCAGCCGACGGTGATCGTGCGGCAGCCCAGGGTGGTGTTGAGGCCCGGGCCGAGGTTGATGCCGTAGGTGCAGATCCGGTGCACGCCGGTGCTCAGGTGAAACGGGATGGAATAGCCGTGGATGCCGGTGATCCGGTACACGGCGTTGACGTCGGGTCGGGGCACCGTGGTCGGGCCATAGGCCACGATCGCGCCATCGGCGTAGACCACGATCTTGAGAGCGCTCGAGGTCGCGTTCGGGTCGTAGGACCAGCCGTGGACCGTCGCGACGTTGCCCTTCGCGGTGACCGCTTCCAACGTGCCCAGCGGATCGTCGCTGGATATCTTGCCGCCGGGGATCAGCAACTGCGCGACCGTGTTGATGATCGCGCGGTGGTTGGTCGCGGTGGACGCACTGGTGAGGATGGCGACCGCATAGCGCCAGTTCGGGCCGACGAAGCCGGTGGAGTTGAGGATGTCGCCGGTGTCGCAGCAGGTCCAGCCCTGCTTGATCGCGAAGGGCCGCACGCCGGAGGCGGGAATGCCGAACCACTGGTCGAATCCGTTGACGAACTGCTGTGAGCGGGCCTCGGTGCCGATCAGCCACCATCCGATGGTGGGATCCGCGGTGGCGCGGGCCAGGAACAGCGCGTAGTCGTGGGCCGTGACGGCAGTGAAGCCCCAGAAGCTCGGCGAGTTGGGGGGCAGGGTCTGGCTCAGACCGTAGCGGGCGATGACGGCCTTGATGATGGTGACGCCGCCGTATCTGTTGTAGAGGTACTCCATCGCCGAGTTCGAGCTTTGAGTGATCATCACCGTCATCTGCGACCAGTCGTAGCTGGACAGGTGGATCAATCCGCGCGCGTTGCGATAGAGCAGGTCCGCAGCTACGAACGCCTTCACCGTCGAGGCCGCGGAAACGCGGCTGGTGGCCTCACCGCCGGTCCACAGCTGACCAGTCACCCGATCGACCACGGCGACCCCGCCGGTGCTCACGTGGGCCGCGGCATAGCCGCCCGCCGAGGCCACCGTCGCCGCCCAGTTCGGCGTCGTCGCGGCAGCCCGCGGCGATCCCAGGGGCATGAGCACGAGGACCGCCGCAAGCGCCGCCGCGCCGGCTATCGCGGCGAAGCGGCGCAGGCCTGCAGCGCTGGTGGCCACCGGTCAGGCCTTGCGGATGCAGGGGTAGGAGGCGCTGACCGCGGCACCGTCGGGGGCGACGCCTGAAGCGCTGGTCTGAGTTGTATCCGGGTGGGCCGTGACAGTCGCGTGCAGTCGGCGTTCTCTCAGGCCGGGAATGCTCACAGCGAGTTCGTCGGACCGCGAGAGCGTCGCCGTGCCGCCGCCGACCAGCGTGGCGTCAGCACGCCCGGCTCGGCAGGCAACGCTGGACATGCGATAGGTGGCCTTCCCGACCTGCGGGATGACTATGGTCAGCGTGCCCGGGGGCGAGCCGGGCGGGCTGGCCGGCGGTTCCCGGGTGGAGGAACCGGGCGGCGTCGTGGAGGCGGCCGGGGCGTGGCTACTGTCGCCCGTCGCTGCCGCGCTTGCAGCCGGCGACGGACCGGCAGACCGTCCGGGCGTCGCGTGCGCGCAACCCAGCAGGCCTGTCACCAGGACTGTTGCTCCGATCGCAGCGACCGAAGTCCGAATACCGCGCACATCCGCACCCTAGTCGCCGATCCCGACAGGGCCCCTGCCACGGTGGTGCGAGCGGTTCAGAACGCGGCAGTCAGCCCGCGCGTTCAGCGTCGCTGCGCAGGATGCAGAACTCGTTGCCCTCCGGGTCGGCCAGCACCACCCAGCCGGACCCGTCCGGGTGGCGGCGATCGTCGACCGTGCGGGCCCCGAGCCGCAACAGCTCCGCCAGCTCCTCATCGCGGGAGCCGTGCGCAGGCTTCAGGTCCAGGTGCAGTCGGTTCTTGACCTGCTTGGCGTCGGGCACCTCGATGAACAGCAGCCGCTGCGTGCCATCATCGGAGAAGATCATGCACTCCTCGTCGCCGGGGTCGTTGGGGTCGTCCGGGTCCTCAGCGAACCCGAGGACCCTGCCCCAGAACACCGACAGCGCGTGGGCGTCGAGGCTGTCGAAGGACGTGTGCGCGATGAGTGCGGTCATGGTGGCAACCCTGGCCGAAGCGCTCGCACCCTGTCCATGCCTGATTGCCGGAGAACCGACGGTCTTGCGACGTGGCAACCCGGGATGGCCGTATCCCCACGTCGACGCCCGTGTGGCCCGGTGACCGTCACCGAATCGGTGAGTGGGGCCGCAGGACAATGGCGCTGACGTCGACCTCGACGAGCAGGTCGGCGGCGAGTGGCGCGACGCAGACCGGGGGTGAACGGCTTGACGAGATCGATCCGAGCCGAGCAACCGCGCGGCCCACGCCAGGTGAGGTCCGGCGATGCGCGAGTACGGCAACGCACCCGCATGAGGTCAGGTCGACTTGTCGGCCTCGATGAGCACGCGCGAGGAGTGGGCGACGAACCTGCCGTCGCGGTGGATCTGTTCGTGCAAGTCATGGAGCCGATCGCGGAAGCGCTCGATGGTGAAATCGGGGACCGTCCAGACCACTTTGCGCAAGAAGTAGACGACAGCGCCGATGTCGAAGAACTCCATGCGCAGCCGCTCCATGCGGATCGTCCTGATCTTCAACCCGGCCACCGCCGCTCGCGCGCTCTCCTGACCGGGGTGGCGCGGATGCTGCGTCGTCGACTGTGGGCCGAGGAAGAACTCGTAAAGCTCCGAGGCGGACTCTGGCCCCACGTGCTGTGCCAGATAGCTCCCGCCGGGCCGCAATACTCGCGCGATCTCCTTCCACCACACGGTGGCTGGGTGCCGACTGGTCACAAGATCGAATGAAGCGTCGGCGAACGGAAGCGGAGGTTCATCTGGGTCTGACACCACGACGACGCCGCGTGGATGTAGGCGCTGGGCTGCCAGCGCCACATTCGCCGGCCACGATTCCGTTGCCGCCATGGTCGCAGGGAACCGCGAGGCTTGGGCCAGCACCTCGCCACCGCCTGTCTGGATATCCAGAGCAGCGTTCACCGTCGCCAGGCGTTCGCTCATCAGTCGTTGATAGCCCCACGACGGCCGGTGCTCGCTCGCCCGTCCATCGAGCCACGTGAAGTCCCAGCCGGAGACGTCCACGGAACCGGCCTCAGCAACAAGCTCATCGAAGGACGCGGGCACGCCAGTCATAGTCGCAGGTGAACCATCGTGAGTTCCGGGTCCAGCAAGAAAGCCGATCTGGTAGCGAGCGCCTTGCGCTCCGGCGGCCGTCAGGATGATCCACGCCGTCGGCGACACCGCGGCACTCTCGCCCGTCCGGTTGACTACCTGCGCGCGCCTGAGCACTCCGGGCTGGCGGGGTCCGTGACGGGTTCGATTCGGGACAGGTGACGCGATCTGCGAGGTCCTTCCGTGTCCGGGGCGCGATCGCAGGACGCGCACGCCTGGCAGCTCACCCGCCCCGGCGATCGTGTCGGCGGTGACGAGATGTCCGCGGAGCTCGGCACGGTCGATTACCTCGATCCACTCAGTCTCGGACGCCTTCTGGCAGGCTCGGAGGTGGTCGTACGGCAGGTTGCGGCGTCTCACTGCACGGGTCTCACACTGGAAGGGGATGGCCAGGCACGCTCTGCCATGCAGCACACTTCGGGCACGTAGTCAGCCAGCGAGCCAACGGATTGGCTCCAAGGCGCCTATACAAGAGTGTGGAGACAAGTGAGCCCGCCATGCTCGATCATGGGCCCCCCGGCCCGCCGTCCCGTGAGGGCTTCGAGTATTGGGTCGCGCCGCATTGGGCTGCCATGGCGGGACTGGCGTGCCGGCTCGCGTCGCCAGCCGAGGCAGAGGATATCGTCCAGGAGGCGGTCCTGCTCGCCTGGCGCAAGCGCGAACGCTTCGACAGCTCCAAGGGAACGGCGCGGACCTGGTTGCTTGCGTTGACCGCGGACCAGGCGCGCAGGTTCCGTCGGCGAGCCAGGCGAGTGTCGAGGACTTTCGAAGTCCCCGACACGGCGACTCATCCTCCAGAGACCGGCGACTTGGATCTGCGGGCAGCGACGATGCGTCTCAGCTACCGGCAACGCCTTGCCGTCGCCGCCTACTACTACCTCGATTTGCCGATCCGCGAGGTCGCCGCCGTGATGGCCTGCTCTGAAGGCACGGTCAAGTCAACTCTCGCAGATGCCCGCTCTCGGCTGCGCCAACTTCTGCAGGAGGAGACCGACCATGCCTGACGATCTTGAAGTGCGACTCCGCGCCGACGGTGAGCACTGGCGCACGACACACGAAGTACACCCGAGCCTTGACCGCGTGCTCACGCGCTCAGGTGCGGGTCGGGTGCCTTCCTGGCGGCCGTGGCTTAGGGTCGCAGCGGCGGTGGCAGCCGTTGCGGCCATTTCTGTAGGCGCATTCGTGATTGGCAGGATTTCCGGAGACGAGGGAAATGCCGGGCCCGCCGGAGCGAGCCCTGTTCACGGCTCGGGAGCCGTGAAGCCTTGCGATGCGTCGATGTTCCGTATCGTCGATGTAACGCACGGTCCGTCCACCAACTCTGCCGGCTTGGTCATAGCGGCAGTCTTGAACAATACGACTGGCGTGCCTTGCGCGATGCCAGGGCACGGTCCACTGGCGCGTCTCGTCGACAGTTCGGGGTCTCTATTGGCCGAGGGCAGCGACGCCACGATGTCCATGCTGCCGGACGTTGTCGTCGCGCCACATTCGTCGGTCACGGTTGACGCGCTATGGCTGTCCGACTGTGGATTCAAGGGGCCCGCGACGACCCTGCAACTAAGGCTGCAAGGCCCGCTCGCGCCGGGAGTTGCAGCTGGTCGGCACGACTCCTACATCACGGTTTCGGTTATTGGCTATCCGGTACCCAACTGCGGTCCCGACCAGCAAGTCGATCAGGGCCCGCAGGTCTTCGGAATGGTGATCAAACGCTGATCGGCGCGGGGCCGTATCTGCGAGATCGGGCGAGCAGTAGGCCAGGAGGCGCCCGGCCGGCGGCGAGACCGGATCACTCTCGCTCGCCAGGTTTGACTACCCGGGGGCACCCCTGAGCACTGCGGGGTCGGCGGGGCCGGTGGCGGGTTCGACCCGGGAGACCGTGATGCGATCGGCGACGCCCTTGAGTGCCCGGCGGCGCGGTCGCAGGACGCGCACGCCCGGCAGCTCGCCGGCCGCGGCGAGGGTGTCGGCGGTGGCGAGTACCTGACCGCCCTTGGCCAGGGCGGTGACCCGGGCCGCGACGTTGACGACGTTGCCGATGAGGTCGTCGGCGGTGACCACGACCTCGCCGGTGTGCAGCCCGGCGCGCAGCCGAAGCGGTGCCGGAGCGCTGGCCAGCAGCTCCAGTGCCGCGCGGATCGCTGCCTGCGCCGACGGGAAGGCCAGCATGAGACCGTCGCCGAGGTGCTTGACGATGCGGCCGCCCCACCGCCGCACGATCGGGGCGGCCAGCCGGCGGTGCTCGGCCAGCAGTCCCAGCGCCGCGTCGTCACCGTGAGAGGACGTGTAGTGGGTGAACCCCTCGAGATCGGTGAACACGACCGTTGCCTCGCTGACCTTGTCCCGTCCCCCGCGCGCCAGGCCGCGATCCCAGAACAGGTCCCACGACAGCAGCTGCAGGGCGTTGAGCCCGACGCTCGCCAGTGCGGACGGGTATCGCTCGACGGTGCGCTCCACAACCCGGCGCAGCACCTCGAGAGGCGGGGCGG
>QHCC01000023.1:0-209 GCA_003243915.1 Pseudonocardiales bacterium | reverse complement strand
GAGCCACTGCCGGTCGATGACGCCGACCTCGACAGCGACGTCGCGCACCGCCGGACTGTTGTCGATCAGCTTGGCGAGACGTTCGGCCACGGCCTTGTGCTGCGGTTCGGCATCCTCGTCCTCGGCCGCGGTGACGTGCACACCCTTGGGCGCTCGCGACCTCATCGCTACCGTGGTCCGACGAGGGCGTCGATGAGCGATGACGCCGT
>QHCC01000022.1:277-10530 GCA_003243915.1 Pseudonocardiales bacterium | reverse complement strand
TGCTCTTGCCCTTGTCGTACTGCCTCTTCAGGTCGACCGAGAGTTTGCTGCGCTCCGATCCCGTGATGCGGGCGCCCTTCTTCAGAACGGCCATTGCGTGTTCCTCCACATCTCGCGGCATGGTTCTGTACCGACTTGGCGGGTTGCCGCGCATTACCTCAAGCCGATTGATACATCCGCGGGTTACCGGGCGGCAAGATCGACACGTCCATCGCGTGCCGACGGTGATCGGACGGCGTGGAGCGTCCGAAATGATCAGACCCGCTACCCGACGACCCGGCCAATCCATGCCAGGCCAGGCTCGCTCACGCGAGTGCGATCAGGTCCGCGAGGTCGGGGCTCCAGTTGTCCTCGACACCGTCGGGCAGCAGGATCACCTTCTCCGGCGAGAGCGCGTCGACCGCTCCCTCGTCGTGGGTGACGAGCACGATGGCACCGGCGTAGGTCCGCAGGGCGTCGAGCACCTGGCCGCGGCTGACCGGGTCGAGGTTGTTCGTCGGCTCGTCGAGCAGCAGCACGTTCGCCGCGCCCGTCACGAGCATGGCCAGGGCGAGACGGGTCTTCTCGCCGCCGGACAGGACGCCGGCCGGCTTCTCGACGTCGTCGCCGGAGAACAGGAAGGCACCGAGGATCTTTCGCAGATCGGTGTCGTTGTAGCCCTCGCGCCCCGCCGTGAGCGCGCCGGACGCGGACGTGCGCATGTTCTCGAGCACCGTCCGGTCGTGGTCGAGCGTCTCGTGCTCCTGCGCGTAGTAACCCAGCCGCAGCCCGTGGCCGGGCACGACCTGCCCGGTATCGGGCGGTTCGATGCCCGAGAGCAGGCGGAGCAGCGTCGTCTTACCAGCCCCGTTGAGACCTAGTACGACGACGCGGGCGCCCCGGTCGACAGCCAGGTCGACGTCTGTGAAGACCTCGAGCGAGCCGTAGGACTTGGACAGTCCCTCGGCCGTGAGGGGCGTGCGGCCGCACGCCGCCGGAGCGGGAAAACGGAGCCGGGCCACCTTGTCGCGGACCCGCACCTCAGCCAGCCCTGCGGCCAGCACGGCGGCACGGCGGTCCATCTGATGCGCCGCGCGGGCCTTGGTCGCCTTGGCCCGCATCTTGTCGGCCTGGCTGCGCAGCGTCTCGATCTTGCGTTCAGCGTTGGCCCGTTCGCGGTGCCGCCTGCGCTCGTCGGTCTCCCGCTGCTGGAGATAGGTCCGCCAGCCGACGTTGTAGACGTCCAGCACCGCGCGGTTGGCGTCGAGATTCCAGACCTTGTTCACGACTGCCTCGAGCAGGCCTATGTCGTGGCTGATGACGATCAAGCCGCCTGCGTGCTGACGCAGGAAATCACGCAACCAGCCGATCGAGTCCGCGTCGAGGTGGTTGGTCGGCTCGTCGAGCAGCAGTGTCGTGGGCTCTCCGCCGGAGTCGGCGAACAGGATGCGGGCCAGTTCGACTCGGCGACGCTGACCGCCGGACAGCGTGCCGAGCGGCTGGACGAGGACCCGGTCAGGAAGCCCGAGGTTGGCGCAGATCCGGGCTGCCTCGCTCTCCGCCGCGTAGCCGCCCAACGTGGCGAAGCGGTCTTCGAGGTTGCCGTATCGGCGCACCAGGGCGTCGTCGTGAGGGGTCTCGGCGAGCTGCACCTGGACCTTGGCGATGTCGGTGACGAGCGAATCCAACCCGCGGGCCGACAGCACCCGGTCGCGGGCGATGACGTCGAGATCGCCGGTGCGCGGATCCTGCGGGAGGTAACCGACGGGGCCTTTGCGCTCCACCCTGCCGGCGTGCGGCACGGTCTCCCCGGCCAGGACGCGCAGGCTCGTGGTCTTGCCGGCACCGTTGCGCCCGACCAGGCCGATCCGGTCACCCGGCTGGACGCGCAGGCTAGTCGGATCGAGCAGGATGCGCGCGCCAGCACGCAGCTCGAGGTCCGTTGCGGTGATCATGGCGAAAACGCTCCAAGTCGATGACGGGTCGCGGCAGGCCGGACTGGTCAGTGCGGAGCTGCAGGATCGGATTCGATTCTACCGGGGCCCGGGTGGGGCGACCACTTTCCGCTTTGCACCTTTCAGCGCCCCGAATCAAGGCGATCCGGGGCGCTCAAAGGTGCAAAGCCGGGGCCGACCAGGGCAGGATCTTCTGCGCAGCCCACCTCGCCCCCGGGAGCCAGCATGCAGTACAACGACGACGCCCAGCTTGACACCTCGGAGGTCCAGGACGCCCGCTCCGGCGGAGGCGGGCTAGGCCGCATGCTCCCGAGCGGTCGTGGCGGGATCGCCGTGGGCGGCGGCGGCCTGGGCGTGCTCGGGGTGATCGCCTACCTGGTCGTGAGCCTCATCGGGGGCAGCAGCGGAAGCAAGGCGGTCACCGACGTCCTCGGCCAGCTCGGCCAGGGGGGTGGGGCGCAGACCGCTGACAACACTCAGGTCGCGGCGGAGTGCAAGACGGGCAGTGACGCAAACAAGAAGCTGGATTGCGCCGTCGTGGCCGACATCGATTCGATCCAGAAGTACTGGGCGGGCGAGCTACCCAAGCTGGGCAGGAGCTATCAGCCGATCACGACGATCTGGTTCACCGGCCAGGTCTCGACCGCCTGCGGCGCCGCGAGCAGCGGGTCGGGCCCGTTCTACTGCCCGGGTGACAAGCATGTCTATCTCGACCTGAGCTTCTATGACGACCTCAAGACGCAGTTCGGCGCGCAGGGCGGCCTGTTCGTCGACGCCTACGTGCTGGCTCACGAGTACGGCCATCACGTCCAGGATCTGCTTGGCACCGAGGCGAAGGTTCACCCGGGACAGACCGGCGCGAAGTCCGGATCGGTGCGCCTGGAGCTGCAGGCCGACTGCTACGCGGGGGTGTGGGCGAAGCACGCGACAACGGTGCCCGATGCGACCGGCAAGCCGCTGATCCTCGACGTCACTGCGGACGACATCGCCCGGGCTCTGGACACGGCCGCACGTATCGGCGACGACTACATCCAGAAGAACCTGGGCAGCGGGAGGATCGACCAGAACGCGTTCACCCACGGCTCGTCGGCGCAGCGTAAGAAGTGGTTCACCGCTGGCTACCAGAGCGGTGAGCCGACGGCGTGCGACACCTTCGGCACCGACAACCTGGGCTGATCGACGTCAGCCGAAGTGGGTCTTCGGGCGCTCCTGCAGCACGTCGTCGACGTAGATGTCGAGCTTCTCGTTGTAGAACGCGACGAGTCCCGCGACCTTCTGGCTCTCCGGCACCGGGAGTCGGTAGGCCCAGGCCAGATCGGGTTGCACGCCGTCACCGGTGCGCACCGACCACGTCTGCGCGGTTCCCTTGTACGGGCAGTGTGTGACCGTGTCGGAGGGCTCGAGCAGATCCATCCGCACATGTGTCTTGGGCAGGTAGTAGCGCACCGGCAAGCCGGTCTCGAACAACAGAGTCGGATTGGTCGACTCGGCCACTGTCACACCGTCGACCTCGACGCGCACGCGGCGTGAACTCGGCAGGATGTCGACGCGCGTGTACGGGTCGCGCGGGTGGACGAAGACCTCCTCATCCTCCTCGAACCACGCGTCCACGGCGTCCCATTCGAACCGGACGAGATCCCGCAGGGCCTCAATCGGTGACTCGCGATAGCGCAGGGCCGCCCGGGGCGCCGTCCGGCCGCCCGCGCGCACCGCGTAGGTCTCGGCCTCTCCCCTGCTCGGTGAGTGCGCCGTGCCGTCGAGCGTCAAGTCGGCGACCACGTCGCCGGCCGGAAAGTAGTATGTCGGGTAGTAGGGCTTCTCCCACACCAGCACCGCCGCCGTGCAGTCCACGACGAGGTTCCCGCCGAGATAGCCGCGCACCCGCTTCGCCGAACTCTCGATCCTGATCCGCCCTCTGGTCGCTGTGGTCATGAGGGGGCAACCGCCGGCGCTTCGCCCGGATTCCGCGGGCGCGCAAACTCGTTCGACGTTGTCGGTGCCGCGTGATTGATTGCAGGCGATGGACACCACACCGACGCACGCCGACGAAGCCCCCGGGCTTCCCCCCGAACTCGCCGGAGCCGAAGCCGCACGCACGGTCGGGGCCACCGGGTGGCGCGGTGTGCTTGCCAGCGCCGCCGCGGGCCTGCCGGCACCGTTCTGGTGGCTCTGGTTGGGCACCCTGGTCAACCGCGCCGGCACCTTCATCGAGCCGTTCTTCGTGCTGTACCTGACCGGTCCGCGCCATGTGTCCGTGCAGACCGCCGGGGTCGTGCTGGCTGTCTGGGGGGTGGGCTCGGTGATGTCGCAGCCCATCGGCGGCGTACTCACCGACCGCTTCGGCCGGCGCACCACTCTCGCGGCCAGTCTGAGTGCAACCGCGCTCACCCTGTTCGTGCTGAGCTTCGCGCGGGGGCTGGTCCTGATCGGCGTGCTGGTGCTCGTGCTCGGCACGGTCGCCGACATGTACCGGCCGG
The DNA here is from genome assembly GCA_003243915.1 of Pseudonocardiales bacterium. Classification (GTDB taxonomy): domain Bacteria; phylum Actinomycetota; class Actinomycetes; order Mycobacteriales; family Jatrophihabitantaceae; genus QHCC01. Next base: position 6,119 of record QHCC01000022.1, on the reverse strand, counting down.
CCTCCACCGCCGCGGTCGCCGACCTGGTGCCCGAGGCCGACCGCACGAGGGCGTACGCGCTGCAGTTCTGGGCCATCAACCTCGGCTTCTCCGTCGCGGCGGCATCGGCCGGTGTGCTGGTGCATCTGGGCTTCGGCCTGCTGTTCGTACTCGACGCGGGCACCACCCTCGTGTTCGGACTGCTCGCGTTGAGCTTCGTGCCCGAGACCAAGCCGGTCACCGATCACGCCCCGGCCCGGCTCGGTGACCCCGTGCGGCTGTTACGCACCGACCGCCTGCTGCTCGTCGCCACGATGCTCGTGCTCGTCTATGCCGTGCTGTACCTGCAGGTCAACGTGACCCTGCCGCTGGCGATCACCCACGCCGGCCTGCACCCGTCCGTCTATGGCTACGTCATCGCCATCAACGGTGTGCTGATCGTCATCGGCCAACCCCTCACGCTGGGCTGGCTCGGGCGGGTCCCGCGGCGCGTCACGCTGCCGGCCGGAATGGCACTGGTCGGCGTCGGGGTGGCCGCCACCGGGCTGTGCCACCGGCCGTGGCAGTTCGCGCTGACCGTGGTGGTGTGGACGATTGGTGAGATCGGCACCGCCGGGTCGTTCCAGGCGTTGATCGCCTCCCTCGCGCCGGCCCACATGCGGGGCCGCTACGCCGGTGCGCTCGGCCTGGCGTGGGGCGCGTCCGGCCTGCTGGGGCCGCTGCTCGGCGCCACCGGGTTCGCGTTGTCGACCACCGTGCTCTGGTGGGCCTGCCTGGTCACCGGACTGCTCGCCGCCGCCGGCCAGTTCTGGCTGCTCGGGGAGATCGACCGTCGCCGCGCACTACTCGACAGCAGCGGGCCGCAGGTCGGCGCGACGGGCTACGACGAGGCCGCCACCGGGCAGCACCGCGTCCACCAGCACGATCAGTAGGGTGCTGCCGCTCCATCGCAGCTGCGCCCTGACACTGAGCGCGAGCAGCACATAGCCGATGAACAACACGCCGTGGATCGGTCCCAGGATCTTCACCCCGACGGGTTGGTCAGCGGTGTACTTGACGACCGTGGCGACGATCAGGGCAAGCCACGAAAAGGCTTCGGCAACAGCGACGGCGCGGAAGGCGCGCACCGCGTGCATCAGACGTTGAAGCCGAGGGCGCGCAGCTGTTCACGGCCGTCGTCGGTGATCTTGTCCGGGCCCCACGGCGGCATCCACACCCAATTGATCTTCATCTCGGCCGCCAGCGGCTTGGGGCCGCCCGTGAGCGCCGTGTTGGCCTGGTCCTCGATGACGTCGGTCAGCGGGCACGCGGCCGAGGTGAGCGTCATGTCGAGCGTGATGACGGCACCTTCGGTGCCCTCGTCGACGTGCGCGTCGTAGACCAGGCCGAGGTCGACGACATTGATGCCGAGCTCCGGGTCGACCACGTCGCGCATCGCCTCGTCTATCTCGTCACGGGACGGGACGGTGGTAGCGGTTGTCATGCTGTCTCCCCTGCACTGTTCGTACCGGCGCCCCAACCTGCTTCGGCAACGGCGCTCTTCATGGCCATCCAGCCCAGCAGTGCACACTTGATGCGCGCCGGGTACTTCGACACACCCTCGAACGCGACCGCGTCGTCGAGTTCGTCCTCGTCGGCCTCGCTCAGCGTCGCATTGCCACGCGACTGCATGAGGGACAGGAACTTGTCCTGGAGCGCCATCGCGTCGTCGACCGCCTTACCGACGACCAACTCGCTCATCACCGACGTCGACGCCTGGCTGATCGAGCAGCCCTCGCCGTCCCAGCCCAGGTCGACGATCGCGCCGCCGGTGAGCTTGACCCGCACCGTCACCTCGTCGCCGCAGGTCGGGTTGACGTGGTGCACCTCGGCGTCGAAGTCGTCGGGCAGCCCGCGATGGTGCGGGTTTTTGTAGTGGTCGAGAATGATCTGCTGGTACAGGCTGTCGGCGCTCACGCGAAGATCTCCTGCACGTGCTTCACGCCGCTCACCAGGGCGTCGATCTCGTCGCTGGTGGTGTAGACACCGAACGACGCCCGGGTGGTCGCGGGTATTCCGTAGCGGAGGCAGACCGGGCGCGCGCAATGGTGACCGGCGCGCACGGCGATGCCCTGCTCGTCGAGCAGTTGCGCCACGTCGTGGGGGTGGATACCGGGCAGCGTGAAGGAGATCGTCGCCCCGCGGTCCAGCGACGTGCTGGGGCCGATGATGCGCAGGCCGTCGATCGCCTGCAACCCGTCGAGGGCATAGGCCGTCAGCGCCTTCTCGTGCTCGCGGATCTCATCCATGCCGAGCGCGGTGACGTAGTCGACGGCCGTGCCGAGGGCGACCGCCTGGGCGATCATCGGGGTGCCGGCCTCGAAGCGGTGCGGCGGGGCGGTGAACGTGCTTCCCGACATGGCCACCGTTTCGATCATCTCGCCACCACCGAGGAAGGGCGGCAGGTCGGCGAGCAGCTCGTACCGGCCCCAGAGCACGCCGACACCGCTCGGCCCGTAGAGCTTGTGGCCGGTGAAGGCGACGAAGTCGGCGCCGATGTCCTGGACGTCCAACGGCAGGTGCGGCGCGGCCTGCGCGGCGTCGACGATGGACAGGGCACCTACGGCGCGGGCCCGTTCAGCGATGCGGCGCACCGGGTTGATGGTGCCCAGCGCGTTGGACTGGTAGACGAACGAGACGACCTTGGTGCGCTCCGTGATGACCTCGTCGATCGCGGACTCGACCAGGCGGCCCTCATCGTCGATGGGGATCCAGCGGAACGTGGCGCCGGTGCGCTGCGCCAGCTGCTGCCACGGCACGATGTTGCTGTGGTGCTCCATCTCCGTCACCACGATCTCGTCGCCGGGACCGAGCCGGAACCGCTGCGCGCCGGGGAAGGTGCTGGCGTTGGACAGCGAGTAGGCCAGCAGGTTCAGTGCCTCGGTGATGTTGCGGGTGAAGATCACTTCGTCACGCGAGGGTGCGTTGAGGAACGCGGCAACCTTGTCGCGGGCGCCTTCGTAGGCGTGGGTGACCTCGCTGCCGAGGGTGTGCACGGCACGTGCGACGTTGGCGTAATGGTTGGCGTAGAGGTCGGCCTCGGAGTCGATGACGACCTGAGGCTTCTGCGCGCTGTTGGCGCTGTCGAGGTAGATCAGCGGCACGCCGTGTATCTCGCGCGACAGGATCGGGAAGTCCTTGCGGACCGCCTCGACATCGAAGCCCACCGAAGTCATCCCTTCTCCACGTCGAGTGACGGATTCTCTGATCAACGAGATACGTCACTCAACTCATGCTGATGCGGTTTCGTTGACACCGAAGCGGGTGTAGCCCTCGGCCTCGAGGTGATCGGCGAGCTCCGGGCCGCCGGACTCGGCAATGCGGCCGTCGAAGAACACGTGCACGAAGTCAGGCTTGATGTAGCGCAGAATCCGGGTGTAGTGCGTGATCAGCAGCGTGCCGATGCCGGTCTCGCGGACCCGGTTCACGCCCTCACTGACGACGCGCAGCGCGTCGACATCGAGCCCGGAGTCGGTCTCGTCCAGGATGGCGATCTTGGGCCTGAGCAGCTCGAGCTGCAGGATCTCGTGCCGCTTCTTCTCGCCGCCGGAGAAGCCCTCGTTGAGGCTGCGCTCGGCGAACGCCTTGTCCATGTCCAGTGCAGCCATCGCCCCATTGACCTCCTTGACCCAGGTGCGCAACTTCGGAGCCTCGCCGCGCATCGCCGTGGCGGCGGTACGCAGGAAGTTCGACACCGACACGCCAGGCACCTCGACTGGGTACTGCATGGCGAGGAACAGCCCGGCCCGGGCCCGCTCGTCGACAGTCATCGCGAGGACATCCGCGCCGTCGAGCAGTATCTCGCCGCTGGTGACGGTGTACTTCGGGTGCCCGGCGATCGAGTAGGCCAACGTCGACTTGCCCGATCCGTTCGGTCCCATGATCGCGTGCGTCTCGCCGGAGGAGACGGTCAGATCGACGCCCTTCAGGATCTCGGTCAGGTCGTCGGCGCCGTCCCCCACGCTCACGTGCAGGTCGCGGATCTCCAGGGTGTTAGGCATGTGAACTCCTCTTCGCGCAAGCGCTCATCGGCCCGTTCGCTCCGCACCTGCATCCCACGGAAGCCCATGGAGAGAGCTGCGCTTCCGCGGGGCCCCCGCTCCTCAATCGCTGGCGCTCGCTGCGATGCTCACTCACGAAGTAGTCTCCAGTTCCGGTTCGGCCGCAGCGAAGCCCAGCCGGGCCTCGATCGCGGTCATGATGCGCTGCTGCAGATCGGGCAGCCCGATTCGGGCGACCACGTCGGCGAAGAAGCCGCGGATCACCAGCCGCTGCGCCTGTTCGGCGTCTATGCCGCGTGACTGCAGGTAGAACAGCTGCAGGTCGTCGAAGCGTCCCGTGGCGCTGGCATGCCCGGCGCCGGCGATCTCGCCGGTTTCGATCTCGAGGTTCGGCACCGAATCCGCACGAGCCCCGGGTGAGAGCAGCAGGTTGCGGTTCATCTCGTAGGTGTTCGTCCCGGTCGCGGCGGGGCGGATCCGCACGTCGCCGATCCAGACCGTGCGCGACGTGTCTCCGAGCAGGGCGTTCTTGTAGAGGACGTTCGAGGCGCACTGGGGCATCGAGTGATCGATGTACAGGCGTGACTCGAAATGCTGTTTCGGACCCGCGAAGCTGACCCCCAGCAGTTCGACCTGGCCGCCGGGCGCGTCGTAACGGACGGTCGTGGACAGCCGCACGAGCTCGCCGCCGAGATTCACGACCACGTGCTTGAGCGTCGCGTCGCGACCGAGACAGGCATCGTGCGCCGACAGGTGGACCGCCCCCAGCGCCCAGTCCTGCAGGCTGACGAAGGTCAGCGCAGCGCCGTCGCCGACGATGATCTCGACGTTCTCGGCCACCGTGGCCGCACCGGCGTAGTCGACGACGACGGTTGCCCGCGACCCCGCGCCCGCCTCGATCACCATGTGCTCGTAGGCCTGGCCCGGCTCGACGGTGCCGTGTACGAGAACCGGGGCGGCGATCTGCGCTCCGGCGGGGATCTGCAGCACGAAGGCCTGCGGCGCCCCGGCCCACGCCAGCGCACTGACCCGGTCCGCGGGCTGCGACGCCCGCCCGACCCGCTCATCCGAGCGCGGCAGAATCGACCAGCTGACCTCGTCGGGAGCCTCGACGTCTCCGGTGATGCGCGTCGTCGGCTCGAACGCCTCGAAAAGTGGCCGCAATGCGCGGATCGGCGTGAATCGCCAGTCCTCGTCGCGGCCGCTCGGCTGGGCGAAGTCCTCAGGGTTACGTGAGGTGAACCGCTCTGCGGGCGACCCGGTAGAGCCGGCCCCGTGCGAGTGGGGCCGATCGTCGATCAGAGTCACCGTTAACCCACTGCCCCTTCCATCTGCAGTTCGATCAGGCGGTTCAGTTCCAGCGCGTACTCCATCGGCAGTTCGCGGGCAATCGGCTCGACGAATCCGCGCACGATCATCGCCATGGCTTCGTCCTCGGACATCCCCCTGCTCATCAGGTAGAACAGCTGGGTCTCGCTCACCCTGGACACGGTCGCTTCGTGGCCCATCGACACGTCGTCCTCGCGGACGTCGACGTAGGGGTAGGTGTCCGAGCGGCTGATGTCATCGACGAGCAGCGCGTCACATTTCACCGTCGAGCGGCTGTGGTGCGCTCCCTTGTGGATCTCGACCAGGCCGCGGTAGGACGTGCGGCCGCCGCCGCGGGCCACCGACTTGGAGATGATCGTCGAGGACGTGTGCGGCGCCAGGTGCAGCATCTTCGCGCCGGCGTCCTGGTGCTGGCCCTCGCCGGCGAACGCGATCGAGAGCACCTCGCCCTTGGCGTGCTCGCCCATCAGCCAGACGGCCGGGTACTTCATGGT
>QHCC01000022.1:0-247 GCA_003243915.1 Pseudonocardiales bacterium | reverse complement strand
TTGCCGTCGACCCACTCCATCGTCGCGCCGGCCTCGGCCTTGGCGCGCTTGGTGACCAGGTTGTAGACATTGTTCGACCAGTTCTGGATCGTCGTGTATCGGCAGCGGCCGCCCTTCTTCACGATGATCTCGACGACGGCCGAGTGCAGGGAGTCCGAGCTGTAGATCGGTGCGGTACAGCCCTCTACGTAGTGCACGTAGGCGCCCTCGTCGACGATGATCAGGGTGCGCTCGAACTGGCCCATGT
>QHCC01000021.1 GCA_003243915.1 Pseudonocardiales bacterium | reverse complement strand
CGGCGGAGCGTGAGGGTAAGCCGTGGCGGCGCGGCTGAGCGGCCTTCCAGAACTTCGAGCAGCGCGGTGGTGTCGAGGTTGTTCTTCGACAAGGTCGGCGACGGCGTCGATGCGGGCCAGCCGCACTCCTCGAACTGGAGGTCCGGCGACGGAGTGAACTTGCGGCTAGCCTCGACCGCCACTTCTAACAGGTAGGCGCGGCGGAAGGCGTCGTTCTCGACCCGGCCGTGGTGGATGTGCGAGCGGCGCATTGAGTGCGTTTGCTAGGGCGTAGAAGGGTGTCCAGCGTGGGGTTGCCGTCGCCGGCCTCGATCTGAGTGAGTGTCGCCCGAGAGATGGCGGCGTGGCGGGCCAGCTCGACGGTAGACAAGCCACACTGGAGCCTGAGCTTCCGCAGGTTGGCCGCCAGCGGAGACTCATCCCCACGACCCATGTTGACCAGTATGCCAGGCAGGTTGTCTACTGAAGTAGACAGCGCAGATTCAGATCGGAGCTGGCCCATGGTTAGCCGACTTGCGCACATACCCGGTATCGGCGTCAACGTGATAGGCGATCGCGCTGACGCGCTCGCGGACCCGTCGATGCTGCGCCTAGAGAACCTGGACACCGATCTACGCCCGCCCGCAATCGCACTCGATCTCACCCGGCGCGCCATCGACGAGGACGACGCGAACAGCTACCTGCCTTTCGAGGGCCAACGTGATCTGCGAGCCGCGGCTGCGGCCCACGTCGGGCAACTAGCCGGGCGGATCTATGACCCGGGCCGCGAGTGTGTCGGCGTGGCCGGCGGCCTCAACGGCGTCCTGAACTCACTGTTGGCGATCACCGAGCCGGGTGACGAGGTCGTGATCACTGACCCGATCTACGCCGGCCTGGTCAACCGCATCCGCCTTGCTGACGCCGTGCCCGTCCACGTCCCTGCCGTACCGACCGAGCAAGGTTGGCGCACCGATCCTGACGATCTCGCGACTGCCGTCGGGCCGCGCACCGCCGCCGTGCTGCTGATGTCCCCGGCGATGCCGACCGGCGCGGTCTTCGACCAGACACATCTCGACGCCCTCGCGGACCCTATGGCCGAGCACGACGCGTGGGTGCTCTACGACGCGGCGATGGAACGTATCCGCTTCGACGGTCGCCCACCCCTGCACCCGGCTTCGCATCCGCAACTGTCCGAGCGCGTGATCACTGTCGGGTCGGCTTCAAAGGAGCTGCGCATGATCGGCTGGCGTGTCGGGTGGGTCGTTGCACCCGAACGGGTGCTGTCCGACATCGCGCTCGTTGGGCTTAGCAACGTCGTCTGCCAGGTCGGCATCGCTCAGCAAGCGGTCGCAGCGGCGCTGTCCGCTCCCGGTGCCGCAGCCGACGTGGCGGCGGCCACCCGAACTTGGCAGCGACGTTGTGAGGTCATCATCGACCAGCTCGGTGACTATCCGGTCATCCGCCCGGACGGCGGCTGGTCGCTATTGATCGACACCAACCAGCTGGGACTCACGCCCAGCGAGGCCTCCGACCGGCTATTCGACCGAGGCCGAGTCGCCGCCACCGCGATGAACGGATGGGGTCCGTCGGGCGGGCGCTACCTGCGGCTGGTGTTCGCTAACGAGCCCGTCGACCGACTCAACGACCTCGGTGACCGGTTCGCCGCCGCCTTCGGATGATCACACGGAAGCCAGAGCCAGGCTTGAGTTCGCCCCAGTCGCGACGAGAGGCATAGCGGGACGTGTTCCGGATCACATCGATGATGCAGACTCTGCTGCCATCTAGAACCCCACGTCGGCGTCGGCGATCTTGTCCGGCCAGCTACACAACCTCGCGAGGTCGGCGCCGGTCAGGAACCGAACGGGCATACAGGACGCCAACCGCGGCGATCGACCGGGATAAAACCACGTGCGGTTATTGTTTCGGAGTGCGCCCGCCAGCCGATGGGCAACGTTCGCGGCTGATCCCGACCGTGGCCGAATCCTGCACGAGGACGGCAACCAGGACCTTCCGGCATCGCGATTCGCACGATCGAACTCGTCTGGACGTCGAGTTGAGCGGCCAGGACGGCATCGGTTCCCTGGACCGTCTCGGCGTCGACCGACGAACTCGGCGCTGCGCGTTCTCCGAGGTCGAGACTAGGGCGGCCGCCATCCGGGCGGCCGCTCAGGACGTCACCGAGCTACTCGCCCGCTGAACGGGCTGGGGACACCGTCCCGTAAGCCGATCACGCTATGGGAACTGCGTGACTCCGGATCGCTGTGCCCCTTGCCTCCGCAGACGGATTGTCGTTTCGGCCGCCGTTGCCGATCAGCTGCTCAATGTCGGATCGCCTGCGCACCAAATTGGGCGTTCACGTGGGCAGCACGGGCAGGATCAGCCGGGATGGGCGACCGGCGTCGTGGTGGAGGGCGTTGTGGGCAAGGACGCCTTCGGTGGACTCGGCCTGGTCGCCGAGGGTTCCGAGGTTAACGGCGAACTTGGGATGCGCCGATGAGGCGACTTCAAGCCGGATTCGGTGGCCGGGCAGGAACCGCTGGGCGGTATCCCACATCACGACCTCGACCTTATAGACCGTCCCCGGCGCCACCGTGTCGGCGGCCTCGTGCCCGTTCCGGTAGCGCAGCCGGACTAGACCGTCGCAGAGCCGCTGGGCAAAGCCGTTGGGGTGCACGTCGAGCAGCTTGGCGCAAACGTCGGTGTCGGCCGCTGACGTGGCCACATGCGTGATCAGCCTGACCGGACCGACCACGTCCAGAGGCTCGGTCAGCGGCTCGGAGGTGTAAACGAGCACGTCGGCGCGACTCTCGACCCCGGCGTAATCGTCCGGACCGCCGATCTGCGCCGACGAGGGGTTGGTTATGAACGGGACGGGACGATCGGGGTCGTGCACCCATTCATCGGGGGAGGATCGGTGAGCTGGCGACGCCTCGCCGAGCCGGCCGTCGCCGTAGCGCGAGTTGGCGTGCCCGTCGCTGTGGAGGTACCACGTGCGGGTCTGCATGCCCGGTGGCGGCCAACCGTCGAGGTCGAGCCACCGGTTCGCGCCCATCAGGAACACGCGCACCGCGGACGTGGTGTCATTATTGAGCGCCTTGCCGCGCACCGTCTCATCCAGAAAGCCGATCATCACCGCGTCCAGGTCGAGCACCGAGTCATGACCGAAGTCAAGGTCGCCGAGCTGCCGACCTGCGTTGACATCGTGCCCCCACGGGCCCATCAGCAGTCGCTGGCCCGCGCGGCCCGCTGCGGTCATCGCGGCAAAGTTCGCCGGCGTGCCGATCTCCTCGTCGTCGTACCAGCCGGAGATGTGCAAAACCGGGACATCGATCTCGGCGATGCGGTGCTGGTAGCGCACCGGCTCCCACCACTCATCGAGGGTCTGGTGCCGGCACTCCTCGCGCCACAGCGACGACTGGAAGCCCGCTGCCTGGTCCAGGTCGGCCAACGGGCGATGCTGGCACACGGCCAGCCAGTCGACGTTTTCGGTGTACTGCATGGCGCGGCCGTCAGTCATCCGGTACCAGTGGATGTGCATCGGCCACGGCATACCGGTGGTGTTCTCGACGAAGGGGTCCGATGGTGTGACCAGGACGATCATCGCCCGCAGCGCCGGGGGACGCTGCAGCGCGGTGAGCCACTGGATCCGGCCGGGGTAGCTGCCGCCATAAGTGGCGACCGCGCCGTCGCACCAATCCTGTTCGGCCGCCCATTCGATGACGTCAAACCCGTCCGGGCCGTCGTTGCGGTACGGATCGAACTCGCCGTCCGAGTCGCCACGGCCCCGTACGTCGACCCACACCGCCGCGTAGCCCGCCTTAGCGAACGCGTCGGCGCTCGCCGCGCCGCGCTCGCTGCTCCGCCCGTAAGGGGTGCGCATCACCACCGCCGGAACCGGCTCGCCCTGCGGCAATACCAGATCCGCGGCCAAAGTAGTCCCGTCTCGCACCGGGATCCGGACATTGAAGCGGCGGGTAAGTCGCTCAGCTATAGGCACGAGCGAACACGCTCCCGACCCATTGCGACAGCAGAAAGTACGACGGTAACAGCCATGATTTGCCTCACCTTGCTGCGCAGAGTCGATAGAACGATCGGATGTCACGGGCCAGAAGGTCAGGTTCCTCAAGAGGCATGAAGTGTCCGCCCCGCTTCGGTTCGTTCCAGAACCTGACGTCACTGCAGACACGCTCTATGAGACTTCGGGGGAAGTCGCGCTCAGATGGCTCAGCGCTGAGCGTGACGCCAACCGGAACCGTGATTGGTGGGTGGGGTGGGTTGTATGAGTAGTCAAAGTAGGACTGGAACGACGATCTGATCGTCCCCGTCACCCAGTACAGCGTAATGATCGTCAGAAGCGTATCGCGGTTGATGCGGGCCTCAAGGTCTCCGTTGCAGTCGGCCCAGTCGCGGAACTTGTCGACAATCCAGGCCGCCAGCCCGACTGGCGAGTCGATCAGGGCCGAAGCGATCGTGTCCGGTCGCGTCTGCATTATCGAGCTGTAGCCTTCGTCGAGAGCGTCATAGGCAGCTTCTGCGTCGATGAACTGCTGCTCGGCCGGGGACAGTGACGCCTGATCGTGGAGAACGCCGCGTGGCGGATGGATGAGATGCACGCCAAGGACGGCTTCCGCGTGCAGAGAGCCCAACCAGGTGGCAACGCCGCCGCCTATGTCGCCGCCGAACGTCGCATATCGAGAATAGCCAAAAGCGTCGTGCATCAGCCCATGCGCGAGTTCGGCCATTCTCGCCCGGGTCAACGGCGCGTTTGGCAGCCCTGAATAGCCGAAACCGGGTAAGGACGGAATCACGACGTCAAACGCGTCAGCCGGGTCAGCACCGAAGCGGGCGGGATCGGACAGTCGCTCTGCCAGTTCGAGTTGTTCGACGAAGCAGCTTGGCCACCCGTGGCAAAGCATGATCGGGATCGGATTAGCGCCCGGCGCGCCTGCGCTTGGTAGATGAACTGCGTGCATCATCACGCCATCGATACTGGCCCGGAAGTGCTTGTAGGTGTTTAGCCGGCTCTGCGCTGCCCACCAATCGAAGTCGTTCGACCAGTAGCGTGCCAATTCTCCGAGATAGTCGACGTCCGTCCCACCTTGCCATCGCGTCGGCCGTTCCTGGCGAATGAATTGCGCTGATCGCAGCCGGTGCTGCAGGTCTGCGAGCACAGATCGATGGACGTCGATCTGGAACGGCAACAGCGGAGGCGCGCCTAGCCGCGCACCGCTGGTGGGCTCAAGCTTCACTGCACTCCTCCGCACATATCGATGGATGGTGTCACGGCGGCTGTACCTGTCGCTGTATGCCGCAGCCTTCGCGATCGCACCGCAGGCACGGCTGGTTGGGCCTCCTCCAGACTCCACCCACCGGCGACGGTTAGCCCGACGAATCGCGTCGTAGAAAAGAATCGGCAGTCTGGGCATACTTTGATCCGGTGCCATCGCCGCGCGTCGATCGTGCCAGTGCGTCGCTCAAGGGTGTCTTCCATCTGGACGAAGCGGCGGCGGTGTTCGAGGCGATACACATGGTTGTGCCCGGTCACGCGGTCTCCTCGCACACGCCTGCGCGGGTGTCTGTTCCAGTCGGCTCGGCGCTCAGGACGGCGATCCGCTCTATCCGCGGACCCGCCATACGCAGGTAGTCCTCGGTAGCCACAGCGATGGATCGATCCAGGCGTGCGGCGTTGAAATATAGCTCCGGATAGGTGAGCAACCGCGGGTCGATGACCAGTTCAAGCTCGGGGTGGTAGCTCATCGGTAGGACGGTTCCGCTGACACTGCCCGCGAGCTGCTCGGCCTTGCCTGCGTCGGCAAAAGCGACGTATGTGCCGTGGTAGAGCGCTTTGACCGCCGGGAGGTCCAGCCGGGCATCACCGGGAATTACTGCGAGCACGAAGCGGGTCTGCTTCTTGCCGGTCTTGACCATCACGACGATGCACTTGGCTGCTCGAGCGGCGTCGTGGCCGCGCAGGGCGCTGACCAGTTCGGTGCGTCCTTCCGGCGGGTGATCGATGAGCCGGTATCGCGCCTTGACCGCGTCCAGGTCGTCGACGAGTCGGGTATAGACGGTCGGCGCGGACGCGGCCGGTTCCGGCTGTGTCGTCACGGTTGTCGTCTCCTCTCCGCTCTGTGCCGGCTGACAGGTCGTGCAAGACCCTGCAGGCTCCACCTAGGATGCGGCCGGGCGATGATATAGCCAAGCGGCATTGCCTGAACTGACGATGTAGCAGCGCTACATTGTGGTGATGGAGATCCGGCAGTTGCAGATCCTGCGCGAGCTCGGCGAGCTGGGCAGCGTCCGCGCCGTTGCCGAGGCCCTGTACGTCACGCCGTCGGCCATTTCGCAGCAGTTGCGGCTCCTGCAGGCCACTGTCGCAGTGCCGCTCACCGAACGCACGGGGCGCCGGCTCACCCTCACCGACGCCGGGCATGCCCTGGCCGCTGCTGCCAGCGAGGTCGACACAGCCTTGGCCAGAGCCCGCCACGCAGTAGACGCTTTCATCGACGATCCAAGCGGCACGGTGCGAGTAGCGGCATTCCTCAGCGCGGGCGCCGCCTTCTTTCCACCGCTCATCGAGGCCTTCAGCCAATCTGGCACCCACCTGTGCCTGGCCGACGAAGATGTCGCCCAGAGCGAGTTCGCTCCACTGACCGGCACCTACGACATCGTCCCGGCCCACCGCCTGGACCACACGCCCGCATGGCCGACGAGCGTCACCACGACCGCGTTGCTGCACGAACCGCTTGATGTCGCCGTGCCACGCACGCATCGCCTCGCCGACAAGCAATACGTCACACCCCACGACACCGCGAGCGAACCCTGGATCACGGTCGACGACGGATTCCCGTTGTTCGGCACGATCATGGCGATCTCCGCGGCAGCAGACCGGCCACTCGACGTCGTCCACCGCATCAACGACTTCACCGTGGCCGGCGACGTGGTCGCCGCCGGCGGCGGCGTGGCGCTGATGCCGCGCTGGACCACACGACAGCCACCGGGAGTCGTGCTGCGACCACTCGCGGGCGTCCACGCACGCCGGCGCGTCGATGCGTTGTGCCGGCCCGAGCGAACGGTGCGCCGATCGGTCGCAGCCGTACTGGACCAGCTCCTGCACACCGCAGCGCAGATCCAGCGCGCCTAGCGCAGCAGCGCATTCGAGCTGGCCCGATACCCGCGCGGAAACCCATTGATAAGGCTCCGATAGGTGCGACTGCTTCGCGGCCACTGCTGGCTTGCCGACGACCTCTCATCGTCCTCGCCCTCGTCGACGTCCACGACGGCCAGGTCGTAACCACCGAACCGGATGCGGTTCGGGACCTGCCGGGTGCCGTAGCCGCTGCGGGGGGTGCGGATCTGTCCACCGTGGTCGAGCCAGCCCGCCGCCCGGTACAACTCGAGCGTGCGCTCGAGCCAGGCGGGGCGGGTGCGGGTCGCAGAAGTAGATGTCGATACCGGCGGCGACGGAGACGTGTTTCCAGTCGCGCATCTCCGGGCCTTGGTCCCAGGTCAGCGACAGGCGCAGCGACTCAGGCAGCGTCTTGATCTTCGCGGCCAGAGCGTCGCGGACCTGTTCGGGCTTGTAACCCTCGGGCAGGTGCAGCAGCATCGCGTCACCGGTCTGGCGTTCGACCAGGGTGCCGATCGCGGTTAGGTTCTGCTTACCGATAATTAGTCGGGTAGCCCCGGCGCATTGCTGCGCCGGGGCCCCCTCAGAACCGGACTTGCGGCTTTCACCGCATCTCGGCTCAAGCAAGCCTCGAGGGCTCGTGGGCTGGCAGAAGTGCGGGCTGAGCACGGTCAGCGGCGAGGAGTCGTCGTTGACAGTGCGCGTGTGTGAGACGGATTCGAAGTCGGTCCGGCGTGCCTTCGTCCCGGTAGACGATGTGCTGCTTGGTGATCGCTTTCCGGGTCGTGGTCAACCATTGTTCCCACTCGCGTGGGCTGCCACGACCGGGCCACCACCGCAACCGCCGACACCGTCATCGACGCCAGCGCCGGCTTCGCAGATCTCGAGACAGGCACGCGTCCACGCAGCACCGAACTCCGCGACCGAACCCGAACGAGATCAAGCTGCGACTCCAGAGAATCTTGATGTCGAAATCGGAGAGGGACCCATCTCCTTGATCCGCAACGAGCCGTTCGACAGTCATTAGCGGATCCCGTGCGAGGCGCTCGCCAAGTTATCTTGCATAGCTGATTAGGCGGCAAGTAACTTGAATTATGCGTGGCGATCCCGATAGTGGTGGAGCGCCCGCAAGCACGGTGTGAGCGACGAGAGCATCTTGCATGCGTACGCGAACCTAATTCGGGTCTTCGAACTCGACGAAAGATTCACGTGGTGATCGGCGCCAACCAGTCAGTCTGCGATCGTCGTCGACGAAATTGGCGTGGTTGACGGCCTAGCATGACCGGTCATCGTTGACGCCACGCGAGCACGCGAGAAGTTCTTGAGGTGATGATCACGCCGCGTTCGGCTAAAACCGGGCGCGGGTGTGCGCGGTCAGTGGGTTGTCCAGTGGTTCAGGGGTAGTGGTCCGCGGCTGGTGACGGTGCGGATCGCGAAGGTGCTGCGTGCGTCAGTGATTGGACCGATGGCGAGGATTTGGTCGAGGAGTAGCCGTTCGTAGGCGATCAGGTTCGCAACGACAGCTTCGACGAGGAAGTCGGCTTCGCCGGAGACGACGTAGCAGGCGATGACGGCCGGGATCTGAGTCAGGGCGGTCTCGATCTGTCGTGAGGTGTCGCGGGAGTGTTGTTCGACCTGTAGGGCGATAAAGACGGTCAGGCCAAGACCGGCTCGGTTGCGGTCGAGTTCGGCGTGGTAGCCGGTGATGAGGCCGTCGGCTTCCATCGCCTTGGTGCGTCGTAGGCAGGACGAAGGGGATAGCGACACGGCCTCGGCGAGGTCGACGTTGGCGATCCGGCCGTCGTGTTGGAGTTGTTCAAGGATGGCACGATCTGTGCGGTCGTGTGGAGGTGGTGGCATGTTCGTCACGCTATCGCGTCAGTCGTGGCACATCGTTGCATCACGACCCCGGTGGAAGGCGCTATTCGCCATCGCGTGCCGGATAATGTGGGGCACCGTTGAACCAATGATCAACGCCGCGGTGTCCCTGTCGACCACTCGCTGCGCGGCGCTCTACGTTGGGGCGTTGCTTGGGCCAGCGCTGCTGCTACTGCCTGGCCTGGCCGCCGCGCTGGCCGGCCCGGCGTCGATCCTGGATTGGATCGGGTTGCTCGCCGTGTCGGGACTGTTGGCTCGTGTATTCGTCGACCTCGGCGCCCGCTTTGCGTCCGGTGACGGGGCGCCCACCTATACCGCGGCCGGGCTCGGTGAGCGGGCCGGCCGAGCCGTCGGCTGGTGCTTCCTCTTGGGTGTCGTTCTGGGCGCGCCGGTGGTATGCCTGATCGGCGGCAGCTACGTGGCGGCACTGAGTGGCGGGGGCCGCGAGGTTAGTGTGCTCGCGGCGGCCCTGGTGCTGATCGTGGTAGTGGCGCTGACGTTCGGCGGGGCGCGCGCGGCAAGCACCGCGCAGCTCGCCCTCGTCGCGGTCCTCGTCGCCCTAGTAGCAGTCGCCGTCGCCGGCTCGGCATCGGCGGCCCGGGCGGCGCGTTGGACGCCGTTCGCACCACACGGCTGGGCCGCGCTGGGCAATGCCGCGTCGGTACTGATGCTCTCGTTCGTCGGATGGGAGGCGATCGCCCCGCTCACCGAGCGGCTGCACGATCCGCGCAGGCAGCTGCCCCGCGTGATCGGCATCGCGTTCACCGTCACCACCGTCGTCTATCTCGCGCTGGCCGCTGCGACCATTGCCGTGCTCGGCGCGCCGCCCGTCAGCAGCGCCGTTCCACTCGCCGACCTTCTCCGCGTCGCCGTCGGGCCGGCGGGGCCGGTCATCGCCGCCGTCGCCGCCGTCGCCCTCACTCTTGCGGCCACCAACGCCTACCTCGCCGGCGCCGCCGCGCTGGCGAGCCGGCTCCGGGCCGAACGGCCGCCGGTCACGGCTACGCCGGTCGCGACTACGGGTCGCACGCCCTGGTGGTTGCAACTTGGCGTCGCTGCCGCGGGGGTGCTCTTGCTCGGCGGCGTTGCGCTCGGCGCGGTCACTACCGTGCAATTGGTCGTGCTGCCGACCACGCTCTTCCTGACTGTCTACCTCGGCTGCACCGCATCCGCGGCTCGCATCCTGCGTGGCCGGGTGCGGTTCGCTGCCGCCGCAGCCTGCGCAGCGGTCCTGAGCGTTCTTGCCTTCAGCGGTTGGGCTCTGGTCGTCCCGCTCGCCATCGTCGTCGTCACCTGCTCGCCACGTCGCGGAGAGCTCGGCCGCCGCCGGTCGCAACCGAGTGGGCGCACGTCCGGGTCGCGCCGCCGGGACGGCGTCGCTGAAGGAGGCGATCTGCGTTGTGAGCCCTGACGCGACCGTTGAGATCCGCAACGGCCGCAGAGCCGCCGGCCGCCCATTGTCAGGAAGGGGGAGCATTGTCGGACGACAGGGGTTCACTCTCCATCGTCGAGGACGGGGCCGAAAGCGGCGACCTTCGTCATGACGTGAAGTACTGCACCAGGCAGAACTCCGTGCCTTCAGGGTCAACCATCACGACGACGACACCTTCGTCGTAGTCGTGTCGCTGCCCGGTCGAACGCGAACTCGCGGCCAAGCTCGGCTGACCTCACAATGCCCAAGATCTTGACCAAGATTTCGGCGACAAGACGGTGTGGAGGCGATAGAGGCGCGTGCGAGTGTGCTGCCTCGCGACTTCCGGATCGTCTGCGGCGAGATGACGTCCAACCTGTGGAAGTTCGCCACCGGCGACGGCACGGAAATCATCGCCGCCCTCGAGCAGGTACTCGGGCTCTTCGAGACCGGCGCGACCCAGGGCAAGAGCGTCACATACGTCACAGGCGAGGACGTCGCCGCGTTCTGCCACCAACGCCTGCGCAGTACAACGTCGTACTTGGACAAATGGCGGGCCTCGCTCAACCGCGACGTGGCCAATAAGCTCGCACAATAGCTTCATGCTGACCATCAGCCAGCTCGCGTCATACGCCGGCGTTACGGTCCGCGCAGTTCGGCACTACCACGCCAAAGATTTACTTCCCGAGCCCGAGCGCGACCGCTCCGGCTACCGGCGCTACGACGCCGCGGCCGCTGTGGAGCTCATCAGGATCCGCACCCTGGCCGAAGCCCGGCGTACCGGCGCCGCGGGGGCGCGGGGGCGCGAACTATTGGCGGCCGGTGACGACGAGTTCGCAGCGGCGATCGAGGACATCGACCGCCGTCTGCGCGCCGAAATCCGCGAACGCCAGAACCGGGAGCGCATCGGCCAACTCGCGGGGCTGGACCAACATCACACGCGTCGACCCGCGGTAGGAATGAGGACCGTCTAAACCGGGGACCAATGGCTGCTCTCGTTTCGCGCAGCTCCGCACCGAGCGGGCGCTCATGGCTGTCATGCCCCGCGCGCGCTTGTCGCTATCGCGTCCACGCGCTCACTGTCGCTGTCGCGTCCACGCGCTCATATTCGCCCTGGAGAGACAACGCGCAGAGCAGTATTAACTAGCATGGGTCTGCTGCACGGATAGGTGACATCTGATCTGTGGAGTCGGAAGGCTCCGCTGGAAGGATGTCGACCGTGCCGAAACCGTTTCCCAAGGAGTTCCGCGAGGACGTGGTCCGGGTGGCTCGCGGTAGCGACGCCTCCGTGGCGCAGGTGGCGAAGGACTTCGGGATTTCCGAGTCGTGCCTGCATCGCTGGCTGGGCCTCGATGATGTCGAGGCGGGCAAGCGCCCCGGTGTCACGAGTAGCGAGTCGATAGAGCTGCGTGAGCTGCGTAGGCGCAACAAGCTGTTGGAGCAGGAGAACGAGGTGCTGCGTCGGGCGGCGGCGTATCTGTCGCAGGCGAACCTGCCGGGAAAATGATGTACCCGCTCGTCCGTGAGCTGGCCGTCGACGGGATCCCCGTGACGGTGACGTGCCGGGTGCTCAATCTCGCCAGACAGCCCTACTACCGCTGGCTCGCCGCCCGGGTGACCGACGCCGAATGGGTGCAGGCGCATCGGGCGAACGCTCTGTTCGATGCTCACCGTGATGACCCGGAGTTTGGTTACCGGTTCTTGGCCGACGAGGCCCGCGAGGAGGGGCAGCCGATGGCCGACCGGACGGCGTGGCGGATCTGTTCGGCGAACGGCTGGTGGTCGGCGTTCGGCAAGCCTCGTGGCCGCAACGGCAAGAAGAAGCGCAAGCCGGCACACCCGCCTTCGAGGACCTAGTGAAGCGCGACTTCACCGCTGACGCGCCGAACACCGTGTGGTTGGTCGACATCACCGAGCATTGGACCGGCGAGGGCAAGCTCTACCTCTGTGCGATCAAGGACTGCTTCAGCAACAAGATCGTCGGCTACTCGATCGATTCGCGGATGAAGGCCCGCCTCGCTGTGCAGGCGCTCGACAACGCCGTAGCCCGACGCCGAGTCGCCGGCCAAGACGTGGCCGGCTGCATCGTCCACGCCGACAGGGGCAGCCAATTTCGATCAAGGAAGTTCCACCGCGCCCTGACCCGCCACGGCATGGTCGGCTCGATGGGCCAGGTTGCCTCCGCGGCCGACAACGCCGCCATGGAGTCGTTCTTCTCGCTGCTGCAGAAGAACGTCCTGGACCGGCAGCCCTGGCGTACCCGAGAGGAGCTGCGGATCCAGATCGTCACCTGGATCGAGCGGACCTACCACCGCCGGCGCAGACAGGACGCCCTCGGCCGATTGACCCCTATCGAATACGAGGCGATCATGACCCCAACCGCCACCCAGGCGGCCTAACGGAACCTGTCACCCGTTCGTGCAGCAGACCCCATCCGCGCACGCCGCTGGTCGGGCGGTGAAGATAGCGTCGACTCGCCGCGATCAGCGCGCACTCTTGTGCCCGGCTATCGATCCGGCGAGACACACCGCGCCGCCTGCCCGTAGAGGTGCGCCTTGCGGCACGACCAAGATCACGAATGCGTGCGGCGCGATCCTAGGCGTTGGACGGGCACCGTAGGCCGTTCCGCTTGAGGTCAGCGCAGCCGGTCCGCGAGCCGATCCAATCCACCCTTGATCATCTGGCCGTAGCCGTCGTTGCCGAGAGCATTGACGGCAGCACGGCCTCGGTCAAGATGTTCCTGAGCCCGGTCAAGGTCGCCGAGCTTGCGGTAACTCTCGCCGAGGTTGAGGTGTAGAGAGGGATAGAAGCCAGCCACCGAAATAGCCACGCCGCCGCGAGCTGCGCCTTCGTCGGTGAGCAGGTCAGCCGCTGCCAGCGCTCTCAAGTCCCACGCCTGTTCTTCGTGCACGTCGTCCTGTACGTCAGCCATGGAATGCGCGAGTGCGCAGCGGTGCAAGGGGTCGCCGGTCTCGCCGCCAATTTCGCTCCACACCTGGGCGAACAGATCTCGCGCAGCCTCGCGTTCGCCACGTTCTCGCAGTGCGTTGCCCTCACCGATACGGGCCATTACTGCATCTGGTTGAGTCACCGGTCGCTCCTTACGGTCGGCCAGAACCATAGCCAAGACGCCCGACAAAGCCTGCTCGCCTGCGATCGCGCCGATGCTGCGCAACGCATCACAGCGCACTGGCGCGAAGCCACGCACGACGGGCGACGCGATCTTGTCAACTACCTCGTCAGCCGACTAACCAAAAATGGGCCCGTGCTCATGTACGAAGTCGCCATGCGTGAAATGCTCGAACGCAGCCTGCTCTGTTGAAGCGCAACGTTGATGAGCACGGCGCGCTCGGCAAGGACTTCGTCGCGATCCTGCCGCAGCGAGCGCCACCTCGACTCGCCGCGCGAGAAGGCGCGACGCTCTCTATCTACTGGGGCCAGGTCAGCGCCCACCAGATCTCGCTGGCCACCGCGCGGCATGCCATCGCGATCAACTACGCGTCGTACTGGCCGGACCCTGGCTGGACGCCCGAGCGCGGTTGCGGCTGCTCGGTAGTCCGGCCGGCTTCATGGGCTCGGTAGCGGTCCGGTAGTGGTCGACGAGTTCGTCCGGGGGTGGCATCTCGTGTCGCTGTACCCGGTTGGCTCCGTGATCGAGAAGTGTGGCGAGTTGCTGGAGATTGATGTCGAAGCCCGCGGCGGTGTAGGGGGCGCGTGCTCGGGATGGGCCACGATATTGTCGAAGGTCAGCTTGCAGCCTCCCTCAGCCTCGGCCAGCTGCCACCGGAGTGTGTCGTCGAGCGTCGTGAAGACAAGGTCTGAATCGGCGACCAGCGTGCATGCAGGAGCATCGGTCTCGCGATACTCGTCTTTCTCGCCCACGCTTTCGAGCGCGGCGCGAGCACAGATGAAGTGATCTCGCGCGTCGAGCCCTGTCACCCGATCGCGCAGCAGACCCCAGCGTTGCCAACACCCGATGAGGGCGTGCCCTCTAGGAACACGTTGGCCGGACCGCTTCCTGCCACGACGTACTCCGAATTACCTGTCGGGTACTGTCGACACATTTACCTCTCCGTATTGCCGGTAAAGTTGCCTGTTGCTGGCGCACCGCGTGTGATGTTATCTAGGTGGACGCACCGTCGAGGCCAGTTAGATGAAGTCCGGCCCGACGGCCCTTTAAGCAAAGGTGGGACACAATGCGACGAAACACAATTATGGTCCTCGTGGCTGTTGCCTGCATGTTGGGCATCCTCGTGGGTCAGATATCAGCCGCCACCGCGACACCGCTGGTGCCTAATGGCGTGTCACAGTTGGGCCAGCTCAAGAATCTGGCTACTGGGCGATGCTTGGATGCCCCTGACCGAGCGCTGAACACAAACGTAGAAATGAACGTATGCACGGTAAATAGTGTCGAGGGCGCCGGTGCCGCCGAGACGTGGGAATTCCCGGGCGTCGGCCAAAGCGGCCCTATTTACTCCTATGACGCTTCTCTTTGCGTCACGCGGTCGTCGATTACTAGCACGGCCAAGCAGTTAGTTTTACAAAGCTGCTCAAGCGGTCCGGCGGCACTGCGGACTTGGACAATCCACGATCTGGGCGTCACCCAGGGTAAGCACTATGCGTGGGTCGGCCCGGCGGGCGGTCCAGTACGAATGGATGCAGACTATAAGAACGCGTACAGCAATGTGCCTAACAACGGGAATTACCAGAAGTGGATCCTGAACACCCATTAGGGTTCAGACTAGATTCGCGCGGTCTCTCGCGAGACAGCGCGACAAGCAATTGGGTTGCCCATTTCAGTCGACCGGACACTCTAGCTAGCCCAGATCTTTCACGAGTCAGTTGTTGATCATGGCCGCGATGGTGTCGGCATTCTGATCAGTGATTGTTGCGTGAGGGTGTGACGGTTCGCCCGAGGTCGCTCGGCGGCGCGGGTTCCACTGGCCGGTTTTTCTGGTTGTCGGGACGGGTCTGGTGGTGATCAGCCGGGTGCGGGCATGGTCTGCAGCTTGGTGATCATGTCGGCGAGCAGGCGAGCAGGCGGGCCCAGGGTGCGTGTGTCGAGATGTGCAGCCGCCGGGTTCGACCGTGGTGCGCGAGTCGGCCGGCGATGCTGAACAGCCGTAGCCGTAGACGTTTGGGCTCCCAGCGGCGGGCGTCGTGACCGGCCAGGGCGAGCATCTGCATCCAGGCGGTGAGCTCGACGGCGAGCGCGACGATGGCGCACCAGATCTGGTTCTGGGTGAAGTCGTGCAGCGGCAGATTCATCAGTCCGGTGTCTTTGGCGATGCGGATGCGGTCCTCGCAGCGGGCCCGGCGCCGGTGCCGAAGCTCGAGATCGGCCAACTGGCCACGGGTGGTGTTGGTAGCGAACGCGGTGACCCGGTGCCCGTCGGCGTCGGTGATCCGCAGCTGCGCGCCGGGATGTGGTCGTTCCTTGCGCACGATCACCCGCATCCCGACCGGCCAGGACTTCAGATCGAGCAGGCCGGTGACGTCGGCGACCCACGCCCCGTCACGGACCTCACCGTCACCGTCGTAGGCCGGCGTCCACCCCGTCCTGGGCATCCGGGTCAGGGTCTGCGCGAACGAGTCGGGCAGCGTGAACCCGACCGAGTAGGACAGCCGCTGCGACACTAGCCAGTTCAGGAATTCGTGCGTGCAGCCGGCACCGTCGGCCCGGATCAACACCTTGCGACCTGGACGAGTCCCGGGCTTGTGCCCGGGCAGCTGCGCGAGCGCTGCCTTCACGACGGTGATGTGGTCGGCGGCGGTGTTGGAGCCGGCGTTGCCCTTGCGCAGCAGGCAACTCAACGGTTCGCCGGTCCCGTCCTGGCCGTGGTCGAGGAACGCCCACAACGGGTGGAACCCGAACCCGCGCTTGAACGTCGGCGCCGCCAGCTCCTTCTCCGAGTGCGCGGTGATCAGGGTGGCGTCGGTATCGATGATCAACGGACGGTCAGCGTCGGCGGCGTGATCGGGTGCGTATTCACCGGCCCGCGACCACACCCGAGCACGTGCTGTCGCGCGTGCGGTGTCGATCGCCTTCAGCGCCTGAGGCGCGTCCGCGGCCAGCGCGTCGATCATGCGCGACACCGTCGGATCAGAGGCCACCCGACCAAAGATCGCGGGCTCTGCGCGCAGCAGCGCGACGTCGGCCAGGCAATCGCCACCGAGTGCGAGCGTCACCGCGAGATCGGTGATCACCTTGCCCGGATCATGCCGGGCCATCGGCTTGCGCCACCGTCCCAGCGCGAGGGACAACGCCCGATCCAGACCCGCCGCGCGGGCCGTCTCGACCAACGCGACCCCGCCGGCCTGCGACACGACCGCGGTCCCGTCCGTATCGGCATGCACACGCGGATACAGCCCGATATTCTTCACCTCGAAGGTGCTCCTCGCTCGGCATGATCTGGTCTTCGCAACCCCGATCCTTGCTGGCTTGGAGCACTTTCAGTTCATCACCACGCCGTCACCGTGAAAGCCCCGGGCTGGTGCTTCGCCGTTGTTGGGCAAGCAAAAGAACGGCAGGTTCCGCAGCCCCATGCCTTTGGTGATGCGGATGCGGTCCTCGCGGTAGCGACCCGCGCCTGATCGACTGCATCGACCGGACGTCGGCCTTCACTCAGCCCGGGCCTCCTGATCCGGACTGAGTGAGGGCCGGCGAATCTTCAGGTATGACCTCGTCGCCCAATGGCCTGATGGCTCGCGCGTGCAAAGCTTCCGCCGCCCCAAGAAACGCACGCCGACGGACCACCGGCTAAAACGGGTGCGAGCCAGTCGACGGGACGCCGTGTGCCTCACCGTCGGCAACCCAAATGGCGTCGCTCTGCACCACCGACGGCGAAGGACGACCCGGTCTTCTGCTGCACGGATTGGTGAGCGCCGATCTGCCTAACCCGAAGGGTTGGGGACATCAGTGATCAGCTGCGTGTGCGCGTCGCAGCAGGGACTGGTCGTCGCTGTCTGGTTCGCCGGCCGCCTTCAGGCCGTCGACGTCCCGGACCTGACGCCCTACGGCATCGAGACGTTGGCCAGGGCACGTGCCGAGACCGTTCGCCACGCCCGCGGGGACGATGTCGCAGCCTGGAGGTCGGCCACCGCGACTTGAACGGCGCTTTGATGTTCGCGGTGACCAACGCCCCGAGGAAGCCCGAGCTGTCGCACGCCGCTCCGATCCCACGCTCGTCAGGGGCTTCGGCGCCCAACCGGCAATGCCGGTTGCGATCAACCGGCTAGGCAACGCAGGTAAGCGGATCGGCCACCGGGACGTCCTTGTGGCTGACGCCTCCTTGCCCTGGGGAGCCGCAGCTGCCGGCTTTCTGACACGATCCGTGCATGGACGCGGTCACGGCGGAGCAGCTGGATGGGATGCGCGGCCGGTTGAGGGCGTTCTGCTATCAGATGCTGGGTTCGCCGTTCGACGCCGAGGATGCTGTCCAAGACGTGTTGGAGCGGGTTTGGCGCGCTCGCGGGCAGTACGACGGGGCCCGGTCCAGCTTGATCACCTGGTGCTTCCGGATCGCCCGCAATGTCTGCATCGATCGGCTCCGCGAGACCGGGCGCAGGCCGCTGCCGCGGGACCTGCAGGAGCCGGGGATCGACGTCGGCGCACCCCTGGTCCCGGCGCTAAACGTGCCGTGGCTGATGCCGGCGCCCGCCGGCTGGTCCCGCGGCTCGGTCGTGGAGGATGCCGCGGAGCGCTCCGGTGAGGTCCTGTTCGCGGTCACCCGGCTGCTGCAGTCGCTGTCCGCGACCCAGCGCGGGGCCTTCACGCTGCGCGAAGTACTCGGCTTCTCCGCCGCGGAAACCGCGGCTGTGCTCGACACCACGGTGCCCGCGATCAACTCCGCCCTGCAGCGCGCGCGGGCCACCCTCCGCGACGGCGCGCCAACGGCCGGGACCGTTGACCCCGACCGCGTCGCGCGCTACGCCGCAGCCATCGAGCGCGGCGACGTGCAGACGCTGGTCTCCCTGGTGGCAGCCGACGTGGTCCTGGAGATGCCCCCAGTGCCGGCATGGTCACGGGGCGTGGAGCCCTATCGCGACTTCATGGCTCACCTGTTCGCCTGGCGCGGCACCGGCTGGACGACCCGCCTAGTGGCGGCCGGCGGCGAGCCCGGCCTGCTGCTGTACGCCGTCGAGGGCGGCCGCCGTGTCCCGCACACGGTGCAACTGTTCACGGGCGATGACAATGGGGACATCGACCACGTGCTGGTCTATCGCGACGACCAGCTGTTCGCACTATTCGAGGACCAGTTTCCGCCGGAGCGATGAGTTTCGGTCCGCTCATCCGTAGATGACGGTTACCACTCGTCGCATCTCACGGAAGGAGCGCCCCTCAATGGGACGCCTGATTGTCACCTCGTTCACCACCCTCGACGGCGTGGTCGAGGACCCCGACGGCTCGGACGGGACACCGTTCGGCGGCTGGGCCATGCGGCACGGCCCGCAGGGCGTCGCTGGCGACAAGTTCCGTCTCGGCCCGATCCTCGAGCACGGCACGCTGCTTTTCGGGCGTCGTACCTGGGACCATTTCCGGACCCTGTGGCCCCGCCGCGACGACCCGTTCTCCCAGGCGATGAACGCCGCGACCAAAGCCGTGGTCACCCACCGGCCCGTAGACGAGACCGAGTGGGCGCACTCCCGCGCGATCGACGCTCCGCTTGCCCAGTGGGTACGACGCGAGGTCGTCACCACTGACATCGCCGTGATCGGCAGCATGTCGGTCGTGGCCGAGCTAGCAGATCAAGGGCTGGTTCAGGAGTTCCGGCTGCTGGTATTCCCGACCGTCCTCGGTGCAGGTCACGGATTGTTCCGGGGCCGTCGCGAGCTGACGCTGGTCTCCAGCGAAAACGTCGGACCGGCGGTCCTGGCCGTGCTCACCACGGATGATCCGCCGGAGCGGTCGTGATCAGGTTCCTCATCACCTACGACACCCCGCGCGATCCGACGGCGTTCGATCGGCACTACCGCGAGGTGCACCGGCCGCTGACGGCTCGCCTGCCGGGCATCCTGAGCTACACGGTGAACCGGGCACCGCGGCCAGTCCGCGGTCAAGTGTACCACCAGGTCGTGGAGGTCACCTGGCCGGACTGGGACGCCGTCGAGCGGGCCTTCGCTTCGCCAGAGGGCCGCGCCGCAGCAACCGATATGGCCAACCTCGACGCGCCGACCCGCAGCTGTCTCTACCAGTTGCCGGAAGCTCCCGGCCGCTGAGCCATGCCGCAGACGAGCCGACACAAGCTGCGGTCTGCGTCGTCTCAGGCCATGCCTCAAGACGATCCCCGACTGGGTCAGGTTGGACAACCGTAAATTTTCGGCTCTTATGACCTATCCGTTGGCGTCTTGATCGTGGCTGAGTGAGCAACATGCCGTTCCTGTCGTAGGTTTCTGGCTTGTCGAGAACACGAACCGTGCAACGGAGAACGGCGTGCGCAACGCCAGGGTATCGCGCGCTTGTTAGGCGTCGAGAAGGCGCCGATCGAGGGCGTCGAGTTCGACGATGTCGAGCAGGTGCTAGTAGTACGGGTGCAACCGGCGCGCGGCGCCGGCGGTCGGTGCGGGGTACGCCGGCGCCGCGGCGGGCGCTACGACGCGGGCGAGGCCCGGCGCCGGAGGCAGGCCGTGGACGCCGGAACGAGCAGGTGTATATCGGGGCCGACGCGCCACGGGTCTGATGTCGCGAGCATAGGTCGTGGTGGTGCACGTGCCCTGGGCGCTCCGTGGCCCGCCGGTCGCCGGTGAGGTGGCGGATAGTTTGATCAAGACGTCCTGGTGGCTTTTCTGACCGTCCCAACAGGTCGTCGGTTCTCGGTTGTGTCGTCGTCTCGCCGCGTGAAGGGGTCGGGAGGCGTCCTCTGGGGGCCAAGCGCCAATTGTTCATGCAGCTGCCTGAGCGGGTGGTGGAGCATCCGCGAGGTCGGTGTGTCCACGACGGGAACAACTGGACGCGCGGTTTCGACACCTATTTTCGCGGAAGGGTCGTCGGCTTCGTGCCGCCGTTGATGCCGCTGGCTGTCCGACAGATCGGCCCGAAGTTCCTGTTGCACGACGAACGGATCAAGATCGCCGACGTACGGCATGCAGGGTTTACTATCCGGGAGATCGCGGATCAGCTCGAGCGAGCACACTCGCCGATCTCGCGCGAGCTGCCCGCAACGCGATCGGGATCCGGAGTTACCGTCCGTTCGATGCCCGTCGGCGCGGCCGTCCGCCGTTCCCCTCGCCATCGGTGCCGGATTGAGACTCAACCTCGAACTGCCGAACTGTTCCGCGAGCTGACCAACGCGCCAGGCGCGGCACTACTACGCCTGTCGAACTTAGCTCCGCACGCTCGTTCGTCGCTGCCCCCGGCCGGGACACCCGGCGCGCGCACAAGAATATTTTAACCGCCTCGTTGGGTGTCTTCGTTCGACCTGTCCTCAGGTTGAGGAACCGACCTGGCCGCGATGTCTTGACTCAATTATGAGGGCTCTTCGATCTTGACCGGGCAAGGCCTGGATCCTGGCTTGGCGCCGCGCGTCTGAGCTGAGGTGTCCGTGACCTCTTGAAAGCTTGTTGTTGCGAGGCAACAGGCGAGAGAGGCCACGGACTTGAATGACGATACGTCGGTGTTGTTTGGGCTGCCCGGTGTCCGGGTTCAGCGTGTCGATCTTGATTATTGCGGCGGCCGGGTGGTGCACGTCGACACGGCCGTGGGCGGGTCGACGTCTGGGTGTCCGGGCTGCGGGGTGGTGTCGAGTTCGGTGAAGGAGAACGTGATCACCCGCCCGGTCGATCTGCCCTACGGCGAGACTGTGATCGCGGTCGAATGGCACAAGACGCGTTGGCGCTGCCGGGAGTCGACGTGCGGGCGCGGCTCGTTCACCGAGGCGATCGACGAGGTCCCGGCTGGGTGGCGCACGACCGGGCGGCTGCGACGCGCGATCGCCTGCGCGGTCGGCGATGCGTGCCGCAGCGTGGCCGAGGCAGCCGACTCGTTCGGGGTGTCCTGGCCGACCGCACACGCCACCGTCGTCGAGGCCGCGCTCGAGCAGTTGAGCGCGCCGGAACCGACCACGGTGCTGGGGATCGACGAGACTCGGCGTGGACGGCCACGCTGGACGTTCAGCGTTGAGGACCGCGGCTGGGTCCGCACCGATGCGTGGGACACCGGCTTCGTCGACCTGGCCGGCGGGCAAGGGTCTGCTCGGGCAGGTCGAGGGCCGCACGAGTGCCTGCGTGGTGACCTGGCTGCGCGAGCAGAGCCCTCAGTTCCGGGCCGCGATCCGGTTCGTCGCGATCGATCCGGCCGCCGTCTACGCCGCCGCGATCCGCACCGAAGGACTGCTCCCGAACGCGACCCTGGTGGTCGATCACTTCCACCTGGTCAAGCTGGCCAACGACGCCGTCACGAAGGTGCGTCGGCGGGTGATCTGGGAACAGAAGGGCCGCCGCGGCCGCAAGATCGACCCGGCCTGGGCCAACCGCCGCCGGCTGCTCACCGCGCGGGACACTTATCGGACAAGACATTCGCGGCGATGTGGAACTCACTGACCGACTCCGACCCGTCGGCGCAGATCCTCACCGCCTGGATCGCCAAAGAAGAACTCCGGGCACTGTTCGCGCTCGCCCGTACCGGCGCACATCGTGACCAGATCCGACACCGCCTCAGCGTGTTCTACCACTGGTGCGCCGCCGCCGACATCGACGAACTGAACACCCTCGCCACCACCATCGAGACCTGGTGGCCGGCCATCGAAACGTTCCTGGCGACCGGGATCACCAACGCCAAGACCGAAGGCATCAACCGGTTGATCAAGCAGACGAAACGCTCCGCCTGCGGCTTCCGCAACCCCACCAACGGACACCGCCGGATACGGTTGAACTGCACCCGGACCCACCGGGCAGCAACAGCGGCAACAAGATCATTGCCCGCTCAAGTTTGAAGAGCCGGCACTGCCCCAACGGGCCATAGGCAGTTATGCCCTCGCCAACTACGACGGTGCGTGCATTCAGCCAGCGCGGGTACACGAAATGGGCAACCGCTTCCGCCATCCTATGCCCATGCTCGGCGTGCCCGCCCACGCCATTCAACAGGGAACCCCGTGTCGACCGCAAGATCTGGCCGGGCGTATAAGGCCACCTTTCGCCGCGCAGAGTGACCCCGCACAATCGTTACCAAGACCATGCAATTAAGTGAGCGCCCGCTCGCGGACTCTGGAGGCTGATGTGTGTTGCATGGAATGGGTCGAGCCGAAGCTCCTTGGTGTATCTCGGCGCAGACGTTGAAGTGGGTTGGAACTCCTGGCGGACCGATGCCGGTAACGCCTTCGGGTCGAATGTGACACTCAAAGAATAGGTAGGCCTAGATTGGAAGAAGCCGAGGCCGACTCGCGTGGTGAGCGGTGCGTCAGACCGGTAGGCAT
Organism: Pseudonocardiales bacterium; assembly: GCA_003243915.1. GTDB lineage: Bacteria > Actinomycetota > Actinomycetes > Mycobacteriales > Jatrophihabitantaceae > QHCC01. The sequence goes on along the minus strand of QHCC01000021.1, from coordinate 1,457 downwards.
CGACGAAATCGCACTCGTAATGCACGACGCGAGATTCACCCTTCTGGAGCGGACTTCCAAACTCAATGGCGAACACCTTGATGTCGTTCTCGCACAGATACTGTTCCCCGAGCCGAAGACTCCCATACCCGCGGATGCGGATTCGCCCAGCATCTACGTCGGCTCCCGGATTCAGTATGATGTATGACTGCTGGACGGCATCCTTGCGAGCGACGAGTGCTTCTGAGGTGCGAACACGATGTACTCGCCGATCGCGCCCAACGGTGGCCTGCTGCATCGTGGCGACTTTGAATAACGAGTCCTTGTTATGCTGGATGGCACGCCGAAGAAAATCCGCGAGGACCTTTCCTGACCCGAACGGTGCGTCCAGTGTATCGATGCCTGGCGCTTGAGGGCCACGCCAAGCGGTCATGAACAGATCACGCTCGCTGACAGTCATGCCGACCGCCGAGGCGATCCGGTCAAGTGTGTCCAAACGCGGGCTTGCTATCTTGCCGAGTTCTAGGCCTCGTATCGATCGTTCATGTAGGTCAGTCGCCTCGGCCAGTTGGGCCTGAGTATAGCCCGCCGCAAGCCTCGCAGTCCGCAGAGCGAGCGCCGCACTGGCCCGCCTGGCGTCAGAGGATGTCACAGACCCGCCCTCCTCGGCCGCCCCGCCGTCTGGGCAACCGCGTACCGGCCGCCCGCCTCGAAAACGTGAGGACCGGCGGCCCCGGAGCGTCGCTGGCAACGAAACAGGTTGGTGCTCTCAACGTCGACATATCAGATGTTGACGTTACATGCCTGCGCAGCGACGATCGCAGCTCCGGACCCCAAGATCAACCTAAGCTCAACTCAACCACTCGACGACGCCCGCATACAGACAAGACTCGTCTCTCGATATCGAACGCAATACCTTTGGGTTGGGCCTGACAAGGTAATATCACAGGCTATTCGGCTCATCTCTCTAGGATGGCTAGGGAATTCGATATGCCTCGGCGATGCGGCACTCGCGCTGGGCGGGTCGCGTTGCCTACGAGCGGCACGGTGCTAACGCGCTCGCGAGTTCACGTCGGTCCGCAAGGATTCCACGCGAGCTACCAGGTCGGCGTGGTAGCGCCGTCGCCCGATCTGCACATTCTGGTCCGCTTCGACGACACGTCACCCGAGCGCGGTCGCCGGGCGAGGTGCCGATCAGGCAGGTTCGCGAAGATGGCGGCCAGCCCGTGTTCGGTCCGGTGTTCACCGCCGGGGCGCTGTTGCGTTGGATGATCACCTCCATCGGCGGACACTGGTCGGGTGATCAAATCGGACTCTGCCTCGTCCGCGCCGGCTGGCTATCGCTTCCCACGTGAAGTGATCGCCGTGGCGGTGCGCTGGTACCTGCGCTATGGCCTCTCCTACCGCGACGTCGAGGAGCTGCTGGCCGAGCGTGGCATTGAGGTCGATCACGTGACGAGGCCTCTTTGTGTCAAGCA
>QHCC01000020.1:14061-16899 GCA_003243915.1 Pseudonocardiales bacterium | reverse complement strand
GTCGTCCAGCAGATGCTCGGCCACAAGTCCGCAACAATGACGCTCGACCTCTATGGCCACCTCTTCGACGACCGACTGGACGAGGTCGCCGATGCCCTCGACCGCGCTGCGCGCGAAAGCACGCGGTCTCGTGACAACGTGCGTGCGATGCCGACCTCGGCCGCTTCGTCCTGAACTGCACGCATAACGCCCATTATGTGTCGTCCTGAACGTCTTCAAGCACGTATTCCGACATGCGGCGCGCGAGCGGGACAAGGTCTCTGTCCACGACTTCGTGCGGTATCAGTGGGGAATTCGGCCACGTAGTCGGCCGAGCCCGCGGCCATATCTTGGTCAATGGAAAATCGCTGTCGCGCAAGACCTCGTTGAAGCTGTGTCCTATCGATGGCCCAAACCACGCTGTGCTGCTATCTGTGGGGGCGACAACAACGAATAGCGCAGATCCGAGCGCCGCCGTGTGCTGCATGAGACTTAGCGATGATCGCAGGCTGCCGTCCACCGTGCGGAACTGAACTGCCCAGCATTGGATCGCATCCAGAGTCAGCGGACAGTAGGTGTGCCCCAGCCAAACGTGGGACCCTTCCGGCGGTCTCATCTCTCGAAAGACTCTGCGCGCGAACGGCGCGGTCGCAAGTTGTACGGGCTCCACCTCGTACTGGCTCCGAACCGCGGCGCGGACCGTGGCCCAGAAGCCAAGGCGTCGTTGTATCGCGCGATTCAGGTACATCTCGTCGCCGCGGAATAGCCCCAGCAAACATGACTCGAGCTCCTCGTCGAGTCTATTCAGCCATCCATTGTTGCAAGGTGCACATACGCACGGTACGGTCCGAGCGAAATTGGATCCCTTCGCGACTCGGTTTCGACTCGGGTCTGACTCCGATCTGAGCCGAATCAACGAGTGGTCCGGGAAGTGCTTCCTGAATGATTTACGAAAGACGTGTTCTTTTGACACCTGAGAAGTTGAACCGCAGAAGACGCACGGCCGCCTCATACGGCCGAGTATACGACGAGTCCTCCTGACTGCGATCGACTGCAAGACCGCGCCTCCGCTCCCTGTGGACGTGTGTCAAATTCAGGTCGCGATGATGAGGTGGCGCTGCTTCGCGCAGATCGACGGTTAGCGGAGCGTCGGGTCGGTCTCGACGAGGTATCCGTCATGGTCGGAGAGTCCCGCGGCGGTGAACCTTTCGGCCCGAGCGACACGAACGTCGTGGTCAACGGCGATGTGGTCGATGCTCAGCAGGCCGTCGATCTGATGCGGCAAGTCCGAGGTTGGCACTCGAAGTCGCCGGCGCGCAAGCAACTGGGTGATCGCGGAGCGACCGCCGAGACTGCCGGAGTACTCCTTCCCGATGAGTGCATGGTTCCAGTCGCCGCCCCAGACGAGCGGGCCCGGCGGCAGTGCGGCGTCGAGCGTGCTGACGGCGGCAGCGGTCTTATCCGCATGCCGCTGACCCACCCACGGTGCACGACTGCCGCAGGATCGCCACGGCAGGATCGACGCGCAGTACGTTGCATCGTCCATCGCGATGGCAGCGCTGGCGGGGTGGGGATCAGCCAACTGCTGGACCGGGTCTCGCGTCAGAACCGCTGACCAGCGGCGACGCGAGGCCATCAAAGCCGCCGAGCGATAGGCATGGTAGCCGGGGAGCTCGAGGTCGTCACTGACCTCGGTGAGTAGCCAGACATCGCATTCATGGCGCTGGAGCGTCGTCCTATGAGCCGGCGACCAGCGACCCTGCACGTTCCAGGTACCGATGAGCAAAGCGTCGTCGCCTGCTTTCCCTGTCGAGTCAACCCGCCGAAAGCGTCGAGCAGCGACGGACGGACCTGAAGCGGGTGGCCCCGCCCTACTATCCGATCTGCGCGGCCACATGCCAAACCAGCAACTGCACCAGATCGATGGCTACGTGCATGCGGAAGCGTGCGACATCAGCGGCACGGCCCGTCGAATCGTCCCAACGCTCTGGACCATCCGGGTGTGGCGTTCAACGTTCGTGGTGGTCCTAACCTTCCTTCATGACGCGGCTCCCAAACCGAGACATGGTGACACTCGGCCTCGCGGCTTTCACTGCCGCGCACGCCCGATTCGCACAGCACGCTTGGACGACAGCCAGCATGCACGCCCCACTGGCCGAGGTCGTCTGGTGGGCGATCTGCGTCGACGAAGAGTTGGAGCGCGAGCCGGACTACCGGGCGAGGAGAAATGGCGATCCTGATGGCAAGCTGCTGGTTGGCTTGCGCTATGTGCGTTCTGCCCTAGGACATCACATGTTCTTCAACGTCATGGTCGACCGTGGGTCGATGTTGCCCGCAACCTTGCCGATGCGCCTTGGTCCCCCGGAAGCGCGTTGGATGCGAAGTGACATGTTGCCTGTCGCCGGGGTTCAACAGAACATCCGCGGGGACTACGACGCAGAACTGGCGGGCCGTGAGATCAGCGAAACCTTGACCCGCATCGCGAGTTGGTTCGCCTAGCAATCGCCCGTTTAGAGGTTCAGAGCACGGGCCGCGCCGCGCTCACATCGGCTTGAGCGTTTCGATCTGATGATCACTGCCAAGAGGCGAGACGGCCGACACATACGGACTGATCCGCGCGCTGTCGACTTCGAACGCACCTGCGCGCTATCGACGGGTAGGGTTTCGGCGTTGCGGCGGTTATATCAGCGTGCATGCTCCGCCAAAGCTCGCCGTGACGCGAGCCGGACGCCTTATGCTCACCCTCACGACAACTGGGGGAAATCTCATGACCGAGCCCACGACACCCACGGGTAACCAAGCCGGGGCTGATACGGCCACTGCGTCGATGCCTCCAGCCAAGAAGGCGCCGGCCAAGAA
>QHCC01000020.1:0-14011 GCA_003243915.1 Pseudonocardiales bacterium | reverse complement strand
AAGGCGCCGGCCAAGAAGGCGCCAGCCAAGAGGTCCGGCGGCCCCTCGCCGAAGTACCCACGACACAACGTTGAGCAGGCGCTTCGTATCCCAGAAGCAATTCTCAAGCAGAATGCGGGTAATCCCACCGCGCCAGATGACGCCGTCAAGTACGCGGGCGGCACATCGGCAATCGGTCGGTGGATCGTTGAGATCAGCTCAGCGAAGAAATATGGGTTCCTCGGCACAAGCGACGGTGATCTCACCCTCGAAGACCGGGCGCGACGTGTCCTGCTGCCACAGGAGGAGGGTGACCGCCGAAACGCCCTTCGCGAGGCGGTACTTTCTGCCCCCGATATTGCTGACGTGTACAACCACTATCGAGGTGGCAGTCTGCCTGACTCGCAGTTTCTGGCGAACGCACTGATCGATCGATTCAAGATCCCGGCGGAGAGTGTCGACGAGTTCTTAGAGATCTTCTTGGCGTCAATGCGCTCGGCAGAACTACTCGATGAGGAGGGCGACCAGAAGAAACTGCTCGACGTCGGTCGGGAGACCTCAGGGAAAGACGGAGCCCCCAAGGTCCACCGGGCCGCTGGGAAGGTCGATGCAGGAACGTCATGCTTTGTTATGCAACCCTTTCAGGCTCCACTCGGTGCCTACTACGACTCGGTGTTTCGACCGGCGATTGAACAGGCTGGTCTCATTGCCGTACGCGCCGACGCGGAGATCTTCGGGACCGGAAAGATCATCGATCAGATCTGGCGTGGCATTCAAAATGCCACTGTTCTAGTGGCCGAGCTGACCACAAAGAACCCAAATGTCTTTTACGAGTTGGGGCTGGCGCATGCAACCAAGAAGCCGGTTATTCTCGTTTCCTCCAATGAGGACGACGTACCGTTTGACCTCCGACACATCCGTACGATCTTCTACGACAAGAACGACCCGTTCTGGGGTAAGAAGCTGACGGACAACATCGCGGACAAGATCACCTCGGCGCTGGAGCGACCTGAGGAAGCCATCTTCAACTTCGAGGTCTAAGGCTGTTTCGAGGCTGCGAACCGGCGGCCGGGACGGTCGGCGACCTATTGATTCCTCTGCGTGTGCATGCAACATTGAATCGCCGCGCAGATCGACGGGGACGCGCGCCTGCTGATTGCTACGCAGCAGCAACTTGGGCGTACCGGGAGCGCACGGCCCGGGCTGGCGATCACGCCGGCGTCGACGGTCTGGGTCGGTTGATGCGCAAGCTCCGGGCGATCCTGCGTGTGCCGTTCCGGCGAACAAGGTGCACTTGACGCAAACCAAGGTCTATCGCGCGCCGAACGGTGAAGGTCGTCCGGTCGTCGTCTTCGAGCGTGGAGCGGATGACCTCGTCCAGTGCGGCGGCATTTAGGCTGCACCAAGACCTCCGACGCGCACCACGTCGTGAAAGCGCTTGGCCCAGTCCATGGGCTCATTCTTGTCTGTTCACTGATGAACTTGTCCGACCGCGCATCCATCCCGGGACGGTCGCCGGAAGCGACGGTGACGTCACGGGCGCATCGGCGGGGTGCGCACAGCTTGTCGGGTCATGCACTCGGTGACACGATGCGGCGGTGGGCGACGAGCGACCGGCTTGGCATCTGTCTACTCCAATGATCAAGGGCGAGTTGCGTTCTCTCCTCGATCAGTTGGCGACGGAGAAGCGTTGGTCGAGAGCGCAAGATTGAAGGACTTGATCGAGTTCACGCTGAGTCGGTTCTCCGACGACTCGACCGACTCGCGTGAACGTCGCGCGCTCGAATTGGCTCACGCGATTCATGGGAGCGAGCGTCGATAGGCGGCGCGAGAGCGACATGACCGTGTGCCTGTTCGGAGGTTCGACTCCCGTGATGGCAGCGCACGCATACAGTCCATCTGATCAGCGGGTCGGCGTACAGCTGCTCGCCGTCGAACGAACGGACCGCCTTCGCCGCGAACGAGGCCACGCTCTTGGTACCTCGCACATCGCGGGCACTCGGCAACCTCAAGATCGTCTTCGGTGGCCAAAATCTGCGTGTGAAGTAGGCGTGTGCGGACTTTTTGCGGACTGAATGCCCTATACATCACAAGTTTACTGGGGAAACAATCGCTACAGCTCAGCAAAATACTGGGAGTTCTGAGTGCCCTCGGCCGGATTCGAACCGGCGACGCCCGGCTTAGGAGTCCGGCGCTCTATCCCCTGAGCTACGAGGGCCAGGGATGCTGAGGGTCGAGATTACATGGCCCAGGACAGCTCTTCGGTGCCGGTGATCGAGTCCGAGCGTCCGTTGGTTGTCCGTATTGGACCGACGAAAGCGGACGCGACCGGGCGACTGGCGCGGCCGGAGTAGGCGAAGGGCGGCAGCGGCCAGAACATGGCAGCGATGGGGTTGGCCGGGACCAGAACGAGTGCGGTCAGCGCGCACGGGGTGGCCAGGCGAACGTCAGGAGAGCGCTGCAGCGTCTATCTCTGATGGGAAGTGTGTGCGCTACCAGAGGGGGGACTCGGAAATGCGATCGGACATCGTCCGCACGCGGTCGGGTGCCGGCTTGGTCGCGCTGCTCGCTGCCGTCGTACTCACCGGTTGCGCTGCAACCCCGTCGCGCCCGACCACAGCGGCGAGGACCCGTACTACGTCCGCCGCCAGCGCCACGTCGGTCGCCAGTGCTTCCGCCGTCAGCACGGTGACCGGCCTTCCTACCTCGAGCCATTCGCTCAGCACGACGCCGAGCATGCCCGGGGCGGGCCCCGTGCGGGCGGGCCTCGGCGATACCGGTCACACCATCGTTGTGCATGTCACCCAGAAGCTGGTCGTCACGTTAGCGCCGAACTGGACGCCGCCAAGCGCCTCTTCGGCCGTCGCTGCCCTGGCGCCGCTCAGGGTGGACGCGGCGGTGGGGTTCCCCGCCCTGGGCGCGGCGGCCGCCACGTTCACCGCGGTAGACACCGGGACCGCGACCGTCACGGCACACACGGACTATGTCTGTCTGCACACGCGCCCGAGATGTCTGCCGCCGCAACGACTGTTCCGGCTCACGGTGACCGTCTTGCCTCTCTCGGGTCGGGCCGCGGGTTCGCTGCCCAGGGCCCGGACCTCGTGACATCACGGCGCGCGGGTGCCGACCGACTTGCCGGGCATGATGCCGGCCGCCCCAGCACCCAACGTCGCTTTCCACAACGTAGAGCGGGCCGCCGGTTACCCGGCGGCCCGCCCTCACGCGTGTGTTGACGAGTGCTGCGTCAGCTCAGCGTCACCGCCTGGTCGTCGATGAAGAACGAGGTCGTCAGGGACGAGTCCTCGGTGCCGGTCCACTTCAGCGTCACGGTCTGACCCGCGAACGCCGAGAGGTTGACCGAGCGGGCGACGTAGCCGGTGCCCTTGCTCACGTTGGACAGGCTGCGGACAACCGTGCCGTTCGCGGTGAGCGTGAGCTTGTCGTAGGCGGTGGTCGTGCCCTCAGAGCTCTGGATGTAGAGGTAGTACGTCAGGCTGGCCGCGCAGCCCGCCGGGATGACCACCGACTGCGAGAGCGTGTCGGTATGCGTTCTGCCGTAGCCGTCCAACCAGGCGTATCCGGTGCCCGAATGAGCGTGCGCTCCGTCGGTGTTGATCACGCCGGCCGTGGCACTCCAACTCGTCGAGCCCGATTCGAAGCCGCCGTTCTTGAGGATCTGCCCCGAGCAGCCGCCCCCGCCGCCGCCGGAGATCGTCCAGGTGAACGTCGCGGTTCCGGATGCGCCGGTGTTGTCGGTCGCCTTGGCCGTCACCGAGAAGCTGCCAGCCGCGGACGGGGTGCCCGAGATCAGGCCGGTGGAGGCGTTGATCGACAGGCCAGTCGGCAGCCCGGTCGCGCTATAGGTGAGCGTGGTGCCCGTGCCCGAGTCGGTGGCGCTGATCTGCAGGCTCGTCGCGGTGCCGACCGTGCCGGTCTTGCTGCCCGGGTTGGTGACCGTCACCGTGTTGCCCCCGCCGCCGCCGCCGACGATTGGATGCGTGATGGCGCAGTTGTTGGTGTCGTTGGACCAGCTGGCCTGCTCGGTGAAGGTGCCGGTGGCGAAGGCGATGTTGGCCGCGCCGCCGGCGGTGCCAGCAGCGATCCAGGCGCACTCGTCAGAGTTCTCCTGGCCGTTGTAGGAACTGCCGGTGTGGTTGGTCCAGCCGCCGGCTGGGTTCTGGTCCGACATCATCTCCTGCCACTCGTGACCCAGGGTCATGGTCCAGCCATCGAGGGTGCCCGGGGAGTTCGCGAAGCCCACGCCGCAGCCCGCGCCGGAATCCATGTTGTACGGCTGGTTGCTGAAGGCCACGTCACCGACGCTGGAAGCCACTGCTCCGCCGGAGAGGGTTGAGTCGCCGTTGTAGTCGTGCCACGCGCAGTACTGGCCCTGGTAGCTGTCCGGGTTGGTGCCGTGCGGGGACAGGACGACGTAGTACGCATCCCGGTTGGCCGCCGCCGTGGTGTTGCCGAAGTGCGAGGCCGCCTTGACTGCCTCGACCCCGAGCTGGTGGCCGCTGGCCGTGCTGGGTGAGGCTGCCGAGTTGTCGTACCAGACCCCGGACAGCACGCCGCCGGCCTGGTAAGGGATGAAGTTGGCGTTCGCGGGGCAGCTGGTGGCGCCGCTCGAGACGTTGGGGCCGTCGCACCACTGGGTCAGGTCGGCCGACCACAGCTCGTTGTTGGTGCCGATGCCCTTGAACATGTTCTGGGCAACGGGCGCACCACCCTTGGCGTCGCCCGAGAAGGTGAGGTTGCCGCTGGCGTCAGTGCTCTGGGTACCCCATTGGGTGCCGTAGAAAACCAGGTAGACCTTCGAGTGGCCACTCTGGACGCCGATGCCGTCGATGCCGCCGCCGTAGGACAGCGTCTCGGGGCCGGTCGCGGCCGAGACCGCATTCGGGTGGGCCGCGGCGTAGGACTTCATCTTCGCGTTCTGGCTGAGCGTCGGGACTGCGCCGTGCCGGTAGGGGTGACCAGCCGACGGTGAATACGGGTTCCCTGCGCCGCCGGCCGCCGGTGTCGGCGAAGCAACCGCGCTGAGGGACATCGCGGCGAGGGTGACCGCGGTCGTCCCTACGAGGATCGATAGTCCTCGAATTCCAGACTTCACTACAACCTCCTGGGGCTGTGCGAGATTGGCCCGAACGTGGTGTGGGGTCGCCACACCCTAGAACCGCAATGAAGCCGGGCGAACCGGGCGGTGACTGACAAGTTCTAGCGCGGCAGGATGCTGCCATTTACCCACGGGAATCCCTCTCCGCGGGTGACCGACATACTTCCGACGCCGGGTCGGTGCCGGGAACCTGGGTCCGCAGGTGCCACGTCTATCTAGCAGGGGCATCGCCGAACGGAAGGACGACCGTGCATTTTGTCACCCGAACTCGCCTCGCCGCTTGCGCCGCGGCGGTTCTGCTCGCCGGCTGTCAATCGGCGTCACACCACGCGGTCCCGGGCAACAGCGGGCCCGGCACCACGCCGCATTCCGGGGGCGGGCGGAGCGTCGCCGCCGCGGAGGCGGACAACGGACACACCATCAGCGTCGCCGTCGGGGACGTCGTCGTCCTGGCGCTGCACAGCACCTACTGGCAGGTTGTCCCGCTCGCACCGGGGGCCGCGCTGCGGGCGACGGGACCAGCCTCCGTCGCTGCTTCACGCAGCACCGGATGCCCGCCCGGCCAGGGTTGCGGCACGGTTACCGCGTCCTTCCAGGCCGTCGCTTCGGGTCGGGTCGTCATCACCGCGAGCCGGAGCTCATGCGGCGAGGCGCTGCGCTGCACCGGGGCGGCCGGCAGCTACCGGCTGTCGGTTGTGATCACCTAGTGCCGTGCGTCACGAACAAGGCCCGGTCGCCCGCACGCCGCAGCCCGCAGGAACCACGACGTCGCGGGTGTGCGCGCCGTCCCGGTTAGGCTCGCAGGCGTGGAGCTGACCCATCTCGATGAGCACGGCGCCGCGCGCATGGTGGACGTGTCGGGCAAGGATGTCACCGCCCGCACCGCTACGGCGACCGGGAGTTTCATCACCACGCCCGAGGTCATCGCGTTGCTGCGCAGCGACGGACTGCCGAAGGGCGACGCACTCGCGGTGGCACGCATCGCCGGGATCGCAGGAGCCAAACGCACCCCCGATCTGGTGCCGCTGTGCCACCCGATCGCACTGCACGGGGTCACCGTCGACCTCGTCGTGCTGGACGACGCGGTGAAGATCACGGCGACGACCCGCACGGCTGACCGCACCGGCGTCGAGATGGAGGCCTTGACGTCGGTGGTCGTCGCCGGGCTCGCCCTCTACGACATGGTCAAGGCGGTCGACCGGGCAGCGCAACTCACCGACGTCCAGCTGCTGGCCAAGGCCGGCGGTCGTAGCGGGGAGTGGCGCCGCGAACCAGCCGGGCGGGAGCCGTCGTGAAGGTCGCGGTGCTCACCTGCTCGAACCGGTCTGCTTCCGGCGAGCGGGCGGATGATTCCGGGGAGTTGTTGGCCACGCTGCTCGCTGCGGCGGGGCACCCGGTGGGCTCGCGTGAAATCGTCGCCGACGACATCGACGCGATCAGAACAGCCGTGGCCGCCGCGGTCGATGGTGGCGCCGACGTGATCGTGACCACCGGCGGCACCGGGTTGACATCGAGCGACGTCACCCCGGAAGCGATCCGGCCGCTGCTGGACCGCGAGATCCCTGGGATCGCCGAGGCCCTGCGGTTGGTGTCTCGCGATCGGGTGCCGACATCGGTGCTCTCGCGCGGGGTCGCGGGCACTATCGGTGCGACGTTGATCGTGACGCTGCCGGGATCACCCGGCGGGGTGCGTGACGGTGTCGCGGTGCTGGCGCCCCTGCTTGAGCACGCCGTAGATCAACTCGGCGGCGGAGATCACCGTCTGGGCGGCGGGGTATGACCGCGACGCTGGTCTCGATCTCGGACCAGCCATTGGATGTCGCCGCACATGAGGCGGCGGTCGGGCATCCGGGAGCGGGTGCGAGCGTCGTGTTCTGTGGAGTGGTGCGCCACACCGACCAAGGCCGCACGGTCGTGGAGCTGGAGTATCAGGGGCATCCGTCCGCCGGGCAGGTGCTGCGAGATATCGCGGCGGAGGTCGCAGTCGAGGACGACGTGCTCGCCCTCGCAGTGAGCCATCGCATCGGCGTGCTGTCCGTCGGCGATGTGGCGCTGGTGGCCTGTGTCGCGACAGCGCACCGTCGGGAGGCGTTCGAGGTGTGCGCACGGCTCGTCGAGCAGGTCAAGCATCGCCTGCCGATCTGGAAGCGCCAGGTGTTCGCCGACGGCACAGACGAGTGGGTCAACTGCCCCTGACGACCGTCCCCGGTTTACGTGGCCGGCTTGTCGGGATCCAGCTTCGGCGCCGCCGTCCGCTTGTCGGGGTCTAACTTCTCCTCGATCTTCGAGGTCACCGTCGAGATCTTGTCGGAGTACTTGCCGCCGGTGGCCTTGTCAATGCTTTCGGCCAAGGCGCTCACGCCCTTGGCGCCGATCTCGCCGGCCCGCTCGGCCAGCTCTGTCGCCTTGTCCTTGGCCTGGGACGCGAGGGGGCCCGCAGCTGCCGCGGCGGTTCCCGCGAGCTCGGTGGCCTTGTCCTTGAGAGGTCCGGCAGCAGCGGCCGCTTGAGCGGCAAGCTCGGCTGCCTTGTCGGTGATCTTGCCAGGTTCGGTCATGGCTTCCCACTTTCGCGCGACGGCTCGTGTCTGCTGTTCATCAAAGCACTCTGACCGGAGCCGGGCACAATGGGGCAGTGAGCGAACCCGGCGATATCGAACCCGGCGAGCGGGCGGTTGGCGACGAGCCGGTGTTGCCCGACGTGTCCAGCGACGAGTGCGACGAGGGATGGGGCGAGCGTCCCCGAGACGGGCGCCGCGACGAGCAGTGGTACCGGCGCGAACGCCCGCCCCACCACGAATGAGCAGTGGTCCTAGCGGCGTCGCCGTCGCCGTCGCCGTCGAGCCGATGCGGCCGTGAGGAGACGCTCTCAGGCTCCACGCTGAGCGCTGAGCAGATCGCGGATTTCGCGCAGCAAGATCGCCTCGTCGCTGGCGATGCTGGCGACCTCGTCCGGGGTGCCCGCCTCGCGCCGTCGCGCCTGCAGCTCGGTCACCTTCTTTATCGGGATGACGACGAAGAAGTAGATGGCCGCTGCGATCAGCACGAATTGCAATGCCGCGTTGATGAAGTCGCCGTAGAAGAACTTGCTCTTGTTGATCGTGAACGTCAGCGTGCTGAAGTCGGGCTTACCGAAGATCGCCGCGACGACCGGCGTGATGAGATCCTTCACCAGGGCCGTGACGACGGCGCCGAATGCGGTGCCGATGACGACGGCGACGGCAAGGTCGACGACATTGCCTCGCATGATGAATTCCTTGAAGCCCTTGAGCATGGCGTCTCCTGGCTGTCGTTTCGTCGACAGCGGCGTGCTGCCAGCCAGGAATCCTAGGGCGGGTCGGCGGTAACTGCGAGTACCTGGCGGCCGCGCAGCGCGACCATCCGCAGGGCTGTCACCCGATCGGTCGCCACCAGAACCTGGGCCGAGTTGGACCCGCCGAAGGTATCGGTCGAGGGCACCACTGCGAGCACGGTGACAGCCTTGGCGACCAGGATCGGCAGCGTCTTCGCGGCGCCGGTGTTGCCTGGCGAAGCACTCTGTACGTCGTCCGGAGGGCCGGCGAGTACGTCGACACGATCGCCGGGGTGGATCAGTGTGGCGAAGCCGGCGTCGGTGGTAACAAGCGTGGCCACTTCGCCATGCGTCAGCCCAGCTGTCAGATCCGATCCCACGAGGCGTGTCGTGGTCACCGCCTCTCGTTTGCGCAGCGGGCCGGCCAGCCGTCGGCCGACGAGCCGATCGGGCTGACCCCACGCGCCCGCGGGCACCAGTTCACGCGGCCAGGTGACGATGGTGAGGTCGTGCGCGTCGAGAGTCGCCCCGACGCCCAGATCGCGCGCCGCGACGACGACGCGCGTGCTCACCGCGGGCCCGCGCTCACGCCCCGGTGACCGGCCGCCCGCGTCCACCGCGCTGAGCGCCGCGAGAAGGAGGCAGGAGAGCACCGCCAGCCGGCGGGGCCAGCGATTCAGGCAGGCGAGCAGGGCGGAAAGAGAGCGGGACATGCCCGGCACGTTAGGAACACCGAGCCCCGCGCCGCCAGAGCTGGTCGGATTCTGTGGACGACACGCCGCCCTGTGGACAACCGGGTGGCGTTGTCGCCGCTCAGGCGGAGGCTGCCGCCGTGTCGTTGCTCGACGTGGACGACGATCCGCTTGACGATCCGCCCGAGGAGGATCCAGATGACGACTTCGACGACTTCGACGACTTCGAGGACTTGGACGAGTCCGATGACGTGGACGAGCCCGTCGACGTGGACGAGTCCGTCGACTTGCCGGCCGGATCGCCTGAGGAGGCTGCCGGTACTGAGGTCGACGGCTCGGACTTCGCAGCCGTGTCCCCGTCGGACGAGTCCTTGGCTGCGGGCTTGCGGCTGTCGTTGCGGTAGAAACCGGAGCCCTTGAACACGACGCCGACCGCAGAGAACACCTTACGAACGGTGCCACCGCACGTCGGGCACTCACTCGCGTTGGACTCGGTGAAGGACTGCACCAGCTCGAATCGGCTGCCGCATGCGGGAGCAGTGCACGCGTACTGATAGGTGGGCATGACTGGCGATCCTCCGGCGGTCAGCGGCAGCGGGCCAGCCACGCTGGCACTCGAACACTACGACTGCTAACCATGGTGGTCGATCGCGGCATTCCCCGCCACTCGCCAGCCAGCCCTGCGACACGGCGAGTCAGCCCTGGGTCAGGTCCAGCCAACCGGCCGGAGTCACTACAGCAGTCACCGGCACGTCCCAGTCCTCGCTGGGCAATTGCTCCACGAGCTCACCCTCATAGAGCAAAGCGGCCACGGGGACGCCGGCAGGCACGCGCCGCAGGGCGCGGTCGTACGACCCCCCGCCACGGCCGAGCCGGGTGCCATCCCGGGCCACGGCCAGGGCAGGCACGAGCAGCGCGTCCACGTTGCCGATCGAGTCCACGCCGAGCAGCGATCCCGCCTGCTGGGTCGCGGCGTCCCACCCGGCCCAGTCTAGGTCGCGATCGGCGCGCAGAACCGGCACCAGCACCCGAGTCCCGGAGCGGGTGAGCGCAGCGAGCAACGCCGCGGAGCCCGGCTCGCTCGGCAACGGCAGGTAGGCGGCGACGCAACGCCACCCGGCCGCGGTGCAATGCTCGAGAGCGGCCGCACACACGGCCCGGCGTGCGGACTCGACGGCTGCGGCGGGGCGGGCCAGCCGCGCGGCCGTCAGTTCGCGTCGCCGGGTGGCCTTGGCCGCACTGTGCATCTGGCCATTGTGGCCCGGATAGTCTCGGTGCATGGCTCACCGTCGCGCCCGATTGGCTCTGATCCCCGCGGCGGGACGCGGAACCAGATTTCTGCCGCTGACCAAGTCGGTACCTAAGGAATTGGTGCCGATCGTCAGCACCCCCGCGCTCGAATTGGTCGTGGCCGAGGCCAGCAGAAATGGCGTATCCGAGGTCCTTATCGTCGTGAGCAAGGGTAAGAGCGCGATCGCCGACTACTTCGCTCCGGATCGCGGCCTGGAAACGCTGCTGCAGGAAAAGGGTGACGCGGCCGGCCTGGCCAGCATCCGTCACGCGGCACAACTTGCGACGATTCATCACGTCGAGCAGTCGGCTCCCCGCGGGCTGGGCGACGCGGTGGCCCACGGGGAGCACTTCGCGGCCGGTGAGGCGCTGGTGGTGCTGCTACCCGACGATCTGATCGACGAGCGGGACGAACTGCTCGGCACCATGCTCGATCTGCAGGCCGACCGCGGCGGAATCGTGCTGGGCCTGATCGATGTGCCGCGCGCCGAGATCGGCAAGTACGGCTGCGCCGCACCCGTCCCGGGCGCGGATCCCACGGCCGACGTGGTGAACATCGCCGATCTGGTCGAGAAGCCAGATCCCCGGGATGCCCCGAGCACGCTCGCTCTCGTCGGACGCTACGTGCTGCCGCCGGAGATCTTCGACGCGCTGCGCGAGACGCAGCCTGGGGCCAACGACGAGATCCAACTGACCGACGCGATCCGCCGGCTGGCCCGCGACGGCGTGCCAGTGACCGGCGTCGTCTTCCGGGGGCGCCGTTACGACACCGGCGACCGGCTGGAGTATGTGAAGGCGGTCGTTCAGCTGGCGGGCCGACACCCGGAGATTGGCAGCGACTTCACCGCTTGGCTGCGGGAGTATGTCTCTCGGACCTGAGTGATCGACAGAGGAGAACGATTTCGTGGCTGACGACGACCGCCTGCGGACGGTTGACGAGCACCTGGCGGTCGTGCTCGACGGCATCGGCTCCATGGACCCGATCGAGCTGACGTTGCTCGACAGTCAGGGCCTGCTTCTCGCCGAGAACGTAACCACCGACGTGGCACTGCCTGGCTTCGACAACTCGGCGATGGACGGTTATGCGGTGCGTGCCGTGGACACCCGCGGCGCGTCGAGCGAAGATCCGGCCGTGCTGCCGGTCGTTGGCGATGTCGCCGCGGGTGTCAAGTCACGCGCGGGCATGGGTCCCGGGCTCGCGATGCGGATCATGACCGGGGCACCGATCCCCGCCGGGGCCGACGCCGTCATCGCGCTGGAGGAGACCGACCGCGGCGTGGCCCGTGTCGCGATCAATCGTGAGGTGTTGAGTGGCGAGTGCGTGCGCCGGGCCGGGGAAGATCTGCAGGCGGGGTCGGCTGCCCTCGGTGCCGGAGCCGCGCTGGGCCCGCAGCAGCTGGCTCTGCTCGCGGCAATCGGTCGCGACCGAGTGGTGGTGCGGCCACGTCCCCGGGTGCTGGTGATCTCGACTGGCAGTGAGCTGATCGAGGTCGGCCACCGGGCTGCTTTCGGCGAGGTCACCGACTCGAACTCCTACCTCATCGCCGCGGCAGCCAAGGACGCCGGAGCCGACGCCCGCCGGGTCGGCATCGTGCCCGACGACCACGCGAAGCTGCTCGACGTGTTGGAGACCCAGCTGCTGCGTGCGGACATCCTCATCACCACCGGCGGGGTGAGCATGGGCGCGTTCGACGTCGTGAAGGAAGCGCTGTCTGACCTCGGCACGGTCGAGTTCACGCGGGTCGCGATGCAGCCCGGGAAGCCGCAGGGTTTCGGGCACCTAGGCGACCGGGTGCCCATCTTCTGCCTGCCCGGCAACCCGGTGAGCGCTCTGGTGTCCTTCGAAGTGTTCGTCCGGCCCGCGATCCGCAAGCTGCTCGGCAAGCGCAATCTGCACCGGGCGACTGTTCAGGCGGTTGCGCTGGAACGGGCCGAGAGCCCGGAAGGGCGCCGTCAGTACCGGCGCGGGGTGTTGCACCGCGAGGCGACCGGTGGTTACAGCGTGTCGCTGGTGGGCGGCGCCGGCTCGCACCTGATTGCGTCGATGGCCTCGTCCAACTGCCTGGTGGTCATCGACGAGGAGGTGACCGAGGTGGTCGCGGGTTCACGGGTGACCGTGATCCCGCTACTGCTCTCGAACCGGTGAGCACTCATCCGGGCTGGCCGGCGCGATTGTCGGCGGGCGCGGTGGTGCTGCGCGCGCCCCGGCTGCGCGACGGACGCGCGTGGAGCGAGATCCGGCTGCGCAACGAGATGTGGCTCAACAAGTGGGAGCCCTCCTCACCGCACGGCTGGGCAGAGCGCAACGCGCTGACCGCGTGGCCGCCGCTGGCTTCCGCGCTGCGCAAGGCGGGCCGCTCCGGGTCGATGCTGCCCTTCGTCATCGCCTACGGCGGCCGGCTCGTCGGGCAGGTGAACGTGTCCAACGTCGTGCACGGTGCACTGCGTTCCTGCACGATCGGCTACTGGGTCGACGTCTCGGTGGCGGGCCGCCTGATCGTGCCGACCGCAGTGGCGCTGACGATCGATCACTGCTTCACCGCCGTCGGACTCCATCGCGTCGAGATCGACATTCGGCCCGAGAACACGGCGAGCCTGCGTGTCGTCGACAAGCTGGGGATGCGGCGTGAGGGCTACTACGAGCGCTATCTCGATATCGACGGCGACTGGCGCGACCACATCGCCTTCGCGGTCACCGTCGAAGAACTGCACGGGGGCACCATGCTGTCGCGGCTGCCGTCATTGCCACAACTGCCCTGAGGTTACTGCGACGGTGAGTCGCCGACACGCCGAGCCAGGTACCCGATCTTCAGCCTCTTGCTGGCTAATTTGAACGCCAGGCTTGTTACTGGTGTGACTGGAGGTGCGAAGTGTTGTCACCGATGATGACTGTCTTCGTCCTCGCGGTCCTGTGGCTGATCGTGGTCGTTCCGATGATCGTGCGGCGCAACGACGAGCGCCGACGCGACCGCTCGGTCGACGGCTTCGGCCGGGCGATGCGCGCGCTGGGTCGCCCCAATGCGGCCAGCCGGTACGCCGCGGCCGAGCGCACCGAGGTTTACGTCCCGCGCGAACGCCACGCCGCCGCCCCGGCGACTGCGGCCCGACGCCCAGTGCCCGTCGCCCAGGAGGCGCTCATGTACCCCGTCGACCGCGCGGAGATGTCCGCGGCCCGGACCCAGATGATGACCCGCCGTCGGCGCTCTCTCGGCCTGCTCACAGTAGGTACCGCGGTCTCCGGCCTGGCAGAGTTGATCATGGGCGGTGCGTTCTGGCTGCTCGCCGCGCCCTTCGTCCTCGGCCTGGCTGGATACCTGTACTTCCTGCGCTCGCAGGCCCTGCGCGACCGGGACCGCCGGGCAACCCGTCAGCTGCGCGCAGCCGATCGACGAGGTGCCGGTTACGACGCCACCTCTGGGCTGGGCGGGGTCGACGATATGCCGGCGTCCCGGGTGCGCATCGACGACGATGACATCGAGCTGCACAACCTCGACACCGTCGACCTCACCGGCCTGTACAACGAGGAGGCCGGGAGCGCCGCCGCACAGCGTCGCGCCAGCTGAGGCGCTGCTACCCTGATCGTCGGCGCGCCGGTCACCTCCGGCGGACCTCCCGGTTGTCCTGGGGGCTGTGGCGCAGTCCGGT
>QHCC01000019.1:12970-20562 GCA_003243915.1 Pseudonocardiales bacterium | reverse complement strand
TGGCGATACCCATTGCGGCCATCGTCGCGGGCCCGGCCTGCCCGTCGGCGGTCAGCCCGTGGGCACTCTGCCACGACGTGACCGCAGCCCTGGTGTTCGGCCCGAACGCGCCGTCCTGCGCCGCGCCGGCAGCCCCTTGGACCGCGCTGACCTTCGCGGCCAACGCACCGTCAGTCTGCGGGCCGTCGATGCCGTCAACGCCAATACAGGCGTCGCTCTGAAACGCCCTGGTGGCTGCCGCGGTCTGCGGGCCGCTCTGCCCGTCCACGCCCGACCACGGCAGGTAGGCGAGCCCGGCCAGGTCGTACTGCAGCTGAGTCGTCGAGACCGCCGAGGCCGGGCTCGACACGCCCATCACCAGCCCCGCGCAGCCGGCCAGCGCCACCAGCCCGAGGGCCAACCGGGCGCCGAGCCGGGATCGTGTTCTGTGCATACCGTGCGACATGTGCAACCTCCATCGTGTTGAAGTCGGTTGATTTACGCTAACGCTGTATGCCCGATTTGTCACAGAGCGACCCGTTATCAGGTAAGTTCCCCGGTTGTCAACCAATGCGGCCGGGCTTGGCCGCCGCCACCTGGTCGCAGCCGAGCGGGCACGACGCGGCGCTGTCGCCCCACGGCAGGCCAGTTACGCGCCGCACGCCATGGTGAGCGCGAAATGGTCGATCACCTGCATGGCGGCCTGGCCGGGCGGGGTGTGGGTGGTCTCGATCCGCAGGTAGTCCTCCCGGGCGTCGAACTGCCCCCCGGAGTTGAGCCGGTACTTCGCGTCTAGGTCGAGCAGGTGTCGTTGCGATGCCTCAAGGTCTCGTTTGGATGGCTTTGCGGCCAGGCGGGAGGTGCACTGGTTGCGGCGCAGCCGTTCCTGTTGGCTTGCCTCGAGCTCGACATACAGCACACGACCACCGCGTGTCCGAAACGGTTGCGCGTGCTGCTCTAGCGCCTCCTGGTCAGCGGGCTCGTCGAACGCCCACACATAGGTGAAGATCAACCCCGGCAGATCGCTGGCCGCCACCTCTTCGATGAGACGTCGACGAAACCCGTAGACGAGCCGGCCAAACGGTGGGCTGCCGAACTCGAAGAATTGCAGAACCAGGTCGATGCTCTGATGGTTGTGGAAGAGGCCTTGCGGTAGAGCCTAGGACCGTGGCAGACGTCAGCGCCCGAGTGCCCGACCGTCACGCGCTGCCACACGGATTCAGAATGGCACCTGATGTGACTCGCGACGGTAGATGGCACGGGTGCGCGGCGCTCGATGGCACCATCGACAGCGTGGACGACGCACGCTCGACCGAGCCGCAACCGTGGTCGTCGACGGGGGCATCCTCGCCAGCTGGCGCGCGTCGGCGGGCAGCGCGGCCGTGGCCCCCGATGCGCGACCTCGGCGTCCTGGATCACGATCTGCTGTACCCCAGTATGGGGATTGCCCTAGCTCGACCGCCTGCGGACGTGGGGCCGCCGATCGATTCGGCTGCCGCCTACGTGCTCTACCAGCAGTCGGCACCGTGCCTGGCGGGAGATGCCGAACCGGAGGTTTTTCTGGCACTCGCGACGTCGAATTCGCGGGGAACCATGAACGCTGATGGCACCGTGACACGAAGGATCGATAGCACCTTGGTCTACGTCCTGCGCTGGGAGAACGTGCCACTAGCCTCGTCGGGTGGCCCTCCGGGATTCCACAGACCTCCGCGTCCGAGCAGCAACGGCCTTGTCATCGGCATGCTGGACGCCACCACTGGTGAGTTCCTGGGCACCGGGTCAACTAACGCGGTCGGAGGTTGACCAACCGCTCCTGCCGCGTTGTGCGCGGATCTGCCGCGCTGCGTGCCCGCTGCACCGCACGCTCACGCCGACGATCGGGTGCGCGGCCATCTAGTGGGGCACGCCTACCGGATTCCCGGTCGACCTAGTCTGAGGGGTGCCGTCTATCCGACTGAAGACCGACGTCGCCGCTTCCGCCCCCGACTGCTTCGACCTGTCACTTTCGGTTGACGCCCACACCGAGTCGATGGACTCTTCCGGCGAGCAGGCCGTCGGTGGGACCACAAGCGGCCTCATGCGTCCTGGTGACACCGTGACATGGCGGGCGCGGCACTTCGGAGTCACATTTCGAATGACGTCCGCGATCACGGCCTACGACCGGCCAGCACGATTTGTCGACGAGCAACAACATGGACCCTTCCAGTACTGGTGGCATGAGCACACTTTCATCCCGCTCGACACCGCCCACACGCTCATGGTCGACACCGTTCAATTCAGGTCCCCGCTCGGCCCGTTCGGCGCGATCGCCGACAGGCTCGTGCTCGCCCAGTACATGACCTCCCTGCTTCGCCAGCGCAATCAATGGCTGAAGACCGCGCTCGAAAGCTCGCGTTGAGTCCATGAACATCCGGAATTGCCGCCGTGCGTGCGCGCTCGCGCACTCATGGCCGCACGTCACGCTCGTGGCGAGACCCGGTAGCAGGCCCCGAATGGCTACCCTCGCCTGTCAGCTGCGGAGGTGCGCTCACAGAGGGCATCCTGGGTAGGTGAGCACCCCATCCGGCGCGACGCCGCACCTGCGAATCGGCTATCAGGAGCGCGAGGCGGCGTGCGCGGCACTCGCCATCCATCTCGAGGCTGGTCGCCTTGACGCCGAGGAGTACGGCGAACGGTTCGCGATGGCCACCATGGCTCGCACCAGCGGCGAACTAGACGCCCTGTTCTGGGATCTGCCCGCAGTGCCCCCGGCCATCTCCGGACCCTCACACGGGAAGCCCTCAAGCCACGTCGGCTGGGTGGCGGCGGCAACCCTCGCGTACTGGCCCCTCGGCATCGCGGCCTTCATCTATTCGAGCAAGGTCGACAAGGCGTGGAATCGGGGTGACCTAGCCGCTGCGGCCCGCGCGTCGCGCGTCGTTAAGCGGTTGGGTCTGATCGCGGTGATCATGATGGGAACCTTGGCGCTGATTGGGATTACGGCGGTTGCCTTGTCAGTCCATCCGCACTAGCCGACGCCAACGCCGCCCTAACCCGATGCAACGCCTGGGAACTTCCATCGAACAACCGGGCAGCCATGGCTTCCGCGTGGTGATCAAGGTCGTGCATACGCACAGACATGCCGCGTTGGGCGCGTCCCCGCGCCGGATCCGGGTCCGGGGTTGTGGTGGCCTTCCGGGGTCATTTCAGGGCGATGAGCCCGGCGAGGCCGATGAGGTAGGTGGCGATGACGGCTATGGAGTCGATGCCCATGCGGGCGTGGTTCTTGGCGGGTCGGCAGACGAGTCCGGCCATGTAGATGATGGTGAGGATTGCTCCGAGGGCGGTGAGATAGATGTCGCTGCGTCCGGCGGCGGGGAGAACGGCCCCGCCGGCGATGACGGTAGCGGGTAGGAACAGGACAGGCAGGAAGGCGTTGCCGCCGAAGATGTCGGCGATGGTGAGTTGATAGTCACCGAGCTTGGCTGAGGTGATGCCGGTGGATAGCTCGGGCAGCGATGTTGCGGCTGCCAGGACCGTCGCGCCGAACAGGACGCCGGACAGGCCGAGGTTGCCGAAAAATTGTTCTCCGCTGCGTTCGATGGTGACGCCGCTGATCAGGGTCGCGACCGCGGCGAGGGCGAAGACGGCAGCGGCCTTGGCGGTGCTGGTGCCGCGTGTGGCTGCGGCTGCCTCCTTCTTCGTCCGGCGCGCACCACGCGGGTCAGCTTGGGTGTCGGGAGCGTCTCCGCTGTCCGCCCAGGGCAGGCTGGAGCTGGCCCGGTTGATCAGCAGCAGGCCCGCGACCCACGCGACGGTGATCAGCACGACGTCCGGCGTGAGTCGGGCATGCAGCAGGGAGGCCGGAAGTTGTGCGCCGGCGACCACGATCAGCAGCACTGTGACGACCAACGCGCCCTCCAGGACGAGCAGGAGGCTGGCGGCCTGGTAGGTCAGCGGGCGGCGCTCCCTAACCCCGAAGGCGTCGATCGCGACCAGCACCACCGTCTGCACCGCAATGCCGCCCAGAATGTTGCCCACCGCGATGTCGAGGTGATGCGATAACGCCGCACTGACCGTTATCGCGATCTCCGGCAGGTTCGTGGCAATCGCCAACATGATCAAACCGCCGAGCGCCGAGCCGAGATGCAACCGTTCGGCAAGCACGTCGGTGGTATCCGAGAGGGCCACCCCGGCCAGCCAAATGACGGCGGCGGATCCCAGAAAGATCGCCAGCAACAACCACGACGGCAGTCCGGACACCCCGTCTGCCTACCCTGGCCAGCCCATCGGCAACCACGCCAGTCATGTACAGCGCTGGCTGGCGCCTTGTAGACCCGCTCAGAGTGCGACGGCCACGCGGACGCAGCCAGCGTTCGCGGCGTCCGAAGTCGGTTTTGTCTAGATGGTGGCGGGGTAGGCGCCAGTGACTGTGTCGCCGTCGGTTTCGATGTTCCACACCGCACCCACCCGGATGGGCGTCTGAGGCTGGAGTACCGTCGCCGGGATCTGGTAGGTGACCGTGACGTGTTCGGATTGGAAGCCGTGCGTGAGGCCGGTCCAGGCGGCTCGGTCGAGGGTCACCCGGTATCCGGTTGCGGTGCTGGTCACGGCCGTGACGGTGCCGTTGTCGTTGAGCGCGAGCGGGCGGGACTGACGCGGCAGGGTGGCCCTGGCGATCATGTTCTCGAACACGGCGCGGTATTGCGGTAGTTCGTCGAGGAACACGAATGCCGGGAACGTAAACACTGTGTACTGCTCGAGCTGATAGTTGTGGCTAGGGCAGGTCCAACTTGAGAGTCGGTATTCCGCGACCCGGCCGTCGATGGTGCGCTCGCCGAACTGGTGCACGCCCGAGGAGGGTGTGACGGTCTCTGTGTTGCACAGGTCGGCGTTGCCGAATCCGCCGGGGGCGTCGGCGATCGCGTGCACGCTGAGCGGTCCCACCGTTGACAGTGAAGTGACGTCGATCGCGCATCGGCCCGGAGCGTCCGCGTTGTTCTGGACACCGTCAGGTGGTGACAGACACCAATGGCCCGGCTCGGTCCCCCGGTCACCGCTACCGGTGACGGTCCAACTTGCGGGAATCGTGAGGACCGCGCCGGCGAGCGAGACCGCGCGTTCGGGGGCCGGTCGCGGCGGCGTCGTGGGCGGCGTCGTGGGCGGCGTCGTGGCCGGTGTCGTGGCCGGTGTCGTGGCCGGCGTGGTGTCAGGCGTTGTCGATGAGATGACGCTGGTCGGACTGGACGTGAGGGCCGTGTGTAACGGCGACGCCGCGGGTTTGGGATCGGCAACATGATCCGTCGACAGCGCGAGGCTGACCGCAGCGACGATAACGACAGCTGCCGCGGCCACGGCGGGCGCCCACCAGTTCAGGCGGCGGCGCCGCGTGAGTGCCAACCGATCCGTTTCGGTCGGGTCGGACAGCGACCGCAGGCTTGCGGCATCGACGTGGGACGCCCGTTCGGCGTAGCCGTCGCGGAGCAGCGATTCAAGATCGGTGCGGTTCATTCTGGCCCGTCCTTCAGGATTCGTTCGAGCTTGTCCAGAGCGCGGCTGATCGTCGAACGGACCGTGCCAGGCGCGATGTTGAGCGCATGCACGATTTCGGTGTCACTCAGCTCAGCCCAATACCTCAGTGCCAGCACCTGCTGATCGCGCGGAGCCAGGTTCCGAACGGCCCGCATGACACGGTCCCGCTCCGCCGCCCGCATCGTCGAGGCATCCGCTCCTTCAATGGTCCCGGTGTCTCCAGCGTGGGGATGTTGACGTTCGGTACGGCGTCGCCGCAGCACCGATCGGGCGGCGTTGACCGTGGAACGGCGCAGATACCCAAGCGCGGCGTCGGGATCACGCAGCCGACCCGCGTGACGGACGAAATCAGCGAAGACATCCTGAACAACGTCCTCAGCAGCCGCGCGATCATCGACAAGCACCACAGCGAGCCGCACCAGGGCCAGATGATGCTCGGCGAACAACGCCGAGACATCCACCACCCTGCCCGGACCGACCGCCACAACCGCCACCTCCGCCACCGGCCCCGGCCATCCGTCACCGACTGTTCTCATACACACAAGACGCCCGACCGCCACCTTGCTGACAACCGCAAGCAACAATCTGGTCACGCCCAACCCATCAGTCGCTGGAAGGCCAGCACGACCCGTTGTCCGTCAAGCGCGCGCGCTACCGCAGCTGGTCTCGGCGTCGGGTCAGGTAGGCGGTCTCGGCGGTGTTGCCGGCCAGGTCGATCGCTTTGTCGTAGGCCGCGCGTGATTGTTGGCTGCGGCCTAGCCGGCACAGTAGTTCGGCGCGGGTGGCGTGGTAGGCGTGGTAGCCGGCCAGCTTGGTCGCAAGACGGTCGACGGCTGCTAGCGCCACCTCCGGCCCGTCGAGTTCGGCGACCGCGATGGCCCGGTTGAGGGCGATGACCGGCGAGCGGTCGAGGCGGATGAGCTGGTCGTAGAGGGCGAGGACCTGCGACCAGTCGGTGTCGCGTATGTCGCGGGCGGAGGTGTGCACGGCGTTGATCGCCGCGAGGATCTGGTAGCGACCCGGAGCCATTCCGGCCGCGGCAGCGGCTAGGCGCTCGCGCACCAGCCGATGACCCTCGGCGACCAGCGCCATGTCCCATGCCCCACGGTTCTGCTCGTCGAGGGTGACCAGTTCGCCGCCGGCCGAGACCCGGGCGGTGCGGCGGGCCTCGGTGAGGAGCATCAGCGCCAGCAGTCCGGCCACTTCACCGTCCTCCGGCATCAGGGCACGAATCAGGCGGGTGAGCCGGATCGCCTCGGCGGTCAGGTCGTGACGGACGGGATCGGTGCCGGGGCCACTCGCCAGGTAGCCCTCGTTGAAGACGAGGAAGAGGACGGCGAGTACGCCGGAGACCCGGGCCGGGAGATCCTCCGCGGAGGGCACCCGGTAAGGGATGCGAGCCGCCTTGATCTTGGCCTTGGCGCGGGTGATCCGTTGCCCCATGGCGCCCTCCTGCGCCAGGAATGCACGGGCGATCTCGGGCACGGTCAGACCGCCGACCATGCGCAGCGTCAGCGCTACGCGGGTCTGCATCGCCAGAGCCGGGTGACAGCAGGTGAAGATCAGCCGGAGCCGGTCGTCGTCGATGGCGCCGACAGGCTCGGGCGGGTCGTCGTCGTACACCATCTGAGCCTCCTTGTGCTTGCCGTCGCGTTTGTTCTCGCGGCGGATCCGGTCGATGGCCTTGTGGTTGGCGGTGGTGGTCAGCCAGGCGCCGGGGTTGGGCGGTACGCCGTCGGCCGGCCACCGCTCGACGGCGGTCGCGAACGCCTCGGCCGCCGCCTCCTCGGCGATGTCGAGGTCACCGAAACGCCTGGTCAGGGCGGCGACCACCCGGGCCCACTCCTCGTGGTGCGCCCAGGTGATCGCCTCCTCGACGTCGCTCACTGGAACGGCCGCACCTCGACCTTCCGATCGCAGACCTTCGACGCCTCGGTGGCGAGCTTGAGCGCCACATCCAGATCGGGGGCCTCCCACACCCAGACGCCGGCGAGGAACTCCTTCGACTCCACGAAAGGCCCGTCGCTGAACACCGCCTGCTCGCCCCGGTTGTCGATGACCGTGGCCGCGTTGGTGTCTGCGAGTCCGCCCGCGAAAACCCA
>QHCC01000019.1:0-12960 GCA_003243915.1 Pseudonocardiales bacterium | reverse complement strand
GCCTGTCCGTGCTGCCGGGATTGCTCTTGTCATCGATCACGGAAACTAGATACTGCATCTGAAGATCATCTCCTGTGGATGTCGAGACAGTGTGGTGTAGCGGTCAGGGACTTCACGCCGTTGCATACTGCGGGTGCCCGGCCGGCCGGTACACCTGGATCGTCACGCCCTTCGAGTCGACGCGCGACTCGACCGGGTCGAGCGCAAGATCCGGGCCGGTCTCCGGGAACAATCGCGCACCCTGGCCGAGAATCACCGGGACCACGATCAGAGTCATCTCGTCGACCAGATCGTTCTCCAGCAGCCACCGGGTCAGGGCGCCGCTGCCGTGCACCTGCAGCTCACCGCCCGGCTTTGCCTTCAGCTCTCGGACGGCGGCCGAGACGTCTCCGGACAGAACGGTGGTGCCCGACCACGCCGGATCGGCGACGGTGGTCGACGCCACGTACTTGGGCTGGGTGTTCAAGGCCCGCATGACGGGCTCCCAGCCAGGGACATCCTGGACCGTCAAGGACCCCCACGAGTCGGCGAACAGCTCGTAGGTCCGCCGGCCGAGCAGGAACGCGTCGGCGCGCTGGTAGGTCTGGTTGATGAACGCGTGGGTCTCGTCGTCACCCTTCCCTCGGGCCCATCCGCCGCGCTCGAATCCGTTCCTGCGGTCCTCATCCGACGCGTGGCCGTTTCCCTGCATCACTCCGTCGATGGTGACCTGGGTCATGGTTGTCAGCTTCATGTTCGCGGGTCCTTAACTTCGCGCCCCTTCTGGGCGGCCTCACCCCTACTACGAACACCACCGCCCCGATCCGACACCGCCTCCCGAACTACTTCGAGGACTTTCCCGCGACGCCGGTCGTCAGCGATCCGACTGGGACGATCCGCTGCCTGGCACTAGCACGGAGAGTTCATGCGAATCGATCCGCAGGACGATCGATGAAGGAGACTGGCCGTTCAATCGGCCGGCTCCCACAGCTCAAGTCGGGTTCCGGCGGGGTCCCGAATGTGAGCGAAGCGCCCGACACCGGCCGCTTCGACGACTTCGTCATCAGGGTCGATACCTGAGTCGTGTAACTGGGCGAGCATCGCGTCAAGATCGCGGACTCGGAAGTTGACCATGACTTGCTGCTCAGGCCGGCCGAAGTAGTCGGTGTCCTGCGGGAACGGCGCCCACACCGTGGGGCCGGCTTCCTGCTGCCACATCATGTCCCCCTGGAGCCCAGAGTTGACGCCAAGATGCTGCTCGTACCAGGCGGCGAGCCGCTCCGGGTCACCCGACCGGAAGAAGACGCCTCCGATACCTGTCACCCGCTCCATCGAACCTCCTCGTGCAGCCACGTCCTCTGATCGTCGCTGCACGCCGTGCGGGCCACGCCGACCATCCTCGCGCAGATGCCCCGCGGCTGACCAGCCTCCAGCACGCCGGACGGGCGCACTAGCCGTCCCGCGAGCCGAACCTCACAGGTTGCGGCCGGCACCGCCATCCGCTCCGTTGTCGGATGACTTGATCGTCTCGTTTGAGGCATCTATTCGGGCGGTGCCCGCTGAGGATCGGCGGGTTCTGGCGGTCATCGCCACAGGAGCTCGCCGATCACTTCGATCGGCTTCTTGAACACTAGGTCGGCGCCCTTCCGGAAGTACTGATGCAGCAGGCCATTGGTGTTGCAATCACCACGCGAACCAAAGGTTCGGCTATCGGACGCAGTGTCCGCGAGCCGTCGGCAAGCACCACGTGGTCCCTGACCAAGTCAATGCTCGTTCGGGGTGATCGGCGCCAGGATCTGCTCCACCTCCTCGTGGCCCTGGCCGGGGCCGGTCTCGTCGCGCCGGTGGCGGCACCAGTCCAGCGGTGTGCCGTCGAAGCGGGTATCACGCCGGGCCGGATCCGCGCCGCGGGCAAGGAGATGCCTAACGCTGTCGGCTCGACCGCTGTACGCAGCCTCGTGCAGGGCCGTCGACCCGTCAGCATCGACTCCGTCCACGGGTGTCTCGGCGCCCAGCAGCTGATCGATGACATCCAGCCGACCGTGCTCGGCGGCCATCCGCAGCGCGGCGACCCGCTCCCGCTGCGGCGTCTCGGCGCTGAGCAAGGCGGTGATGTTGCCGGCAGCCGCGGCCTGAACGAGGTCGGTCGCCCCGGCCGCAAGCAGTACCTCGACGACGTCGGCCATCCCGAACACCGCCGCGTGCCGCAATGCGGTGCCGCCGGGAACCCCGCCCGCATCGGGCGACGCGGTGGCGGCCAGGTCGGCGCCCGCCTCGACCAGCACCCGCGCGACTTCGGCGTCGCCGTAGCTGGCGGCGGTCATCAACGGTGTCTCGGCGTCACCGGGAGCACCGTCGGGGGCCGCTCCCGCCTCCAGAAGCTTCCGGGCGATAGCCCCGGTGCCGGGCACGTCTCGCCAGCTGCCCCGCGACGTGTCGTAGCGCAGCATGGCGACGTACCCCAGCGGGGTCGCCCCCTGCGGGTGGTCACACCAGTGCAGCATCGGCTCGACCGCCAGCTCCGGGTGCTCGGCGAGCAGCGCATTCAACCGGGTCACGTCGCGCGCGTCGAGGATCTCGCGCCGGTCGACCTCTGTCTTGAGCTTGGCCCAGCTGGCGAAGCCGTGCTCCCGGGCCACGGCCAGCAGCGCCGAGTCGAGGATCAGGCGATCCGACACGGCGTGCAGTCGGGCGACCGCATCTGCGTCGTCGCGCTGGGCCGCTCGCAGGAGGTCCTTCGCCTGGCGGCGAAGCTGGTCGAGGTCAGGGCGCGAGGGAAGGTCAGGCATGACGTCTCCTTCGTCTGCCGGCGGTCCGCGGTGCCGGGCAAAGGAGTTCGCCACGATGGATCTACAGTGTTTGCTCTCGGAGGTGGACTCAGTCCTACCCGCGGACCCGGCGGCGTCCTCCGGCGCCGTCTGCAGATCTTAGCCGACAGCGCAGCGCGTTCCTGCGTAAAGGTGTGCTGCCGGCTATGCGCGGTACGTGGCAGCCCATCCTCATTCAGCCACAGCGCCAGCGGCTCCAGGCCGGCGTCAGTGAGCCGGAACATGCGCCGACGAGGGCGCGGTCGCCCCGCAAAGGGATCCAAGCACCACAGCGAGCCGCACCAGGGCCAGATGATGCTCGGCGAACAACGCCGAGACATCCACCAACAAACTGGTCACGCCCAACCCCAACCAACCCGACATGCCCCGGACAGCGTGCATTGGGCGCGTTCCAGCTTCTTGGTGTCAGACACGACCGGTTGCGCTATGGGAGGAACAGTTCGAAGGCGTCGCTGATGGCGCGAGCGAGCTCAGCTTCTTGGTCGTCGAAGAGCAGGCCGATAGTGTCTCCGAGCGCGTCGTTCCGCACGGTCGTGATGTTGTCGCAGCTGATGACGCTGTCGTGGTCAAGGCCGTTGCGTGCCCCGACCCGAACCTCGCTGGTGATACCCCGGACCGTGCTGGTGATCGGAGCGACCGTGACCCAGGTCAGCAGGTGAAGCTTGGACCGGCGGGTCAGGATCAGTGCTGGGCGGCGCTTGTCCAGCTGCACCGTGGCGATGGACCGCATCAGTCCAGTGGAGGGTGGGGCAGGTCGAGGATGCCCTCCAGGTCGGGGTAGACGGCTTCGCCCCGACGGACAAGCTCGACGAGTTCGGTCTCCTCGACGCGGTAGCGCTGGTCCCGCTGTAGACGGGCGATGCCATGGCGAACGGCGTCGGATCGGTTGGCGGCCCGTCCCTCGGCGACCTCAGCGTCGAGGGCCGCTAGCTCCTGGTCTTCAAGGCGGATTGCGATCTGCGTACTCATAGTGCCAAGACTACTCACCCGCGTCAACCAACTGGTATGCGACTCGTTTGGAGGATGAGCGACCGATCGCCGATCCGATGGGGCGGCCGTGGGAGCCATCGGCTTGCGCTGCTCGATGTCGGCGTGGAGCTGCGGGTGGATCTCGGCAAATCCAGCCTGTTGGAGAGGTCGCTGAGGTCGCGCTCGTGGAAGTTGAGCATCGGATCTGAATCCGAGTGGTCGTCTCAGATCGGGAGGGGGCGGTCGTCGACGATCTGCCTTCATCACCAGTGTGGAGTTCAGCCGCTGTACTCCGGGCAGCGCTGAGAGCACGTCGTCTTCGAGTCGTTGGTAGGCGCCGAGGTCTTCGGTGAGGATGCGCAGCAGGTAGTCCGGGTCGCCGAACAGTCGTTGCGCTTGCACTACCTGTGGGATTTCGGTGACGGCGCGTTCGAAGCCCAGCAGTGTCTCGCGGTCTTCCTGGCGCATGGTGACGAATACCAGTGCCTGGAAGCGGAGACCGATCGGCTTCGGGGTCGACGATCGCGCGATAGCCGCTGATCGCGCCGGAACGTTCCAGTTCTCGCAGGCGGCGGTGGCACGGTGACACGCTCAACCCGATCTGGGCGGCCAGCTCGGTGATCGTCAGCCGACCGTTGGATTGGATGCAGGGCAAGGATCTTGCGGTCGATCGTATCCACCGCATCAGATCCTTCCACGGTCTCGTGCTTGTACGTAGGAACAGTTGGAAGCACTTTCGGCTCGATCCGCCATAGCGTTGCTCTCGGCAAGTCATCCCGTGCCAACCGGAGAGGAATCGCCATGACCGAGCGCGCCGCACACATCCAGGCCTGGATCGATGAACGCGCCGAACAGATGGCCGACTTGGTCATCCGCCTGGTCGCCTGCGAAACCGAGAACCCGCCCGGACGCGGCCTGGCCGAGTGTGCCGAGGTGCTGCGCGAGGAGATGGACCGCCTGGGCCTATCAGCCAGCAGATCCTTGAGATCGAACCGACCGGCACGATCGAGGACCCGCGGGTCGTGCGCGGCACCGTCGGTGACCGGCAACAAGCTGGTCTACTTCCACGGCCACTTCGACGTCGTGCCCGTCCAGGACCGCGCGCAGTTCACCGCGCAGCGGCGGGACGGCGCGATCATCGGCCGCGGCACCGCTGACATGAAGGGCGGAATCGTCAGCATGCTCTACGGCGCCGCCGCAGCCACCGAGCTCGGCCTGCTCGGCGACGGCCGCATCGTCATCCACCTGGTCTGTGACGAGGAAACCGGTAGCGCCGTCGGCTCGGGCTACCTGCGCGACCACGACCTCATCGACCCGGCCGCGCTGGCGATGATGACCGCCGAGCAGAGCGGCGAGGCCATCTGGAACGCCGCCAAGGGCGCCCTGTCCATGCGGGTAGACGTCCACGGGCGCCCGATCCACGTCGGGCAGGCGTTCAAGGGCGTCAACTCCTTCCTGCACATGCTCAAGGTCGCCGCGCCGCTGGAGGCCTACGCAAAGCGGATGAGCGACCGGCACACCGCCTACCCGGTCGGCGAGGGTGAAGCGCCCGGCACCATGGTCGT
Source organism: Pseudonocardiales bacterium (assembly GCA_003243915.1). Lineage (GTDB taxonomy): Bacteria > Actinomycetota > Actinomycetes > Mycobacteriales > Jatrophihabitantaceae > QHCC01. The sequence goes on along the minus strand of QHCC01000019.1, from coordinate 7,619 downwards.
GATCGGCGGCCAGTCCGGCGGCGGCTCGAACTTCAACGTCGTGCCCGCCCGGACGTCGTTCACCATCGATGGCCGCTTCAACCCTGAAGAGAACATCGACGCCGAACTCGAGCACATCACCACGATCATCAACAACGCCGCCCGCGATGCCGGCGCCGACGTCTCGATCCACGTCACTCAGCTGGCCCCGGCCGCCGACACGCCACTAACCGACCCGATCGCGCGGCTGCTCGGCGATTGCGCCACCGCCGTCACCGCGGCTCCCGCCCGCTACGAGCTGTGCGCCGGTTGCCTGGACACCCGCTGGTACTCCCAGCTCGGCATCCCCGCCTTCGGGTACGGCGCCGGCCGCTTCGACGTCTCGCACGGGCCTGACGAGTACGTCGAGGAAGCCGCCTTACACCGCGTCGCCGCCGTCTACGCCCTGTTCGCCAACGAACTGATGCGCTGACTTCCACGACCCCTCGACGGTCATCTCCGGTCCCAGCTACGGATCCCTCCACGGAACGGACCGACGCCGGGGCCTCGGGCTTGACCTTGACGCAGGGTCAGGGCTGGAGGCTGGTGCCATGACCATCACACCAGTCTCGGCGGTGGTCGGACGGTCACGCCATGAGTGCGCCGATCCGTCCCGAGGACGTACTTCCAGACGGTGAGGACAACGCGCGCAGCTGGGTGGGCGGCACACCCCTAGCCAGGCGCGGCCCGCCCGGGCCCTGCGTCGACGGCGGCGATGCGCGCTTCAGAGATCGCGGGTGACCGTGAACATGTAACAGCCGTAGGCGACGTTGCGGCTGTGGACCTGCACTACCTCGGGATCGGCCAACAGCTCCTCGAGCGCCGCCTCGGGGTGCTGGCCGTCGTGCACCGTGGCGGCGTGGATCCAGCCCCGCGCGTCGTAGCCGCGCAGCACCTGCGGACGCCCGCGCCAGCCCTGCGGGTAGGCCGCCGAATCCGGGTGTCCCTCGCACGGCTGGGCGTGCGCGAAGATCGCGCCGACCTCGCGGTACGGGCTCGGCGGGATCGGCGGCTCGTAGCCGAAGAGCATCAACTGCTCCCCCGGGCGGGCGTCCCGCAGGCAGCAACGCAGGGGTTCGCCTCCGCCCGCGCTCACCTGCGCGACCGGGTTACCCGACGCGTCCAGGCCGCTGCCCCGTGCCTGCTCGAGAACGTCCGGAGCTACTGCGTGGATTCGGAATGCGGTGCGGGTCGTCGTCGTCGTCGTCGTCATGTGTCCATGGTGGTGCTCCCGACAGTGACCTGCTGGCGGAAATCGGACAGCACGTTGATCGGCGTCGCTCAGATGACGACGAGGCCGTTCAGCCGCCAGTAGTCCGATGCCACACCGCTCAGGGTGAGGTCCACGGTTCGCCCGGACGGGCCGCCGTTGACGCGCCAGGACTGCCAGGCGAAAGCCCCGGCGGGCAGCGTCGGGCCAGGCCCGGAGACCACGGCGCCGCCCTGGCTGACGACGGTCGGCCCGGCAGCGGCGCCCGCGTCACCGCGCAGCAGGTACACGCGGTGCCGGCCGGGCGGCACCCGCAGGCGCAGCGTCGTTGCCGCCTGGGACAGCGTGAAGTCGCGACGCAAGTCGTCGAGGCTGGCGCGGTCGCGGGAGTCCGGTGCGGTGCCGACCCAGCCGTAACCCAAGCTCGGGGCGAACGCGTCGGCCGGCGTCAGTGCGCGGTAGCCACTGAGGACCGGAGCACCCGCCGGCCCCGAGTCCAGCGCCAGCGAGACCAACTCGCCCGCGGGCGCGGTCAGCACGTCCGCGGTCTCGACCCCGTAGACGTCCCGTCCGGGCGCCCGGATCACGGCGCGCAAGGTGGCCTGCGTCGGGGCGAGCGGAGGCGTCAGCGTGACCGGCAGGGTGGCCGAGGTGAACGGCGCGAGCGTCTGCGTGCTGCCCCGCACCTGCCAGCCCTTGGGGGTGGCGACCGACGCCGTGACCCGCGAGCGCTTGGCGGTGCGGTTCGCGACCTCGACCCCGACCGTGGTGGGACGCCCGCCGGTCAAAAGCCCGGGTGCGACCAGGTTGGTCACCTCCACGAATCGGGGCGCCGCACGGCCGTGCTCTGCGGTGGGCTGGCCGGTGTCCGGGTTGAGGAACACCTGCCGCGCCTGATGCCGCGCGGAGAAGTCGAACATCCCGGCCAGGCTGCCGGCCAGGACGTCGTAGGAGCCGGCGCCGATGCGCCGGCCGCCCAGCCAATTGTCCTCGACGAAGCGGATGATCGAGGTCTGATCGGTCATGCCGTGATCGACCGCGTTGACCCGGCTGTAGGGCGAGATGACCAGCAATGGCAGCCGTGGGCCGTGACCGCAGCGTGCCTGGTAAACCCCAAGGACCGGCGGGGCCGTACCGCCACACACGCCGGGGGCGGTGAGCGCGTCGAACGCGGTCTGGGAGTTGTTGACGATCGTCGAGGCGACGTGGTCATAGCCGCCGTCCGAGTCGTCCCACGCCACCACGACCGCGGTGTCCTTCCAGCTGGGCAGCGATTGCAGTTGGTTGATCGTGCTGGCCACGAAATTCTGTTCGTCGAGCGGCCCGGAGCAGCTGCAGCCGCCCTGCTCGTAGCCGCCGGCCTTGAGGAATGAGACCGCGGGCAGCTTTCCCGCGTTCGCGGCGGCGTAAAAGTCGCTGAGGTCGTACTGGTGGTTGGCCTGCCCGGCGTGACCGATCTCGGCCAGCGAGCTGGGCGGCAGGTGGTGCGGGTTGCTCGTCGAGGCGTAATACTGGAACGTCTCGTTGCCGCTGTCGTAGTCCGTGCCGCGCTTACCGAACACCGTGGTGTGCGACTCGGCGCACACCGCCGAGCCGTCGGCCGTCCGGCTGGTGGCCCGGAATCCGCCACTGAACCAGCCCCAGCTGACCTGCCGGTCGTTGAGCAGATCACCGATGTTGCGCCCGGTCATGTGCGCGTTCAGCGGTGACTTCGGGCAGTCGTCGTAGGTGGGCTCGAGGTTGGCGACCATCGTGCCGTCGACGATCTTGGTGGTCGGCTGGCTCGGGATGGCCCCGTGGGTCTGCCCTGAGACGAGGTTGAGCGCGCCGATGTGCGAGGGCCCGAACGTTGTGCCGAAGGAGTTGTCGCTCAGCGCGAAGTTCTGCGCGTAGTTCCACATCGCGGTGACGGTGTTTCCGTCGTAGTAGTTCATCACGTGCGTGGGGCTGCAGGCCGGGTCTCGCGACCCGGTCTCCTCGACGAAGCGGTCCATCAGCCCGTGATCGAAGGCCTTCTGCTCGGCGAGGTAGTCGTGGTTGGAGCCGCAGACCCGTGGCTCGTTGCGGGGCAGGCGCTGAGGATTGGCGCTGTTGGGGTTGTCGTACAGCAGTGCGGGAGTGAGGCCGTTTACCAGCGGCGTGTCGCGCTTCGCGGTGAACCTCGGCTCCCCCGGCGGATTCGCCGCGTGCGGGTAGACGCCGAAGTAGTGGTCGAAGGGGACGTTCTCCTGGAACAGGACGACGAGATGCTTGATGGGGGTCGCAGTGGCACTACGACCCTCGGCACGCGCGAGCGCCTGCGCCGCGGTCAGGGTCGCGGCTGCGAAGGCGAGGGGCAGGGCCACGGCGAGGGCGGCGCTGAACGGGCTGCGTCGTGCGGTCCAGGCGGACATGGCGGCTCCCTCGTCGGCATTGGCCAAACCCACGCTAAACGGTCGACGTGACACGCTCAAGAGCTGCTGTTAAACGATTTCTGAACGGGGGGTAGACGCCGGCAGGCGACACCGCGGCCCCGCGTCGTCAGCTCCGCTTTGCGGCTAGCCGGGCGCCATGGCGTCGTGGTGGAGGCCATCGTGCTGGTGCCGACGAGCGACCCCGGGGGTGCTACTTGGGTTGCTTGGCCTTCGCCGGCTGTGCCGACGGCGGGACGATGGACGTGCTCTGCGTCGACGCCTTCGGTTTCTTGTCCTGCTTGGGCTTTCGGACCTCGCGGCCGCCCTTGTTCTTGCCACCCATAACTCGCTCCACCTGTGTCGGAATACGGTCTGTGGTGCTCCTGCGCCGCAGTCTCAAGTGAGCGAAGCCTACAACTGGATCGGTCCGCGGAGCGGACGGTCCGCCGCATAGGGGGCCGCGATCGACCCTCGGGCGCGCCAGATCCAGCCCGACGGATGCTCTTCCCAGTCCCCATGCCGAGAAGCCGCGACCGGCGGCTCGGGCTCACGGCACCGTGCCGAAGACTCCTCCGGCGATGCCGACGACCACGGGCGCGACGCCCAGGCAGACGAACGCGGGCAGGAAGCAGAGCCCGAGCGGTGCGATGGCGATTACCCCGGCACGATGGGCCCGGGCCTCGGCCGCTGCTCGCACCTGGGCCCGTACGTCGCAAGCCGCCTGCTCCCAGCCGCGGGCCAGCCGGACGCCGCTGTCGGCGCTGCGGCAGGCCGCCTGCGCGACGGGCGCCAGCACCTCATCGTCGGCCAGTGCACGCCAGGCCTCGACCGGGTCGGCACCCAACCGCAGCAGTCCGACGACCTGGGCCAGCTGCGCTGCGGTCGACGGGCCGGCGGCGGGTGCCGCCAACGCCAGCGCGGACGCGACCGGTTGTCCCGCGCGCAGGGCGGCGGCTGCCAGGTCCAGAGCCAGGGCCAGGGCACGGTCGGGCGCCGCACGGGCGGGCCGCGCATCGAGCCGGCTGACCAGGAAGACCGCTGCCGGCGCGAGCGCGATTCCGGCCAGCAGCCCGTGCGGCACCCCCAGCATTGCCACACACCCGGCCACGGAGGCAATTCCCGCTGACCACTGAAGCCCCCGCAGCGGAATGCGTCGATGCTCGCCCGGCCGCGGCCAGGGCGTGTTTCTCGTCGGACGAGGCGCCGGCGCCAGCCACGCCGCAGCCCCGACCAGCGCCCAGGTGGCTGCTCCGATCATGCGCGTGCCCGCGTTGGTGCCGGCCCGCGTGACATGTGGCGGCTGCGGTCGTCGAGTTGCTCAGGGCGAACTCTCATCCGCGTTGCGCCCTTGTCGTCAACTGCTGCGTCCAGAGCACGCCGGCCGCGTCCAGCACGACGCCGACGCAGCACAGTGCGCGGCCACCCGGCGCACCGAGCAGGAACCCCAGCGGTCTGGCGCCCATCGCGGCACCGAGCGCGATCCCGACCACTGGCAGCCCGGCAAGCAGGGCGGCCGAGGAGTTCGGGCCGGCCAGCGCCACGGCGACCGCGCGCTGTTGTCGCTCACGGTCGGCCAGGTCCGCGGCAACGCGGGCGAGCACGTCGGCCATGGGGGCACCGACGAGTGTGCCCGCCCGCCAGGCATGCGCGAGCGGGGCGAGGTCGACATCGCCGCAGCGGAACAGCAGGCCGGCCACGTCCCCACCGGCGGCAGCCGTGCCGGCCGCGCGGGCAAGCACCGCGCCGTGATCCGCCGCGACCGCGGCAGCGGCCCCCAACGCGGCGGCCGGGCGGCTACCGACCTCCAACTCGGCAACGAGCAAGCGGACTGCGGCCAGCAGCCCACGCCGGCGGCGGGCGGCGCGCCTGCGGTGCATGGCGGCCAACAGCACCGTGGCGACGGTGCCGGCGATCACCGCCGCCGCGATGCCCAGGACCACGCCGCCGAGGACACCGGCCGCGGCGGCGCACGCCGCGCACGAGAGCAGCGCCACCAATCCAGCGGGAGGGTGAAATCGGGGCAATCGCACCGGCTGCGGGATTGCGGCGAGGCGTCCCCGCCCGGCCAGCCACAGCGTGCGCCGGCCGGTCACCGACGGTAGGGGCAGCATCGCCACGCCCGCAGCCAGGGCCAGCCAGCTCAGCATGGTCATCGCAGCAGCTCGGGTACGACCTGCCCGCGGTCGGCGATCAGGGTGGCCAGCCGCACCGCCGCCGCACCGACGCCCGCGCGTACCGACCAGACCGAGGCCACCCTCAGCTCGTCGCCGGCGCGGTCAAGGATCGCGACCTCGTCGACGATCCGTCGGCCGTCGCGGTCGCGGCGCAGGTGCACGACGACGTCGACCGCACTCGCCACCAGGGTCGTGACCGCCGCGGCAGCCAGGCCTCCGAGCCCGCCGAGCGCCACGAAGCGCGCCGGTACGTCGTGAGCGGAGTTGGCGTGCAGTGTGGCCGCGCCGCCCTCGTGACCGGTGTTCAGTGCCACGAGTAGCTCGATCATCTCGGCGCCGCGGAACTCGCCGACCACGAGCCGGTCCGGACGCATCCGCAGCGCCAGCCGGACCAGGTCGCGCAGCCCCACTGAGCCCGTCCCCTCGACGTTGCCGGCCCGGGCCACCAGGCGCACCAGATGAGGATGCTCGACGACCAGCTCTGCGGCGTCCTCAATCACCAGCAGCCGCTCTGTCGCCGGCGCGCGTCCCAGCAGGGCGCCGAGCAGCGTCGTCTTGCCGATGCCGGTGCCGCCGCTGATGACGAAGGCAAGCCGGGCTGCGACGATCGCGTCGAGCACATCGGCGAGCGGTGCCGGCATGGCGCGCAGCCGGACGAGGTCGGCCAGGTCGTGGCGCTCGCGGGCGAGCACCCGAAGGGACACCGTGGTGCGGGCGGTCAGCGGCGGCAGGACCGCGTGCAGGCGCGTCCCGTCGGGCAGGGCGGCGTCGACGAACGGCATGGCGTCGTCCAGCCGCCTGCCTGCGGCGCAGGCCAGGCGCTGAGCCAGCCGCCGCACCGCCGCGTCGTCGGCGAAGCGCACCGGCGTGCGCTCCATCCCGCGGCCCCGGTCGATCCACACGTCGTCGGGCCCGTTGACCAGGACGTCGCTCACGCCGGGGAGGGCCAGCAGCGGCTCCAACGGGCCGGCGCCTGTCAGTTCGGCTTCGACATCGCGGCGCAACCCGGCGAGAACGGCATCGTCGGCGATGACCCCGGCCTCGTCGCGGACGAGGAGGTCGAGTCCGAGACCGCTGCCGTCGCTGCCGCTGCCGCTGCCGCTGCCGGCAGCCATCCGCCGCCGCACCCGCGAGGCGAGATCGCTCACGAGGTCACCGCGTCGAGTACTCCGGCGGCCACCCGGGCCAATGCCCTCGGTGGCCGGCGCGCGTCGATCACGCGCTCGGTGCGCGCTGCCGGCACGGACGCCACGACTCCGATCAGTGGCATGTCGATCAGCGCCGCCGCCTCGCCCGGCGACACCGAGCCGCGGCGCAGCACCAGCCCGCGTGGTGGATCAGGCAACCCTGCCGCGGTCGCGCGGGCGGCGATCAGACCACGCACCTCGGCCACGGCGATCAGCACGACGAGCACGCACCGGCTGGCCGCGGCGTCGCGCTGCGCCGAGGCACCGCGGCCGAGGTCGACGATGACGGGCCCGAGCGCCACGGCAGCGTCGAGCACCTGCGCCGCGGCGTCGGCGGAGGCCGGCGCGGCGTCAGCCGCCAACACCGGCACCGAGCCCCACCGCGGCAAACCCTCGGTGAGCAGGGCCGGGTCGAGCCGTCCGCCACCGACCCGCAGCCCCGACCAACGGGCGCCGGGGACGTCTTCGATGCCCAGCAACACGTCGATTCCCCCGCCCACCACGTCGAGGTCGACGAGTATCGCGCGGGTGCTCACCGCGGCGAGCACGGCGGCGAAGGTCGACGCGCCCACGCCGCCGCTGCCGCCCACCACACCGAGTACAGGTCCCGCCACGCCACCAGCCAACCGGCCCGATC